>DASUBU010000207.1:0-20861 GCA_035763125.1 Ktedonobacterales bacterium
GTGGTGCTGTCCGGCCGGCCGGTCGGGGCTATCCCGTAGGGGGCCTTCACCCCTGGCATGTGGCGTCCGCCGGACGCACCTTCGAGCGGGTGCGCGGCGAGGGGGAGGACAGAACAGATCAGACAGGGCGCGTTATGGACCGAAGTGCAGGATGAGCGCCTGCTCGGCCTGGCAGACAGCACAGTTGCTGTAGGCACCCACTGCCCAGAACTCTCCACTAACGACCGGTGCAACGCCAGCCAGCGAGTTTTCGTTCAGCCCGGGCTGCGGCAATTGCGCGTAGCTCCAGTGCGTGCCGTCCCAGTGCGCAGCAGCCGCGACCTGTTGCGGCTCCCCAACCGACGTGCCGACCGTGTAAGCATTCCCCACCGCCCATACGTCGCGCGCGCCGTGCGCTGCCACACCAGTCAGCCTGGCGCTCTCACCCGGTAGTCCCATTGGCGCTGGCACCACCTTCCAAGCGCGGCCGTCCCAGTGCATGATCAGTGCGGCATTCGGCCCCCCGCCGAAGCTCCACCCAACGGCCCATACGTCAGTGGCAGAGACTGCCGTTACGCCGTAGAGCGTCCCCTGCGGCGTGTTGCGGATCGTTTTCCACGTGTGACCGTCCCAATGCTCGATCAGCGCGGGGAACGCCGAGCCGCAATTGTACAGCACGTTGCCGCCGACCGCCCATACGTCGTTGGCAGCTACAGGTGCCAGTCCGTTGATCGCAAACCCCGAGATGCTCATGCCGTCCAAGCTGGTGGGGCTGGGCGCCAGCGTCCATGCGCTGCCTGTCCAGTGCTCGAGTGTCGGTCCGACTGCACCACGGCCGCCGGCCCATACGTCACTGGCCGAGAGTGCCGCAACACTGCTCAGCTCGACGGACGCTGTTCCGTCGCCGGGCGCAGCAGGTACCGCCGACCAGTCGCTGCCGTTCCAGTGCTGTGTGGTCGCCTGGACCTTGCCCTGGCTGGTGCCCGCGACGCCGACCGCCCACGCATCGTTGGCCGAGACCGCGGCCACTGCCTCCAAGGAGTCGTCCACTGGCGTGGTGTTCGGCGTGCTGACGACACTCCACACACCGCCGCTCCAGCGCTCGGCGAGCGTGCCACCAGCCGACGCGCCCACCGCCCATGCGTCACTCGCGCTCACAGCCGCGACACCGCTCAACCGATTGCGCAGGGTTCCTGGGCTGGGACTATCCACAACTCCCCAGCGGGTGCCGTTCCACTGGGCGATCAGCGTCGCGCCGGGACCACTGCTCGCCTCGCTCTGTCCGGTGGCCCAGACTGCGCCGCCAGCGGCCGCGACACCCATCAGCCCCTCGGTAGTCGGTGTGGCCGGCCCGGAGACCACGCTCCATCGGGCGCCATCCCAATGCTCGATCACTGGGAGGTACGCGCCGCTGCGGGCGGTCTCGTAGTCGAGCACACTACCGACCGCCCACACGTCGTTGGCCGCACTCGCCGCGACACTTGCCAATTGATACTGGTCCGGCGTCTGGCGATTGCCGATCTGAGGCACTGGAACGCTAGACCAGCGGCTGCCGTCCCAATGCACGATCAGTGCACCGCTGGGCGCGCCACAACCGAGAGGAAAACCCGGTGGCCGACCCATGCCGACGGCCCAGATGTCGTGCGGCGAGACGGCGGCAATGCCGCCCAGGCCGAAGCCCACTCGGCCGCTGCCTACGCCGGGCACGATCTTCCAGCGGGCGCCGTCCCAGTGCTCTATCAACGAGGTGGCGTTCGAGGTGTCACTGCCCACCGCCCATGCATCGTTTGGCGCCAGCACGGCTACCGCAGCGAGCGTCTCCTCACTATCGCGCGAAGGGCTGGGTACGGACACAACCTTCCACTGCGATCCATCCCAGTGCAAAGCGAGCGGCTGGTCGGGGGATGGCGCCCCTTGGCCGCTGCCGGAAGTGTGCATGCTGCCGACCACCCAGGCGTCGCTCGCCGAGGTCGCAACCACTCCACCGAGTACACCGCCGACCTTGAGACGTGGCAGCGACGCCACACTCCACTGGCCGCCCGACCAGCGCTCGACCAACGGCTGCTGGGCGCCGTTCGCGGTAGTCTGCGAGCCAACGGCCCACACGCTATCACCGCCGGGGACGACTGCGGTCGCCACGAGCTCGTTGGCCTGCGCACCGGGGCTGGGACTGGGTGTCACGGACCACTGGCTGCCATCCCAATGCTCGATCAGCGTGCGCTGGAGGCTGTCAGTTCCCTGGTACTGACCGACTGCCCAGGCATCAGTGGACGAGCGTGCCGCGACACCGATCAGCCGACCTTCCTGGCCGACACTGGGACTCGTCACGAGGCTCCAGCCCTTCGGCAGCGCTGGAGGCTGTGTGGCCTCCGCAGTCGGCGTCACGCTCGTATGAGCGCCAGTCGTGGCGCCACAGGCCGTCAACACCCCCGTCAGTGCCACCACCAGCAGCGTGCCTAGCACGTTGCGCTGGCGCCGCGTCCTCCCATTATGCGTCCCCATCGCTACAGTCGGCGTCGGCGGCATCATCATTCGTTTCCTCTCGCTTGGCGCGGCGATCAGTCAATGCGCCCTGCGATCATAACGAACGCTCCCTGCGCTCGTCTGTGGCCTGCCTCACAGCTCCGCCGCCTCCACTGGATAAAGCAGGCAAAATATACCGAGGCTACCGCCCTTACTCGGCGGACATACGGTGCACCAACCCGGCTAGCTCTGTGGCATCCACTGGAAAGGGCATGACGCTCAGCTACTGCTCCTGGTGCGCGGCGCTCTCGTCGGCACGTTGATAGGCGATCGCGCCGTTCGTGCCTGTCCTGCGCTCGGCGCGTCCGATCGCCACCAGGTGCTCCAGCCGCGCCACCGCCTCCGCGACCGCCAGCAGACGCGAATCCAACTGGCGCATGCGCTGGCCATAGATCTCGGCCGCAAGTCTGTAGGCGTTCGTGCCCTCCGGCCGCTCGGCCAGCAGGCGCGCCACCGTCGTCAGCTCGCGCACATAGGTCCCGCGCAGAATCCCCGCTCTGTCTGCCAGGTCCACAAGAGGGCGGCCGTGCCCCGGCAAGACGAGACGCACCGGCAGCCGCCCAAGCGCATCAAGCGTGTGGAGCTGATCGCCTAGCGGGTCGGGGCGTGTCCAGGGATACCATCCCACCGAGGGCACGAGCCCCGCCAGCACGGCGTCGCCGGCGATCAGCAGCCCATCATCACGCAGCAGGCCGAGCTGGCCGTCGGCGTGTCCAGGCAGCCATTGGGCGTGGTAGGTTGTGCCTGCAAGGCGCACACGCTGGCCGTGGGCCAGCTGCTGGGGCTGCGTGGGCAGATCAAGCACGCGCCGGATCTGGACCGCACGAGTCACCAGCGCCTGGGCTTCGTCCGGCGGCATGCCATGTGACGCCAACACCTGTGCACCGTGGGTGAAGGCCGCGTTGCTCGTATCGGCCCAGAGCGGATACAGGTCGTGCGCGGCATAGGAGAGGAGATAGACGGGCGCAGCGGCAAGACGCTGCCAGGCGCCGATGGCGCCGAGATGATCTGGGTGTGCGTGAGTCAGCGCGATTGCCGCAATGTCGCGCGCGCCGATGCCGATCTGTGCCAGTGCATCGGCCAGCGCGGCCTCCGCCCGCGACGTATCTAGTGGGGCATCAACCAGCAGCCAGCCATCCTCCGAGCGCTGACCACGGATGAGATAGAGGTTGACCGTGCGCGCGCCGAACGGCAGCGGCGCCGGCACGCGCCAAACCCCCGGCGCCAGCTCCTCCGGCCCCATGGCGTCAAGCTCTAGCTCGGTGGCTTCCAGCGGCAATGCGTCCTGCATGCTCGGCTCCCCCATTCCAGGCCACACAGCGCAGACAACAGCGAGCGGCGCTCCTACCTCCCATTATGCCCTGAATGCAATTCTCCTGCCAGTCGCCAGATGAGCTCGCACCTGAGCAATGGCGCCAATCCAACGACGCCAAGTTGCCCGATGGCACATCACTTCCGCAGAAGGGTGCTTGCCGCATGAAGGCAGATCGAAGAACGCTAGGGGGTGGCTCTCGGCATCTGTGCCAGGCATCCTTCCCAGTACCCGTAACATCGCCGGGGGTGTCTGCAACGCCATCGTGGGCCGTCTTGCTGCTGGCCAATCTGCTGCGCAACGCCGCACTCCACCCATGGGACGGCTTTTCATCCAGGACTTTTGTGGCAATCCTCTCACGTTGGCGACCTTCGGGTCTATTCCTCATAGATGGCAGACTGCGAGGACGAGAGGACGACAGCATATGGCTCGTAGGGAGCGGTCGCAGGGCGTAGGGGTCTCGCTGGCATGGTGGCGTCGTTGGCGAGTTGGAAGGCGGCGACCCCAGCGGCAGCCCGTCGCAGGGGCGCCGGCGCTGCGCCGTACAGGGAGTTGGAGCAGGTGGTCCCCCCGACGGAAGATCGTTGCCGGGGTGCTGTTGGGTATCGTCATCGCTGCGCTGGCACTGGGTAGCGTGGCCCTTGTCCATTCCGCGCAACCAGGACTGGGCATACTCGGCAGCGGCGGTCGCACCGCCCAGGCGGGAAGCGGTGGGCACTCGCCAGCTTCGACCGCCACGCCACGGCCTCCATCGAATACCCAGTTGAACTCGGGCATGGGGTGCGCCGCTGGGCGGCCAGAGCCGCTGGGGAGCCCCATCTATCAGGGCGCGTACGGCGGCCACAGCGCACCCAACGAAGTGGCGCTCACCTTCGACGACGGACCGGTGCCCGAAACGACCATCCCCATTGTGCAGTATCTCGAGCAGACGCATACGCCGGCCACCTTCTTCCTGCTGGGCAACGAGGTGCAGGCAGCGCCGGATCTGGCGCGCCGCGAGTGGCGCGACGGCTTCGCTATCGGCGTCCATACGTGGGATCATCCTGATATGACGACGCTCAAGCCCCCGGCGATGCACTACCAGCTTCAGGCGACGCTCGACGCGCTGCATGCCGCGCTCGGCGCCGATGCCTGCATCTGGTTCTGGCGTCCGCCATACGGGGCGACCAATCGTCGTGTGTTGAGGGTTGCGGATCAGGTCGGATTGACGACGATCGTCTGGAGTGACGATTCCGACGACTGGAGCCGCCCCGGCACGGATACCGTCGTCAAGAACGTGCTGGCCGCGGCACACCCAGGCGGGATCATCTTGATGCACGACGCCCCCGCCCAGCGGGAGGAGACGCTGGCGGCGCTGCCGGCTATCCTCAACGGCCTCAAGGCGCGCGGCCTCAAGCCCGTCACCTTGCCGCAATTGCTGATGGACGGCGGCTTTCCCGGTGTGCAGGTCTCGGGCCCGCACGCGGCAGTGCCCAGCGCCCCGCCGAGCGCCATCACCGCGTATGGGTGGCTACTCGTGCGTGAGGGTGTGCTGCCCTCCGCCATCCGCAGAACAACCAAACGCTGAGAGGGGAGAGGTGCCAGCGCGCTCTCGATGCTGTGGATGCGTGCCCCGCGACGCGACGCCCCACGACCCCAGTCCGCGGACGGAGTGGAGCCGTGAGTTGTGGCATCCGCGCGTGATTACGCCCGTGCCAGCCGCCGCAACACGGTCTGCAGGATGCCGCCGTTGCGATAGTAATTGATGTCAATTGGGCTGTCGAGCCGCGCAATGGCCGAGAGCTCACTGGTCGTGCCGTCCTCACGATGAACGCGCACGGTCAACTCCTGGCGCGGCTTCAGCTCGCCCGCGACGCCCACGATGTCGAACGTTTCGCGGCCGGTTAGGCCCAGGCTCTCGCGGCTCTCACCCGGCTTGAACTGCAACGGCAGGATACCCATGCCGACCAGATTGCTGCGGTGGATGCGCTCGTAGCTCTCGGCCAGCGTGGCCTTGATGCCCAACAACAGCGGGCCCTTGGCAGCCCAGTCGCGCGAGCTGCCCGAGCCGTACTCTTTGCCAGCGATCACCAGCAGCGGCGTGCCCTCCTGCTGATAGCGCACCGAGGCGTCGTAGATCGTCATCTCCTCGCCGGTAGGCAGATATGCAGTGTAATAGCCCTCCTTGCCCGGCACCAGCAGGTTGCGCAGGCGGATGTTGGCGAACGTGCCACGTACCATCACCTCGTGGTTGCCACGCCGCGCGCCATAACTGTTGAAGTCGCGCGGGCTGACGTCGTGCTCGATGAGGTACTTGCCGGCGGGGCTTTGCGTTGGGATCGAGCCGGCCGGAGAGATGTGGTCGGTGGTGATGGAGTCGCTCACCGAGACCAGCACGCGAGCGCCGGTAATGTCGGAGAGCGGCTGCGGCTCCGGGGCCAGACCCTCGAAGAAGGTCGGTTTGCGCACGTAGGTCGAGCTGGGGTCCCACTCGAAGAGGCCCGTGCCGGCGGTGGGCAGCGGCAGCGCCTGCCAGTGCTCGTCGCCATCGAAGACGTGTCCGTACTCCCCAGTGAAGACCTCCGGCTTAACCACGCTGCTGAGCGCCTCGGCCACCTCCTGCGGCGTGGGCCAGATGTCCTTCAGATAGACCGGTTGGTCGTTGGGGTCGCGGCCAATCGGCTCGTTGGTGAGGTCTACATCCACCGAGCCAGCCAGCGCGTAGGCGACCACCAGCGGCGGGGAGGCGAGATAGCTCGCGCGCACCTGTGGATGGATGCGCCCCTCGAAGTTGCGATTGCCGGAGAGCACGGCGACCACCGCGAAATTGTTCTCGGTCACCGCTTCGGCCACCGGCTCAGGCAAGGGACCGCTGTTTCCGATGCAAGTTGTACAACCATAGCCGACGACGTGGAAATGCAGCGCTTCGAGGAAGGGCAGCAGGCCTGCGGCGCGCAGGTAGTCGGTCACCGCGCGCGAGCCGGGGGCCAGACTCGTCTTGACGGCGGGATTGACACGCAGGCCACGCTCGACAGCATGCTTCGCCAGCAGCCCAGCGGCCAGCATCACCGATGGATTCGAGGTGTTGGTGCAGCTCGTGATGGCGGCAATCGCCACCGAGCCGTTGCCGACCGGCACCTCCTCGCCCTCCACGTTGACCAGCACCCGGCCATCGCTGGGCTGCTGCGTGCCGTCCGGCTGCGTCTGGGGGAAGGCGGCGTGGAAGTTCTGCTTGACCTGACCCAACGCCACACGATCCTGCGGCCGGCGCGGACCGGCCAGACTCGGCTCGATGGTGCCGAGATCCAGCTCCAGCAGCTCGTCGAACTGTGGCACCGGTGTGTCGTCGGTGCGGAAGAGGCCCTGCTCCTTGGTGTAGCGCTCGACCAGGTCCACCAGCTCCGCCGGCCGGCCCGTCAGGCGCAGGTAGCGCAGCGTCTCGTCGTCCACAGGGAAGAGCGTGGCCGTCGCGCCAAACTCTGGCGACATGTTCGAGATCGTCGCGCGGTCGGGCAGCGAGAGCGAGCTCAACCCCGTGCCGGCGAACTCGACGAAGCGTCCCACCACGCCGTGCGCGCGCAGCATCTGCGTGACCGCCAGCACGAGATCGGTGGCCGTCGCGCCTTCTGGCATCGCGCCCATAAGCTTGACGCCGATCACTTCGGGCTTGAGCAGATAGAGCGGCTGGCCCAGCATCACCGCCTCGGCCTCGATGCCGCCGACGCCCCAGCCGAGGATGCCCAGCCCGTTGATCATCGTCGTGTGTGAGTCGGTGCCGACGAGTGTATCCGGGAAGGCGACACCGTTGCGCGTCTGAACGACCTTGCCCAGATACTCCAGGTTAACCTGGTGGACGATGCCGGTGCCCGGTGGCACGACACTGAAATCCTTGAAGGCGGCCTGCGCCCAGCGCAGCAGTGCGTAGCGCTCGCCGTTGCGCTCATACTCGCGCTTGACATTGGCGCCGAAGGCCAGCGTCGAGCCGAACATGTCTACCTGCACTGAGTGATCAATCACCAGGTCCGCCGGCACCAGCGGATTGACGCCGTTCGGGTCGCCGCCCATCTGCTTCACCGCGTCGCGCATCGCCGCCAGATCCACCACCGCCGGCACGCCGGTGAAGTCCTGCAAGATCACGCGCGCCGGCATGAATGGCAGCTCCTCCGGCTCGCCCGGCTGTGTCGGGCCCGGCCGCCAGCCCGCCAGCGCACGCACCTCCGCCGGATGCACCAGCCCTGGCTCCAGATCGGCATTGCGCAGCGCGTTCTCAGCCAGGATGCGGACGGTGAACGGGAGCTGATCGAGTGGCGTGGCGCCGTGACCAGCCAGCGCGCCGAGCCGATAATAGGCGACTGAGCCGGCGGCGCTCTGCAGCGTCGCCCGCGCGCCGAAGGCGTTCGATGAAGAGGACGTGGATGCCATAGCGGGATCCCTTCTCAGCAGCTCAGGCGGCGCGCACGTCGTTGGGCGCGAGCGTCCGCGTGGATGACCTGTGATGGCGTTGGCGTGCGAGCCTCGTGGTGGGGGCGTGGAACTCCTTGCTCGCCTTGATCGAACAGATCCGCGCGCCGCCTCACTCTTTGTGAGTATAGCAGCCGGATAATCCGATAGGACAATGCTCGCTATCGGATTGTGCAATAGGTATTCACGCGTGCGCAAGCAGGAAGTCGCCTTCTGTCTTCAGCATCGCGTCGCGCAGGTCGGGCGGGATGCCGTGCCCACCATCGTAGCTGACGTACTGTACAGGAACACCCGCTTCCTTCAGCGCCGCCGCAAACACACGTGACTGTTCCGGCGGCACGGTGGTATCCTGCTCACCCTGGATGATGAGCGTTGGGGCAGCGGTGGACGTGACGAAGTAGAGCGGCGAGGCGTCACGGTAGAGCACCGGCGCGGCGTCGCGGGTTAGCCCACCAAAGAGGGTCGTAAAGGTGTCCAGTGAGTCGAGCAGCGGCAGTGGGTGGGTGAGATCGGTCGGACCGTAGAGATCCACCACGCAGGAGACCTTGGGCGACACGTCTGGATAGAGGCCCGCTGCGTCGCCGGGGTGGATTGCGCTGAGCACGCCGAGAAACGCCGCCAGTTGGCCGCCGGCCGATTCGCCGAAGCCGCACAGATGCACGCCATCGAGTCCGAGAGAGGCGGCATGCGCGCGCAGATAGCGCACCGCAAGCTGCGCGTCCACAAGCTGGGCCGGCCAGATGGCGCGCGGCGCCAGACGGTAGTCAATCGAAGCCGCGAGAAAGCCGAGCGCCGCGAATGCCTGGCAGTAGTCGTCGAAGCCGCCCCGGCTGCCAAAACGCCAGGCGCCGCCGTGGATCAGCACGACACCTGGACGTAGGCCCCGTACGCCCACCGGCAGACACAGATCCAGCCGCTCAGCCTCCAGCGGCCCATACGCGACATCCGGACGGAGCATGACACGATACGATCGTGGCGATTGAGGCAGGGCGCTCGTATGCGGTGATTGTACAGTGGTCGGGGCTGACGCCGTCAGCATGATGGTCAACAGACTGCCAAGCAGCAACGCTCCGCCGCGCCGCCACTTCCGTCGCACGCTGGCCACTGGTCTGCCCTCCCGTGAGTCTTCCTGCCGCCTACGATTCCCCCCGTCGCCTGTAGTCTACACCCGTGATAGGCGCCGCGGGACGCGGATGCTCACAGCGCAGGGCATTTGTGAATGGCGCGCCGGGATGCAGCGGCACTGTCTTTGCTACGTCATACCCTTGGCATGTGCGAGGTGCGCATCCAGGCCGAAAAAGGAGATGTCACACATGGATCAGCAACATACCTCTGCCGCCGGTGGTAGCCAGCCAATTGACCAGATGAGCGGCGAGGGCCAGAGCGGCATGCAGAATCAGGGGCGGCTCGATCCCGACGTCCAGGGCGTGCTCAATCCCAATCCTGGCAACCTGCAGACGAATTCCCCCGACCTGGCCGTTGACCCGGTCTGTGGCATGACCGTCGAGAAGGCCAACGCCACCAATACACTGCCTGCCCCAGTGAACATGCAGGGCGAAGGCACGATCTACTTCTGCTCGCCGGAGTGCAAAGCGACCTTCGAGAAGGAGCCCAGCCGATTCGGCTATTCCTACTAGCTGTCCGGCAGAGTGCAAACGGCCCCACTCGGCTGCCGCCAGAGTGGAGCCGCGTCATCGCTCACCTGCCCCTGCACAGCTAGCCGATGCGGTCGAGCACGTGCAGGGGCAGCACAACAGTCGAGCCGTCGTCGAGACGCACCGACGCGCTGGGCACGCGAAAACCGGCAGCGGTTGTCTGTGGCCGCGTAAACAGATGGACGATCACCCCTGACATGCCCCTCCGGTCGCCGGCAGCCACCCCAACCATCACGCCGGGCGCCAGGCCACTATCCACCGGCACCGCTTCGGGCGGCGCGCCTGGCGGAAGGGGGAAGATGATCTCGGGATGGCGGTTGCGACGCGGAAGTGTCGTGCCATCTAGCAGAACCGGCGTGTTCACGCGCTGCGCCAACATCTGAAAGAGTGCGGGCCGCATCGGGTAGTCGCCCAGGCCCTCGGTAAGCACGATGGTCATCGCCAGGAGCTGTGGCGGGGACGTCAGCTCGTCCAACACCGCGGAGAGATCAGTGCGCGCGAAGGCCTCGAACTCGCGCGCCGAGGCGCTCCCGGCGATTACGCCAAGCGCACCGTTGGCGACCGCGCGCTGCATGAATGTCAGTGAAAGCTGGCCGGGAAATACGATCACGCAGCCCGCCGGGATCGGCACGACCGCTGGCAATTCGCCGCGGGGCAGCAGAGCGAGCGGGCCAGCACTCTGTCCTCCCAGCCCGATCGCGCCCTGAAACACCGCCACGACACCCTTGATGGCGATGTGGCGCTGCGCCACCACCTCTACCACACGGCCGGAGACTCCCGCGAGGATGCCCGCACGCTCGCCTGCTCCCGACGGCGGAGCTGCCTCCGCTCCGACGGCCCGCTCGGCGATGATCTGCGCCGATGACACGTGATCGCCCTCGCTCACCCGCGCGACCATACCGGGTGGCAGCGGGCGCAGATAGTGCCCCTGGCGAGCGGGCAGAAATGGGCGCCCCTGCGGATATTCGACATTCAACACTGTCATCCCGGCCTCACCCATCTAATCCAAGCGCCTGGCGCCAAGCACGTAAACCGCGCTGCCGCTCCTCGTCGTCGTCCGGCAGCCGCAGCGGGCGGCCGCGCGCATCTACGATCACACCGAGCGTCCCGCCTTCGACCGCTTCGCTGGCCTGCGCATGCTGGCCGGGTCCGAGCCCAGCATCCACGCCGGTCACCGGATAGAGGCCTAGTGTGGCCTGCGCGCCCGGCGCGAGCGGGAGGTACGCCAGCGTACCGCCCATCACTTCGGCCACTGTGCGGCTCCCGCTCGTGTCCTCCAGGCTCACGCGCACAGCCGGCTGCCCGACCTGAATCTCGCCGGTCAGCGAGATGACGGTAGCGAGCTGTGGAACGACGGCGTCGAGCGCGGCAACCTCGCCGGCCGCCGCCGGGTCCAGCGCCGCAACACCACCCAACGCACCCGCGAGCTGCGCGCTGTCGAGGACCATCGAGGTAATGCCAACCGGCTGCAACGCGTCGAGCAGGATCAGCGCGGCCATCGCCGGGTGCGGCGCGTTCGCCAGCACACCGCCGGAGCCCAGGATCACATCCAGAGGGTGGAGTCCTGGCAGCCGCGAGCCAGGCGCGCGCATCGCCAGGGCTAGCACCTCGCGCGCGAAGGCATGCTCGAACTCCAGCTCACGTGCCGTCGCCGGCAGCGCCGTGCGCCGCAACATCCGCATCAGGGCGTACTCGCGCAGCTCGTTCTCTGCCGCCTGGAAGCTCAGCCAGCGTAAGACGCTTGCCGCGCCACGCTCCCGCAGAATCGCGCCAAGACCTGGGCCGACGCCCGCGAGGGGGTGCACCGCCGGCAGGAAATCGCCGTTGGCCGTCGCACCCATCAGCGTCGTCGAAGAGGCGCCGATGTCTACGCCAAGTACGTTCGTCCGGAAACGCTGAGCCAGATAGCGCATCATGCCCGCCAGCGCAGTGATTGGAGCAATCGGCGGCGTAGCCGCCGCCTGCCGGAGCACGGCGAAGCTCGGCAGCGAGCGCAGCACCACCGTCTCGTACAGCGCGCTGACCGCTCGATTTAGCGGCGCCAGGGTCGAAGGCGAGAGCCCCGCCACTTCGTGGACGAAGGTGCGGTCGCGCAGTGTCAGGGTGAGCGTTTCGGCATCGGACGGGCTGCCAGTGAACACCACCGGCAGCGTGTTGCGGGCGGATGGCCTGGCTGCCGCCGCGCCGGCGAGCCCATCCAGCCAGGTGCCCATCTGAGTGGCAGTCTCGTCCATGCTGGGCGTCTTGCCCTCGCTGAAGGGCGGCCCGACAATCAGCAGCGCATGCGGCTGAAACGCACGCGCCTGGGCCAGCGCTTGCTGCCATTCAGCCGCGGATGGCGCAGGGTGGGTGCGGATTGTGGGCAACGGCTCGACCTGCGCGAAGAGGCCGCCAATCGCCCGGTGAAGCAATCCGGTGAGTGCCTCGCGCCCCGGCCCGGTGGCGAGAATGCGCAATGGCCCGCCGGCATTGGCGGTCAGGGCGACGGTATCTACCCCGGTCGCGTCGGGCTGCTCTGGCGTGATGATCTGCCCCTCGCGCAGCAGCGCCCGCCCTGTGATACGCTCGATCGTGGCGATGGCCTCGTACACGCCAACGCGCAGATCCTCGATCGGAGGCAGCAGCGTTGTCGGTGACTGCGCCCGTGCCAGCAGCCGCATCTGGCCATCAATGCGCGCTAGAAGCGCGACTTTCGTATGGACCGAGCCGCAGTCTACGAGCAACAGCGAACGCACCACTGCCGGGGCCTGTGCATCGGTCTCCTCGCCAGACTGGGGCCCCCGCTGTACAGGAACTGCCACCTGCCTTCCCCCTAACTCCGCCTCCGCTGTCTGCGTCAGTCCACATTATTCTCGCTGGCCGCGTCGCCGCCAGCCGCGCCGGCCCCGTCGCCGCCCGCCGTCTTGGGATTCTTCATAGCCGGGGCCGTCTGGCGCACCAGCATCCTCACTGGCACCGTACGTCGTATTCTCGACTGGCCAGCTGGGCGGCGCCCCGCGAGCGCCACGGCTCCCCATCGGCGGCGAATCACCCTCCGGACCGCCGCCCTGCAGCCAGGGCGGAAGCTCCCCGTCGGCGAGCGGACCGCCACGCGGCACGCGACGTGGGCCAGCGGCCGGCTCGTCACGCCGCACGGCTGGCAGACGTGCCGAGCGGGACGCAGGATCGCCCCACGGATCATCTGGATAGCCGCCTTCGTCGAGCCACGATGAGCCGTTGGCGCTTGGCGCAGGTGGCGCGCCGAACGAATCGCGCGCTGCCCCCAGCGGCTCTTGACTGCCACCCGTCCAGCTCGGTAAGGCGTCGGGGTCAATCAGGTCCGACGCGGAGAAGCGCTGTGCGACTGGCTGCGACTCTGCAGCGGCGCTTCCCCAAGGCGCCGTCCCCGCGGCTGGCGCGAGAGCCGGGGAGTAGGGCGGGCGTGGGGCGGGCGCGTTTGCGCTCTGCGGCAGCGGCGCCGGCCACCCCGCTGCGGCCGGTGAGGCCAAAGAGGCGCCCTGCGCCCGCAGCCAATCTGGCAGCGCGGACTCGTCCATCAACTGGCTGGCCGCGAGTCCACCATCCGCCGAGGCGTTGTTGCCCCAATTGCCGGGGATCGGGGCTGCGGCCGGCGACTGGCTCTGCGGCGCGGGCCACGCGGGGGCCTGCGGCGGACGTGCCACAGGCGGCGCTTGCCCGACTTGCGCCGCGCCATAGGCCTGGCTGAGCCAGGGGGGCAGGGCGTCGTTGGCCGTCGAGCCGGCGATCCAGTCGGCGATGCTGGCGCCGGCCTGGCCGGCCTGACCGGCATTCGGAGGGCCAGCAGAGGCGGCGGGCGACGGTGACGCCGGCTCGGCGCGCAACCAGGTTGGCAGCGCGGATTCCTCAACCAGCGATTGTCCGGGCAGGCCATTAGCACCGCGATACGCAGCGTTGGGATTGGCTGGCGGCGACTGTGGTGACTGCGGCTCACCACGCAACCAGCCGGGCAATGCCGAGGCATCTATCAGCGACTGCGCAGTGAGGCTTGTCTCCGGCGAGGGCGGCTGATACGAGTTGCCCTGCTCGACGCGCGGGAAGGGAGCGGCAGCCGCGTACGGCTGTGGTGGCTGAGCATACGATGGCGAGAAAGGCGGTGGGGCACCGTAGCCAGCGGCGGGCATCTGCTGCTGCAAGGTCGGGTACGCTTCGAGCGCGGGGCGCTGCGGCGGACCCGGCTGGCGCAGCCAATCGGGCAGAGCAGACTCATCAAAAAGATGCTGCGCCGCGCCACGCCCAGCCATCGGTCCTCTGGGCATCCCTCCTGCGGGCGCACCTCGGCCCGGCTCAGGTTGGCCCCAGGCGGGCATCTCCGCGCCATAGCCCGGCTGCGGGATTGGGGGAGCGCCCCAACCCGGCGCCGCGCCATAGCCCGGCTGCGGCGGCTGCTGCCCGCCCCAGGCAGGCGCGGCATATCCGGGGGCTGCCTGCGCAGACGGCGCTTGACCGTATCCCTGTCCGTCCCGGCCGCCACCGGCTTCACGCAGCCAATCGGGCAGCGCATCCTCGCTGAGCAGGTCGCGCACGGAAAGCTCGTGCGTTCCGTAGGTTTCGCGTTCTCCGTAGCCTTGCTGCTGGGCGACCGTGCCGCCCGGAGCAAACATCAGGTGACAGGAGGCACAGAATGCCGCGTCGGGCGGGCACGGCTGTCCGCACCGTGGACAAGCAATCACGGCAGTTCTCCCTTTCGTCCGCTCCGCGTGTCCACCAGCCTGTGCCGGGCTGCCCACACGCCTGCTCTGCGCCGCGGGTCCTTGGCGCGCCGCTCCTTCGCGCGGGTCGTGCGGCAGTGTACCACCTGCCCCCCACAGCCGCAAGCGCACTAGCCGCAAGCGCATAACGACTCGTGCTGCACCGCTGGTGTGTGGCGGACCACGGCCGGACTACGAAGACTTGCGCCTTTACATAGGCCACCCCTTGCTGTTATCATTGGGCTAGCAAGTGAGCGGGGACCCCGAGGACCCGCGGAGATGGACGTTGACTTACACCTCTTTCAGACTGCGCGGGCACGGTGGGACGGTTGCCGCTCGGGCTTGCAGAAGGGGGAACCGATGGCAACACGGCAGCGGAAGTCGGCCGGCACGACGGTGGCGGTGCAGGTGACGGAGCCCTCCAAGCGGCGGCGCGGACCCCGCGCGGGATCCGAGAACGCGCGGCGCGGCGGCATGGCGGTTCGCGAGAAGTATGGAGCGGAGTTCTTCGCTAAGATCGGCTCGAAAGGCGGACGCACGGTGCGCGAGCGGCGCGGGCCGGAGTTCTACGCCTCGATCGGCCGCATCGGCGGGGAGACGACACGCGACACGTTGGGGCCGGAACATTACGAGCGCATTGGCCGGCTTGGTGGGCTGCGCGCTCGCCGGCGCGAGCGCGAGGCGCAGGCCGAGCAAGCCAGACAGCAACACCCGTAGCGCGATGATGTAGTGCTTGTGCCGCATTGGGTGTGCGCAACACATCCCTACGACTGGTGCGGCATGAGCGGCACGTGGAGCGAGCGCGTCGCTCCCCAAGGGACGATGCTCGCACGCAGGTGGCGCGGGAACCGCGGCTAGGTCCGCGCCCCGCGCCTTTCTTGTTGCCTCTTTGGCGCCGTCAGCATGGCGGCATGGTGTCATGCGCTTGGGGCGGAGCGCCGCGCCTTGCCGTGCTCGCCTGAAGCGCACAACATGCGCCGAGCAGAATTGCGCTCGCAGGCCCATTGCGACGTAGAGCGCCCGAGCCAGACAGCATCTGCAACGCAGCCGTCACACGCGCGAGAAGGCCTTGCCATGATCGGAGCGGGCCTGCGTCTGGGTAACAATCAGCGCGATCAGGCGCTCTTTGGCCGTCCAGCGGGCGGAGATGCGCGCGGGATCAAAGCGGCAGCCCCGCACGATTGCTCGTAGCTCCGCTAGGTCGAGCTGCTCCAGTGCGGCGCGCAAGCCATCTGGGCCTCCCGTGCGCAGGGTGGCGTAGGGATCGAGCGGAGGAGGCGCTCCCATGCCGCCCGCTTTCGTAGTGGCGTGCTGCACACGCCCTGCTGGTTGTGTACGTCCTGTGCGAGCTGTCTTCGTTGCACGGCTGCGTTCGGCCTCAACCGGCAGCAGGCCACTTGCATGCAGCGCGTCGTCCAGGCGGGCGGCGAAGGCCGGATCGTCCTCGGCACGGTGCGCCAGCTCGCGCAGGAACGCGGCCACGCTCTTCTGTTCCGGCGCCTGCTCGGAGGGGCTTCCGGTCTGTGACGGTGAGCGCCTACTGCGTGACATACGAGAGGTACTCCCGCGTGAGCGCGCTGAGGTCGTCGTAGGGGCCGCCGTTCCCGTACTTCTGTTGCAGCGTGTTGAGCGGCGCCAGCACGTTGGCCGCCTCGGCGATGCGAGTGGATTCGGGGACGATGGTCTGAAAGACCGGCGGGAAGCGGCGCTCCACGAAGTCCTCTCGCAGGCGACGCAGCATCTCGTTGTGCAGGATGGTCTGCACGCGCATCTTGGAGATCACGATGCCCAGCGCGCGGACGTTGCGGCGGGTGCATTGGGCGAAATGCTCGACGCGGTCCAGGATCGGCGGGATGCCCAGCACCGAGAGCAGATCGGGGACCACCGGGATGAGGTAGGAATCTGAGATCGCCAGTCCGTTGAGCGTAACGACGCCAAGCGAGGGCGGGCAATCAATCAGCACGTGATCGTAGTAAGGCAGGAACTCGGAGAGCGCGTCGCGCATGGCGAAGATCGGTCCGCGCTCGTAGGACTCGAAATCGGTGAGCTGGGTGACGCGATCCTGCACCTTGATCAGCCGCAGGCTGGAGGGCAACAGGTCCAGCCCGCGCACGCCGCCGCCCACGTTCGAGACATCGCGCACGATGGCGTCGTCGGCGTCGAAGCGGTGGCTGCCTTTCACCTGATCGGCAAAGAGCTGATAGAGCGTGCGGCCGGTCTCGTCGCGCTGCTTCCACTCGCTTTCGGAGATCAAGCAGACGGTAGCGTTGGTCTGCGGATCGAGGTCAATGACAAGCACGCGCTTGCCGTGCTCGATGGCCAGGAAATGGGCCAGGGCAACGGTGAGAGTGGTCTTGCCGACCCCACCCTTGAGATTGATGATACTGGTGACAACAGGCACGACGCCGCTCCTTCCGCTGGTCCCCTCCCCGCGCTGAGAATGGCAGAGAAGTGAGCCAGGCTGAGGCATAGTAGCCCGGCTGGCGGCGACTGGCAAGGGGCCAAATAGGGCTACACCGGACGGACGGCAGCCCCGCCGAGCAGCCGTGGGCGCGTGGCGAGCCGCTCGTCGTACCAGCGCAGGCGCTCGCCCAGGCTCAGGCCGCCGAGCGGCAGCTCGAAGGCGCAGTGCGGGGCGGCGCGCTGCAGTAGCTCGGCGCAGAGCTGGCTGGCGAAGAGCACGAAGCTCAGCGGCTCCGCCGACCGCGCCGCGCGAGCGGCGAGCGAGGCGCCGACGCCGGCTGCCCATTGGCGCTGCTCCTCCGCCGAAATCGCGCGCAAGGGTCGCTCGCCAGGCCCAATCACCTGCCGCGGCGCGAGCACGCCGTGCGCGGTGCTGAGGATGTACCACTCGGCATATGTGCGGCGGCAGTAGTCACGCGCCCGGCGGAAGACGTACGACGGCTCGAATTGCTCCTCCGCCCGACAGATGATGCCGCGCTGCCGGCTGCGCGCGGCGACGAGCGCGATCTGCGTCGTCATAACCTGCATCGTCCCGTCCTTGCCGTCCTCGCGGTCAGGATGGCGCGAGCTCCCGCGCGCCATCCACTACAAGATAACGCGCGGCGGCGGGCAGTCTAGCCCGATGGGGCGAGCGGGCGTGTCAGGCCACTGGCGCGCCCTCTACGGGATGGGTGCCAGCCAGCCGCCGATACTTGCCAGTGTACCAGCGCACCGCGGAGACAAACTCGGCATGGCTCCAGGTGAGCGGCGAGACGGAGAGCGGCGCGTGGGTGTAGGGGTCAAGCTGCTCGGCCAGCACGCCGCTGGGCAGCGCGTGGCGGGCAACCCACTCCAGCCAGGGCTGCGCCTCGCGCAGCTCGTCGAGTGTCTGTGCCCGCGCGATGTGGTACTCCGCGATCCAGCAGGTGCAGATGTACCAGGGATTACCAGGGACCTGTTCGATATCCTGGCTAACCTGGTGGTATGCATCGCCCTCGTAGCGCGCGATGCCGCCCACCTCGCTCCGCACCGTCAGCCGCTGCTCGATCGCTGCCATCGTCGCGCGCATTTCGTCGCTCGTCGCCTCGAACATACCGTACTGGTAGAGGCCGGCAATGCTGGCGTCAATCGTCATATCGGGCACCACGGTGCCGTCCGGCTGAACCGTCACCATGCGGACGAAGCGACCCGCGGCGTCGCTCCACAGGTGTTGGCGCACGGCGGTCTTGATCTCGTCGGCGGCCTGCGCATAGCGCGCGGCAAGATGGTCTTCGCCGAACGCCTCGGCAAAGCGCGCGGCGGCCATCAGACCGGCATAGGTCGCCGCGACGGTATAGGCGTGGATGCCGCGCCGCTCCTCCCAGAGATCCCACGAGGGCGCAGGAAGCCCCGTGTGAGGCTCGCGGAAGCCGACCATGAACTCGGCGGCGGCGATCACCTGCGGGCGGTAGAGCGGCCGGACGAAATCAACCTCGTGGTAGAGCGAGAAGTGCTGCCAGAGCGCATAGACCACCAGCGCCGTCTCGTCCTCCTGGATGGGCAGCACGAAGTTGCCCTGGTCGTCCATCCAGGCCTGCCAACTGCTGCCAAGCGCGCCAAGCGGCGTGTACTTGTGCAAGAGATAGCCTTCTTCGGTCTTCACGCGGTTGCAGAAGTGGAAGAAGGCGCTGGTGATGTCGGAATAACCGGCGTGGCTGAGCGCGTTGGCGACGATCGCCCCGTCGCGCGGCCACATGTAGGCGTAGCTGTCGCGACTGAACGCCCACACGTCGGCATCGGTGGCGGCGATGATGGCGCCGTCGTTGTCTATCTGGGTGCGTATGATAAGCAGGCTGCGCTTGTAGAGGTCGGTAATCGCGTCGGGCAGGTCGCCCAGGTCGAGATTCTTGATCGTGACCCACAGACGCCAGTAGTCGCGTGTGCGCGCGATGAAGCACTCCGGCCCGCGCGAGAGAATGAGCCGGTGCAGGTTGCGCGCGTCGAGGAAGCTATTGCCGATCGTCAGCCAGTGGTAGAGGGTGCGAGTGCCGCCGGCCGGAATCTGGCCCAGGTCGAAGCCAATGGTGCTATCTACTGAGCCTTGCGCGATGGGATTGCCGCTGAGCTGGCCGTCCTCGGCGTCCCGCCAGGTCCCCTCGCGGCCCTGGACCTCCTTGTAGCCGGTAGCCCATTGCGAGATGCCCTCCTGCGCCGTACGCGCTGCTTGGGCAGAGCCGCACGTCTCGTCATCACCCACCAGACCGCCCAGGAGGATGGAGCAGCGGTCCTTGTAGGCCACCAGCACCTTGTAATCCGGGCGGTAATAGGCGGTATTGGCGCCCTGGCTCTCGCCGATATGCCAGTCATGGTGAAAGAAGACACGCACCGTGCGGGGATGGTCGGCGGTGTTGGTGACGCGCATGGAGCGCATGAAGACGTCACGGTCAAAGTCCACTGCGTCGCGGCATTCGAGCGCGAGCTGGAGCCCATCGTGGCGCAGGGTTACGTGCGTGGTGAGTGCATCCTGCTCGTAGCGCAGGTCGCGCTGCCAGCCATCACCATCGAACCAAGCGAAGGCGCCGTCCACCCAGACACCAGTACGGTTGACGTGGCCTTCCGTCTGGTTGAACTGGCCGATGTGGGGCCAGTAGAGGTCGCGCAGATCATAGTTGGCATCGAAGTTCACGAGCAGGTGGCCGTTCGCCAGCGGCAGATCGCGCGGCATGTCTCTTCCCCTCACTCACCCTTGATCTAACCCAGCGGCGAACATCTCGCGCGCACATGCATTCTATTATCGTGTCGCGTTGCACCACATCCATTACGTGCCGGTTGTCGAGCGCGGCAGCGCGATCGGCGCGTTGTCCGAGCGCGCGACCTGATGGTAGACTCGGGGGAGATGGGCCGTCTAGCGGGAGGCACCTGATGGGGATCGAGCTGGCGCGCATACGGCTGCGCGGCATCTATGCAGCGGTGGCGGGGGCGATGCTGCTGATCGGCGTACCGGCACTTGAGAGCGTGACGCTGGCCGCCAACGGCTACCTGGCTGTGGTAGATGCGACGGCGCGCTCTGGCGACTTTCAGCCGCTGCTGGCGTGGATCGTCACGCACTCCGGGCTAGATGGTGGCTTCCGCCTCTTCGTGCTCGTGCCCTTCCTGCTCGGCATCACACTGCCCGCCGCCATCGTCCGTGTGCTGTGGCCGGGTGTGCCGAGCGCGGCCAGCCGCATCGCGCTCTGGACCGGCCGGATCGGCTTCGGCTGCTTCGCGTTGGCCGTGATGATGGGCATCGTTTCGAGCAAGTCGGCCGCGGCCGACTACGCCAGCGCGACGACGCCACAGAGCAGGGCGGCAGTCGCCACCGGTTTCGCGGAGGCCTTCGCGGCGCAGAATCTGATCGCACATGTGCTCGGCGGAGTGTTGGTGGCGGCGGCGCTGGGGGTGATGGCGGCGCGCATCGTCCGGCGCGGCGGGCTGCCGTTGGTGGCGGGCTTCCTTGCGGTGGTGGCGGGCATAATGCTGCTGGTAACGGCGCTGGAGTATCTGGTGGGTCCGGCGCGCGTCGAGACCTCGACCTCGGCGCTCAGCTTCGCCGCGCTGGCGCTGTGGCTGATCGCTACGGGCATCGGTCTGTGGCAGAAGCGCACGCTGCCCGACGTGCCAGAGGCGGAGAAAGCCGCGTCGCAACCCCACTCAGAGGCCCCCCTGGCCACAAGCGAGCCGGCGCCACCTGCATAGGCACATTCCAGCAGTCGAGGTGGCATCTTCCCACGTGCTGCCCGTAGCACCCGCGCTGGTCTAGGCGCGCCCGTGCGCCACTGTCAT
>DASUBU010000208.1:0-39655 GCA_035763125.1 Ktedonobacterales bacterium
GACGTAGACGAGGTAGTGACGACCAATACCGTGCCACTGGCGGGGGCGAAGCGCGCGGCCCTGCCACAACTGCGCGTGCTTTCGGTTGGCCCGCTGCTCGCCCAGGCGATTCAGCGTATCCACGACGGTGAGTCTATCAGCAGCCTCTTCGATGAGTAGGTGAGACAGCGGGTCTGGATGCCGTGCGATGGTGCATGGACCTGGGACCTGCACAGCGATGGTCAAGAGCCAAAGGCGCGCGGCTGGTCTGATGGATACGGACGGCTTGCCTCTGCGCGACAGTACGCTGGCATAAGGAGTGCGGCACCCATGCGGACGCGGCGAGGGCGGTGCGCACACAGACACATCACCCTCACCCTCACTATGCGTGCGGACGTCTGAGAGAGGAACCGGACGTTATCAACCCGTACGGTCAGGAGGATAGTGATGCTGCGCAAGATCTTGCTCGGGTGCGGGATCGTCTCGTCGGTGCTGTACGTCGCCACCGACGTCATAGCCTCCCGGCGGTTTCCAGGCTACCGCTATAGGGACTACTCGATTAGTGAGGAGATCGCCGTCGCGGCGCCGACGAGACGACTGTGGGTGGCGGTAAACATCCCCTATAACCTGCTGGCGGCAGCCCTCGGGGTAGGCGTATGGGCCTCGGCTGCGGCGAGCCACACGCCACGGGCAGCGCGTGTCACCGGCACGGCGCTGATCGGCTATGCGGCGAGCAGCCTGACCAGCGGATTCCTCTTCCCGTTGTTGACCCCGCGCGGGGTGCGCACGCCAAAGCGCGAAGGCGCACGGCGGGCCCGCCAGCACATGCTGGCGACGGGAGTGATCAACCTCTTCTTCCTGCTGTCCATGGGCTTTGGGGCCGCGTTGCTCGGCAAACGCTTCCGCTATTACACGTACGCGACGATGGCGACCCTTGCCGTGTTTGGCGCGTTGTCAGGTCCCTACGTTCCCCGGCTGGCCGCCAACCGCACGACGCCAGGACTGGGGATCGTAGAGCGCATCAATGTCTACGCCTCCATGCTGTGGCTGGCTGTGCTGGCGGTTGGCCTCATGCGGGTCCCCGTCGAAGCGGCGATTAGCCAGTCACAACTGGGCAAGGCGACGGAGACCTCGCAGCCGATGCAAGAGGCGACTTCCCGGTAGACTTCACAGCACTGCGGGCTAGCGAGGGCTCACCGGCGCACCACCAGCAGCTCGTCTGGGCTGATGGCGGACCCCGCGACATGACACGACACAAGGCGATAGGTGGAGTATCATAGTGGAGGCCTGCGTTCGACCAGAAGAAAGAGGACACGATGCACACGGCACGTCTACATCTTCAACGAAGCGTCCGTCTCTTGGCGGTGCTTGCCGTCCTGGCCGCAGGCTACGCTGGTATGTGGCTCGCCCCGACGCTCCCCGAGACGGCCAGCCATGCCGTGCCGCACACGCAGCTGGCCATCGAATGCCCCTCAATTGGGATGCACTGCTAAGCAGCCAGCACGAGCTACGCATATGCCTGGGACCGCAAGGTGCCTTGCACGGCCAGCCGCTAGGGTGATGTCCCGCGCCGTATCGGGCACCTTGAATTGGTCTACACGACGGCGCATCACCAGCGCGCCACCAGCAGCTCGTCTGGGCAGTCGGTGACACGCCGCGCGCCGTCCTCGGTGATGATGTAGGTGTGGCCGAAGAACATGCCCAGCAGCCCGTTGGCCGTGATGGGGCACGGCTCCAACATCAGCACCGTTCCAGGCTGCATGGTGCGCTCGTAGGGGAAGGCCCGCACGTCCTCGGTGCTGATATGTGGCGAGTTGGTGACGAAGTCTATGCCGTGCGCCAGCACCGGGCGCGATTGGACGCCATGCGCACGGAAGAATTCACCCGCCGTGCGAATCTCTTCGAGGTCGCCGCCCGGCTTGATGTGCTCCTGCATGGCGAGGAACCCGGGCAGCACTATCTCATCGAAGAAGCGGCGCACGTCGGGCGTCGGCTCGCCCACGCAGATGGGAATCCCGATCTGCGCCGTGTAGCCCTGGTAAGACGCTGCCAGCTCGTTGAGGATGATGTCGCCCTCGCGCAGGATACGGTGCGACGGGCGGGGATTGCCGAACACCTGCGCGGGATGTGCCATGGGGGTCGAGCCGATGATGAGGAAGTTGACCTGCCCGTCGCCTTCCATGATCGCCCGCGCCGCCGAAGCTTTGAGCTGATACTCGGTCACGCCGGGGCGCGCACGGTCGCGGATGGCGTAGAGCGCCTTGACGCAGAGCTCCCCGGCCTTCGCCACGAACTCCTGCTCTTCGGGGCTCTTGATATAGACCAGCTCGTGGAAGAAGTCGGGGATCAGCTCGACGCTGGCCTGCGGCAGCATCTCGCAGAGCGTCTCGTACTGGTTGACGGGAATGTACTCGTGGAAGAACCAGTCGGACTCCGCGATACCGATGCGGCCGCCCTCCAGCCCGCGCTCGCGCAGGAACTCGGCGGCGACCTCCGCAAAGCGGCCGCGACGCGAGTAGCGCACATCCTTGATCCCCACTGCCCGGCGCGTCGCCTCGATGTGGGCGCCGCCCATCGTCACGATCAGGATCGGCTCGCCCTCGCGCGGCACCACAACATACTCGACCAGCGAGTGCCAGTTCAGGTGGCCCGAGAGCCAGCCCATCCCGCCGCCCCACGACCAGTGGTGCGGCCCGCCCGGCGCGATCAACGCGTCGAGCCCCAGGCGTGCCATCTTCTCGCGCGTGGCCTGGTGGCGGCGCGCGAACTCCGCGGCTGAGAACGTGGCATACGTCGCCCCGGGATACCAGGGCGTCTTGGCGATGTTCTCGTAGCGCTCGGCGTCGTCGAGCTGCTCGCGCACGTCGGCGAAGTCGTAGGTCGCCATGCTGTCTCCCTTCGTGCCGCGGCTAGCCGCGCGCCACCATCAGCTCGAGCGGCAGCCGATCGGTGACGCGCGCGTGCCCGCTCTCCGTCACCAGGAACGTGTGGCCCAAGAACAGCCCCAGCTGGCCGTCGAGCGTGATCGGGTTCGGCTCCAGCATCAGCTCCATCCCCGGCTTGAGGACCAGCTCGTAGTCCTCCGCGTGCGCGCCCGGCCCACCCGGCATCGGCGTGCCGATGTGCGGCGTGTGCGTGGCCAGGTCAATGGCGTGCAGGTGGAGCGGCCGTGATTGATAGCCCGCCGCGCGGATGAAGCGGCCGGCCTCCCAGACCTCGCGCAGCGTGCGGCCGGGCCGCAGCTCGGCGGCCATGCGCGCGAAGGCCGGCAGCGTCACCTCGTCGAACATACGACGCACCCGCTCGGTAGGCTCTCCCACACAAATCGGGACACCGATCTGCGCCTGGTAGCCCTCGAAGTCCACCGCCAGCTCGTTGATGATGATGTCGCCCTCGTGCAGCCGCCGCCGCGATGGACGGATGTTGCCGAAGACGAGCGCCGGGTCGTCCATCGGGCACGAGCCGAGAATGATGAAGTCCACCGCGCCGCCGCCGTCCATGATGGCGAACGCGGCGGCGGCTTTCAGCTCGTACTCGGCCACTCCCGGCCGCGCGGCCTCGACCATCGCCTCGATGGCTCGCGCGCACAGCTCGCCCGCACGCCAGACGTAGGCCTGTTCCTCCGGTGACTTGAGATAGAGCAGCTCGTGGAAGAAATCACCCACCCGCAGCAGTGTCGCATCTGGGAGCCCCTCACGCAGCGCCCGATATTGATTGACAGGCAGGTAGTTGGTGGTCTGAGAGTCCACGTATGGCAGCCCGATGCGGCCGTTGGCCAGGCCAAGCTCGCGGATGCGCTCGGCTGCCACCTCCATGAAGCGGCCCAGCCGAGAGGAGCGCACGTCGCGCACGGCCACGGCCCGCCGCGTGGCCTCGGTGTGGGTACCGCCCATGGGATAGATGAGCGTCGGCTCGCCTTCCAGCGGAACGACGACATAGACCACCAGAGAATGCCAATCGCGATGGCCGGTCAGCCACTGCACGGGGCCACCATAGCTCTGCAGCAGCGGCGCGGTGCCGGCGATCAAGCAGTCCAGGCCCAGGCGCGCCATCTTCGCGCGCGTCAGCCGCAGGCGGCGGTCATATTCACCTGGCGAGTACCGGGGGTAGACCGTGTCGGCATAATACGGGGTGTTGCGTAAGCTGTTGAACGCGGCGCTATCCAGCCGACCGCGGATCGTCTCGAAGTCGCCGTCGTCCGGTCCATGCGCCGCGGATTGTGTCCGCGGCTGGCCGGAGGACGCCTGTCCAGTCGGGTCTGTCACTGTCGCACCCCCTGCGCGAACTCACGCGCCATCCAAAGGGCTGAACAAACGATTGTTTGCGCGCGATGGTGCAGGCAGTGTAGACTCCGACCCACCTGCTGTCAAGCGCGGCGCGCCCGAAGGAGGCCAGCGCCAAGCGGCAGCGCGGCCCGCCGCGGCGGCGTCCTCGCCGCCCGCTACGCCGGGCCGAGAGAGAGGATTGACAAAGCGACAGTGAGGTGCTACAGTCTCAGGCAATCGTTTGTCCAATGCTTGTTTTGGCGCATTTTGCTGTGAGGAGGTGACGAAGAGCCGTCCTGGCGATGCGACACACGCTGACACATCGCACAGCGGCAGGTCGGGTGTGGCAGAGAGCACGATGTGCAGCAGCACACGCCTGCGCATCAGGATGTCCGCGACGCGACCGGTACTCATCCCAGCGCACCGAGTAGATGCGCGGAACGCCCCGCATCTGCGATGGTACCCATGCCTCAGTTGACGAGGGGGAACAGACATGACCGGATGGCACTCTCACGGGATGCGGAAATTAACTTCTCTGGCGGGACTAGCGCTGGTGGCAATCCTGGCCTTCAGCGCCTGTGGGACATCAAGCACATCGGGGGGCAACACAGCGCCCATCAAGATCGGGGCGTCCCTCTCGACATCAGGCGACTTCGCGGACGACGGTAAGGCGTTCCAGCAGGGCTATCAGCTTTGGGCTGACCAGGTGAACAAGAATGGCGGCCTGCTGGGGCGCAAGGTGCAGCTCGATATCGTCGGTGACAATAGCACCCCCGACCAGGTGACCACCAACTACCAGAAGCTCATTACGGTAGACAAGGTTGACTTCACCATTGGGCCATACTCCAGCCTCCTGACCAAGCCGGCGTCCGTGGTGACGGCACGCTACGGCTATGCCTTGATCGAAGGCGCCGGCGGCGCTCCCTCAGTCTTCAATCGCGGCGTCAAGGGCATCTACGACGTGTCGCTCCCGGTCGAGGACTTGCTGCTGAGCTACGGCCAGCTGCTGGCCAGCATGCCGGCGGACCAGCGGCCGCAGACCGCCGCTTACGCGACGGAGGACGACCCGTTCACACAGCCGCAGATTGACAAGGTGCGGCCGATCCTCGAAGCGGCGGGCATCAAGACCGTCTATTATCAGGTGTTCCCCTCCGAGACCACCGACTACACGCCCATCGCCACGGCGGTGATCAACAAGCATGCCGATGTCTTCATCGGTGGCACGCACATCCTCAACTCCGAGGCCTTCGTCAAGGCCTTCGCGCAGCAGCACTACAACCCCAAGGCGATCATGTTCACGGCCGGACCTGACGTAGGCCAGCCCTTCGTTGACGCGGTTGGCTCCGCGAACACAGAGGGCATTGCCTTCGCCAACAGCTGGTGGCCGGGGCTCAACAACCAGCGCAACAATGCGTTCGTGCAGGCGTACTCCGCCGCATACGGCATCCAAGCCGCCAACATCTCCTCGGACGCGGCCGAGGCCTATGCGGTAGGTGAGGTCTTGCAGCAGGCGGTCGAAAAGTGCAGGTGCACCGACAATGCCACGCTGATGCAGACGCTCAACTCGGGCACGTTCGACAGCATCCAGGGTCCCGTCAAGTTCAACGACGTGGGCGAGAACACGGCCTTGACAGGCTACACGTTGCAGTGGCAGCACGGTGACGTGGTGTGTGTCTTCCCGAACCCGCCAGCGTCCGCTGCCATCGAGTATCCGAAGCCCAATTGGGGCTCCGGCGCGTAAGACTCCCAGCCAGAGTGGCGCGGGGATGGGCGGCTATCCATCTCTCGCGCCACCCCACCCTCCAACCGCCTCAGGGGCCAGACGCCGCGGGGCGACGTGCCGACCAGCAACCTGACGCCGCACTGGACTGGCGAAGGAGGCGACCGCATGACCATTGACCTCAGCCCCATCAATATCTTCGACGGCATCCTGGGGGGCATCCTCACCGGTACCATCTACGCCCTGATGGCCACCGGCCTGAGCCTGATCTTCGGCGTGCTAGACATCATTGACGTTGCCCAGGCGGGCTACGTGATCCTGGCCGCCTATTTGAGCCTCGTCCTCGAGCAAGCCTTCCACATTGATCTGTTCCTCGGCCTGCTCATCACGATGCCCTTGATGTTCGGGCTGGGCTTGCTCGTCGAGCTGGTCTTCATCCGCCCGATCAAGCGGGACCGCACTCAGCTCTCGATCCTGGTGACCTTCGGCATCGGCCTGCTGATCGAAGGGCTGCTGGGCATAAAATTCGGCACCACCGAGCAAGAGCTGAAGGCGTGGTACGTTACGGACGGCTTCAAGGTCGCCAATTTCTACATCGCGTATGTCTATCTCTTCGCGTTCATCCTGGCCGTCGTGCTCCTGGCAGCACTCTTCTTTCTGCTCTACCGCACCAAGTTTGGCCGCAGCGTTCGCGCGCTGATGCAGAATCGCACTGCCGCTCAGCTCATCGGCATCAACGTCGAGCGGGTCTCGGCAATCACCTTCGCCATCGGCGTGGCACTCACCGCCGCGGGCGGCATGGCATACGGCGCGACGACTCCGTTCAACAACAACAGTTGGTACGACATCATCACCCGGCTGTTCGCCATCATCATCCTGGGCGGCTTGGGCAGCGTTCCAGGCGCGCTGATCGGCGCCATCATCATGCTCGTCACGTTCGACGTGACAAGTGCAGTGGGTTTCACAGTGTGGTCGCCCGTGGTATTCTTCGGCGCGCTCGCGCTCCTGCTGCTGTTCCGCCCGCAGGGCATCTTTGGCCAAGTCGCCACACGCAAGCAATGAGGCAGGAGTACCTGGACATGAAGCAACAGCCTCTGAGCGCACGCACGCTGAAGATCGCCTGGCCGCTCCTCCTACTCGCCGCGGCGACGGTGTTTCCGCTCGTGGCCGACCCTGCCATGGGCAACGTCGCCGTCCTGACCCTGCTCTACGCGGCGGCCGCTGTGTCGTGGAATATCTTCTCCGGCTACACCGGCTACATTTCGCTTGGACACGCAACCTTCTTCGGCTTCGGGGCCTATACCATGGCGATCATCTCAGTGAATCAGCACCTCCCCGGCGGATTCGGCCTCTTTCTGCTGGTGCCGGTGGCCGGGGTCGTTGCCGCGCTCGTCGCCATCCCCATCGGATGGATTTTGTTGCGCACGCGCGGTCATGCCTTCGTCATCATCACGCTGATCACCGTGTTCATCTTTCAGCTGCTCGCCACCAACCTGCGCGGCCTGACCGAAGGCTCCGCCGGGATCTTCCTGCCGTTCACCGGCTTTGACCCAGACTGGTTTCTCCTGCCGTTCTACTACATCGAGCTTGGGGTGCTGGTCCTGGCGGTCCTCGTGTCATGGTACATTCGCAACTCGAAGTACGGGCTAGGGCTGCTCGCCATCCGCGACGACGAGGACCGCGCTGAGGGCCTGGGCGTGCGCACCGGCGGCAGCAAGCTGATCGCGCTCATTATCTCCGCCTTCTTCATGGGCATGGTCGGCGCGATTCATGCCTATTTCCTCGGCGCGGTCTATCCCCAGCAAGTCTTCGATCCCGCTCTGACCATCATCATCGTCCTGATGGCGTTCCTGGGCGGCCTGGGCACGCTCTCAGGCCCTATCCTTGGCGCGGTGGTCCTCGAGGTTGCCCAACAGTATTTCGGTCTGAATTCGCAGATCGGGTACTACCAGATCGTCCTCGGCGCGCTGTTCCTGATCGTTATGCTGCTGCTGCCGCAAGGCATCGTCCGCTCGCTCGCCAGGCTATGGAACGCGTGGCGTGTGCGCAGCGGCGCCGGCGGCAGTCCCGTGGCGCCGGAGCGCCAGCCGGCCGTCGTGGAGAAAGGGTGAGGTCGGGCGAATGAGTCTCCTCGAAGTCCATGGCGTCTCCAAAGCCTACGGCGGCATCCACGCCCTCGATGCGTGCTCGCTCGCGGTCGAGCAAGGCTCGATCACCGGGCTGATCGGCCCCAATGGCTCAGGCAAGACGACGCTCTTCAACGTCATCACTGGTTACGAGCAGCCAGACACAGGTAGAGTCAGCTTTCAGGGAGCCGACATTACCAATGCCGGCCCCAGCAAGATCTTCGGCATGGGGTTGGGCCGCACCTTCCAGCTTGTGCGCATCTTCCCGCGGCTGACCGTCATGGAGAACATGCACATCGCCGTGCAGCGCCGCGGCATCCGCTCGCTGCTGCATCGCTGGAGCGCGCCGCACGAGCGCGCGCACGCGCAAGAGCTGCTCGATTTTGTGGGCATCTCGCACCTCAGCGACGCGCCTGCCGAGAACCTCTCTTACGGCCAGAAGAAGCTGCTCGAATTCGCGATGATTCTGATCGCCGCGCCCGAGGTGGTGCTGCTGGACGAGCCGGCGGGCGGCGTCAACCCGACCCTGGCAGCTCAGCTCACCGACCGCATCAAGACGCTCAACCAGCGCGGCGTCACGTTCCTCATCGTCGAGCACAACATGGAGTTTGTCATGAGCCTGTGCGACAAGGTCGCCGTTATGCATCGCGGCTCGCTGCTCACGGAGGGTGAGCCGGCCCAGGTGCGCGGGAACCCCGCCGTGCTCGAAGCCTATCTAGGAGACTGAGATCATGTTGCTGCAGCTCGACGGCGTCTACGCTGGCTACGGCGGGGGCGATGTGCTCAGGGGCGTTGACCTCGGCGTAGAGAAAGGCTCGATCACCTGCATCGTCGGACCCAACGGCGCGGGCAAATCCACCGTGATGGCCACCATCAGCGGCTTGCTCAAGCCGCGCCTGGGCGACGTCACCTTCGACGGCAAGTCCATTCGTGGGCTGAACCCGCGGCACGTGCTGGGTCGCGGCCTGGCGCTGGTGCCGCAGGCACACAGCCTCTTCCCAGCCTTGACGGTGCACGAGAACGTCGAGCTGGGCGGCTACATGCTCAACGACGCTGCCCTCGCGCGACGCCGGCTCGCCGAGGTCGAGGAGCTCTTCCCGATCGTCAAAGAGCGTGCCAGCGAAAAGGCGGGTAGCCTCTCCGGCGGACAGCAGCGCCAGGTGGAGTTCGCTCGCTCGCTGATGCTGGATCCCGCCCTGGTGATGCTCGACGAGCCTTCGATGAGCCTGGATCCCAGGACGGCCAAAGAGATGTTCAAGACTGTCAAGACCATGAACGAGGCTGGCCGCACCGTCCTGCTGGTCGAGCAGAACGTTCGCAGCGGCCTGGGCGTCGCCACGCACGGCGTGGTGATGGAGAGCGGGCGCGTCCGGCTGACCGGCCCCGCACAGGACATCCTCAACAATCCGGAGATCAGCGCACTCTATCTGGGCGGCACACTCGAAGACTCTCGCGCTGGCTGACACCGCGCGACGTACCGATCTGCACCACCCATTGCGCCGCCTTCCAGGGAGGCTTGTGGTCCATGAGCGACGACACCGCCCACACGCATCCGCGATTCTCCGACGCCGAGCTCGCGCGACGCCATGCCGCCGTGCGCGGCATTCTGGCCGAGGAGGGCCTCGACGCGCTGCTCGTCTACGGCACGGCCAGCGGCTTCTCCGAGGTGCAGTATCTCTCGGACTTCCGCACGGTACGCGAAGCGTATCTGGTCCTCCCCGCCGAGGGCGAGCCGACGTTGCTGGTCCAGTACTTCAACCACGTGCCCTACGCGCGTCGCCGGGCGCGCGTCGCCGACGTGCGCTGGGCCGGCCCGCAGGATCTCTCCACGCTCGTCGCGCATCTGGCCGAGCGGGGCTTGGGCGAGCGGCGCATCGGACTGGTCGGCGGGCTGCCGTGGCAGCAGTATGCCGCCCTGCGCGCTAGCCTGCCGCGAGCGCTGCTCTCCGACGTGACAGCGACGTTTCAGCGCCTGCGGCTCGTCAAGAGCGAGGAGGAGCTGGCCTTTCTGCGGCGCGGCGCCGCACTCAGCGATTTGGCGATGGAAGCGCTTGAGCGCGAGGTGCGGCCGGGCATCGCCGAGTACGAGCTGGCCGCCATTGTCGAGGGCGCCTACCTGCCGCTTGGCGGGCACACGCACATTCACTACATGGGGACGACGCCGATGCGCGATCCGAGCCTATGCGTCCCGGCTCAGATTCAGTCCGACCGCGTGTTGCAGGCGGGCGACGTACTGATTACCGAGATCAGCGCCCAGTACGACGGCTATCCGGGCCAGATCCTGCGCTCCTTCAGCATCGGCGAGCCGCCGACGGCTGAGTACCAGCGCATGCACGACCTGGCCGTGCGCGTGTTCGAGCGCATCGCGGGCGTCGTGCGGCCAGGTGCGACGGTGGAGGAGGTGCTCGACGCGGCCGACGAGATCCACGAGGCTGGCTACACCATCTGCGACGATCTGCTGCACGGCTTCGGCGGCGGCTACTTCGTCCCGCACGTCCGCACGAAACAGACCGGCGGCACACGCAATCCCGGCTTTGTCTTCGCAGAGAACATGACCTTCGTGATCCAGCCGAACGTCATCACACCGGACGAGCGCATGGGCGTGCAGGTGGGCGAGCTGCTGCGGGTCACACGCACGGGCGTGGAGTCACTGCACCAGTATCCCATGCGCTTCACCCGCTGCGGGTAACGCCGGCATGCGCTAGCTGAGTCATTTGAGACGCCAGAGGCTCAGCCTGAACCGGAGCCGTGATGAGTGGCACTGAGCGCTGCCGACGACGGAGGCCTTCCGCACACGATGGCGCCCAGACACTCCTGGCCAGCAGTCAACGTGCCGCCTCCTCACGCAAGAACTGATCAACGCGCGCACCAATTGCGTCGCGCACGCGCCGGAACGCGGCAAGTCGCTCCTCCTCCGTGCCTGCGGCCGCGCTTGGGTCAGGAAAGCTCCAATGTACTTGCCGCCTCGCGCCTGGAAAGAACGGACACGCCTCCGCCGCATCGTCGCAGACCGTGACGACGAGGTCAGGTGATTGGCCAATGAACTCGTCCATGCTCTTAGCGCGATGGCCAGCCGCATCGCTCATGTCGATACCCACCTCGGCCATGGCGCGGATTGCCAGCGGATGAACACCTCGCGGGTGCGTGCCCGCGCTGAAGGCAGCATAGCGATCACCAGCGCGCGCATGCAGAAAGCCTTCGGCCATCTGGGAGCGCGACGAGTTGTGTGTGCAGAGGAAGAGGACACGCTTTCTTCTGGCAGCAGGCGCCTCTTCGCCGGGTTGTCGCTCCACGCGAGACACTCCTCTCTCAACCGGCATTCGGGGGCACCGCATGGTCCCTCTCTGTCGTATCAGGGGCCGTGGCGTACCGGTCAGATGGCCTGGCGGCAACGAGGGTAGCTGTGCGCAGCCAGCTATACAGCAGTGCTGCCAGCGCTGCACCCAGGGGTGGGGCAAGCAGATAGACCCACAGGGAGGTCCAGGTGCCGCCGACCAGTGCCGGCCCGAGCGATCGCGCCGGATTCATCGAAGCGCCGCTGATCGGGCCTGCGAAGAGCGCCTCCAGCCCCACGGTGGCGCCGATGGCAATGGCGGCCGCCTGGCCGACGGCGCGTGTGTCGGTTGCCACGGCCATGATGACGAACATCAAGAAGAAGGTGAGCAGCGCCTCCAGCCCGAATGACTGCCATGCGCCTCCGCTCCCGGCCGGGAGCGTTGCGCCGAGGTGAGCGACATCGCCGAGCAGGAGACGTAAGCATGCGGCGGCCGCCGTCGCACCGACAACCTGCGCGAGCCAGTAGCCAGCCAGCCTCCGCACCGGGAAGTGTCGCGCGAGGACGAAGCCGAGCGTGACGGCCGGATTGAGGTGCGCGCCGCTGATGTGACCGGTCGCGTAGATCATCGCCGCGATGATGAGTCCGAAGACGAGGCCGACACCAACGTGGGTCACCTGTCCCCCGGACAGCGCGTCAATCATGATGGCCCCACAGCCAGCGAACACCAGGCCGAATGTGCCGATGCATTCGGCGACATAGGCCGGAAACCATGCAGGTGACCCAGCCGATGAAGGCGATCCTCGAACGATCGGGGCGCGTTCGCGGTGTCCAGTCCTTTGACGAGAGGGGTCGAAGCGCCTGCCTATCCCAGCAGCATCGTTAGCAGCGCCGAGGTGCGGTGCGCCAGTCCAATCGCTAGCTGCGCCCAAGCCTGGCGCATCTTCTAGCGTCACAGTGGTCACCTCCGATAACTCTCCGCTAGTGCGCTTCGCACCAGCCAGTATCTCAATGGTGCTTGAGATATCTGACACACGCCCACACCGTGCTGAGCAGGTGCATGCATCTCAAACACCTCAGACAGTCAAGTACTCGGAGACCGCGCGGACCGATGATCGTATGCCGTAGCGGAGCGGCGACGCGGCATGATGGGTGGCTGCGGAAGCTGTGAAGCTCCCACAGCGGCGGGGCCGCATGTCGGTGTGCGCGTGCCAATCGTCTGAGGATCAAAGAGTGTACCCAGCACGGTTGAGATGCGACCAAATGCGACCCCATCCAGCTGATAGTAGACCCAACGCGCATCCGACGGGTCGCGCCGGTCCTGGACGAGGCGGGCGCGACGCAACACACCCAGATGATGTGACACCAGGTTCTCGGCGATGTCGAGCTCGGCCGCCAGCTCGCAGACACACGCCTCCCCTCGGCGGAGCAGCAAATACAGGCGCAGCCGCGTCGGATCGCCCAGCACCCGCAGGAGGCGAGCAAGCGCCTCTCCTGCCGTCCAAGCGTCGTCGGTGTCAGCATCTCTTCCGTGCAGATCGAGATCCTGCACCTTCCGTGGATTGCTCATCGCTATCAGTTGCGCACTTTCACCTGGCTGGCCAAGCAGGTGTTCCTGATTACGCACGGTCGTGCTGCTGTGCGGCCGTAGCATCGCTCCGACCCGCGTGCTACGTCTCAATATCCGTTGAGATATTAGCCGCAGGCGCTCGTTCGCGTCAATCGGCACCGGACAGTGCAGTCACGAGGACCCACAGGACGCTATTAGTGAAAGAGCCAGATGTGAGGGCATCTACCCCAATTGCTGCTTGAGCCGCAGCTGGTAGGCCGGGTTGTATTGCCGGTCGCAGCGTCCGCACGAGACGGGACGGGTGTAGCGCCGCACACGCGGATACTCCTTGAGGCAGCGCGGGCACTCGAAGACATACTTATACGGGCGCTTCTCGCGCAGGGCCGCCTCGCGGCGCTCCGTCTCCTCGCGCAGCTGGGCCCGCAGCACCTCCGGATCGCGCTCGGTGACTGCCGCCTCGTCCACGGAGATCGCGTCGTAGCCGTGGCAGCGGTGCTTGCGCGGATTGCCCGAGACTCGGTCGGCCAGGTGAATCAGCTCGTGCGCCACCGTGACCTCGATGCCCAGCGGCAGTAGATCAGGCTCGATGAAGATCAGATGGCGGTAGTCGCCGGCGATGGCCGGACCAGCATCGCCATCCGTGGCGCTCAGCACGTCGGAGGGCTCGTCGAAGCCCGGCAGCGCTGGCTGGACCCGCGTGGCGACCGCGGCGGTCAGCGTCGCACGGGCCGCCTCGCCCCTGCCGTTCGCGCCGGGTGTCGGCAGGTAGCAGTAGCAGCCGAGCGCCAGCGGATTGAGCCGCTTGCCGGTCCAGCGGTGGAACTCGGCACGGTCGTCCGTCACCGCCAGCCTGCGGACCTCAGCGGGTGGCAGTTGGAGCTTGGCCCAGTAATGCTCCAGCCACTGCGCGACATCTGAGCCTGCGTTGACGAGCGGCAGCAGCGTGCTATCCGGTGGCTGCGGCAAGCGGTTGCGGTTTGCTCTCGTGGTCATGTCCTCCGCGCAACGTCCGAGCCCTCGGGCGTCACGTCCCCCCTTCCTGCCCAATGTGACTGCCACAAATGACCGCGAAGTGTCCCCGACCGGCCAGTGTCCCACCGCCATCCTCGCGCGCGTCACGGGTCTGCGAGAGCCATCTCGCTCGCCACGAGGAGAGCGCCATCCAACCGGCCAAAAATCCTCAAATAAAGCGGACTGACGCCGCTTCTTCGGCGGCGTCATCTATAGTAACGCGCGATGCGCAGTAGAGTATCAGGTGTGCCATTCGGCTACTCTGGCTGCGCGGGGGTGGGCGCCGGTGCCGCCGCGGGTGGCGCCGGGACGTGTGGCTGGGCCACCGCCGCGTAGCCCTCGCGCCGCACGCGCAGATCGTAGAGCAGCGTGATATACATCACCGCTTGCAGCGGCGCCGTGAGTATCTGGACCAGCGGCACGATGACCAGATACGTGATCGCCGGATACAGCAGACCCGCCTGGCTGGCGATGCCGCCTACCAGGCCGATCACCAGACCGATGATTATCAGCACGCCAAACGTTCGCCAGAAGTTGCGGCGGGTCAGATCCCAGCTCAGCGCCAACGCCCTGAATGGCCCGATGCGCTCGCTCGCCGCGGCGTAAGGCGCCAGGCCAAGCCGCGTCTGGAAGTAGAGGCTCCATAGCAGGATGATGATGAACGTCAGGCACTCGATCAGCAGCACCCCGACGAATGTTGCAGCGAACGAGGCACCCGGCGCATTGGCACCGCTCGCGGAGAACCCCGCTCCTAGCGCACCCACGAAGACAAGCACCGCCGCCAGCGCCGCCACCAGCAGCACCCCCGCCAGCAGAATCAGGCTGTATAGCAGCGAGGTGAATAGCACGGCGAAGAGCCGTCGCAGCCCGCCGCCGAGGCTCGCGCCGATCCGAACCGGCCGGCCCAGCACCGCATCGCGCGCGGCGATGGCTAGCGCCCCAATCTGCCACGCGCCGAAGATGAAGCTCAGCACCAGCGCGCCACCCATGATGCCCAGATCGGTGAAGAGCTGATCGTAGGAGATCGGCGGCAGGCCCGGCACGCAGGTCGCTGGGTTGGTGCAGATCGGCTGCGTGTTAGCCGCTGTCAATACGCCCGAAAGCGCATCCAGGCCGATCAGGTGGTACAAGGTGATGACCACCACCCCACTGAGCGCAGCCGAGATGCCCGCCGGCAGCAGCGCGACCAGCAGCAGCTTCCACAGGCGCCGGCCGTAAAGCGTAAAGATCGCGCCTAGCAGCTCGCCGAAGGTGCGCGGCAGGGGCGCCAGCTCGCCGATGCCCACGCCGCCCGAACGGCCGTACGCGGGGTTGTAGTAGCCCGGCGGTGGTGGGGGCGGAAAGGCCCCGTAGCCGTACGGTGGCGGGGGTGCGCCGTAGCCCGGCGGCAGCGGCCCGTAGGGCGGCAGCGGTGGCGGGTAGCCCGGCGCACCGTAACCGCTTGCGAGCGGAGGGGCGGGCGGGAATGCGCCGGGAAGCGGCGCGCGCACCTCGAAGCCAGGCGGCCGCAGATCGGGGCGCAGCTGGTAAATCGCCTCCAGCGCTAGCCCGCCATCGCCCGGTCGGGCCGGCTGGAACTCCACCAGTCCCGTCCCCGCCACGCGCAGCGCGATGGTCTCTGGATCTGGAGCCACCTGCCGCGCGTCCTGGATGCTGCCCAGCGCGATGGTCTGCTCGCCGATGCGCACACCCTCCGGCGTCACTCGCAGCTCCCTGCCATCGCGCAGGGGAATCGCCGGCTCAGGTTCCCCGCCACTGCTCATGAGGCGCTCCCTCTTCTGGGCGGCAACGCCACCGCCAGCGATTATCCTATCAGGCGCACTCTATCTACGCAACACGCCCCTAGACAGAGCGAAGAGCGCATTTCCGCCGCGTTTCCATCGAGCGTCCGACTTCCAGTATACTGAACTGGCGGTAGACTGCGCGAATACTCTCTGGGAGTCGGCATGGCAGGGCCAACTGATAGTGAACAAGCGCGCAACACGGCGCCCTCCGAGAGCGCCGCGCCAGCGGCGGAGACGCGCCTGGTCTGGAACCCCTTCCTCGGCGAGCATACCGGGCAGGCCCCGGCGCGCATGCAGCGCCGCGAGCTGGCCGACGAGTGCCCCTTCTGCGCCGACCTGACGACCGGACGCGTGGCGTCCGGCACCCAGGCCTGGATTCGGCCCAACGATTTCCCCGCCTTTCGTCCCCCTACCGGCGAGTGCTACATCCTGATCTACAGTCCCGAGCACGAGCGCAACTTTGCCGACCTCACGCCACCGGAGGCGCTGGGCGTGCTCGATCTGTGGCAGCGTATCTATCGCGACCTTGCGCCGCGCTACGCCGCCGTCATGACGTGGGAGACCTTCGGCGAGGCCATCGGCCAGACGCAGCGCCATCCCCACGGCCAGACCTACGCCCTCTCGGCGCTGCCCGATATGCTCGCCCGCGAGCGCGATCTCGTCGCGCGCGAGGACGAAGCGGGCCGCTCCTGCCCCTTCTGTGCCGAGCGCGAGCGGGAGGCCGCTGGCCCGCGCGCGGTCGTCGCCGGCGAGCACTGGACCGCCTTCGTCCCGCCGTATGCCCGCTATCCGTATCAGCTTCGCGTGACGGCCCGCCGGCATATGCCATCGGTGGCGGAGGTCGCCGCCGGAGCCGAGGCAGAGGAGCTGGCGAGACTCTTGCCGCGCCTGATCCGTGCGTACAATCACGTCTTTCAGGCGCCAATGCCCTACATGCTCGCTCTGCACCAGCTCGACGACGCCCACTTCCACTTCCATGTCGAGCTGTTGCCCGTCGGGCGCGCGCCCGGCAAGCTCAAGCTGGCCGCCAGCAGCGAGATGGCTTTCGGCTTCTGGATGAACGACTCCTTCCCCGAAGACAAGGCTGCAGAGCTGCGCGCCGCGCTCGAAGCGCAGCCGGAGTAGTGCGTAATTGCTGGTCCTGCGACGTCGTGCTATCCTCGGTGGGCTGGCGGGATAGCGTTGCTGGCGTGGTAGCCGCGAGAGGAGTACTTCAATTGCAGATGTATCGGTTGGCGCAGCGCGACGCGCACCTCGCTGGGTCGGTCTTTGCCGCCCTGGAGCACCACCTCGCCGTGCTGAGCGCGCTGGCCGGCGAGACGCCGGCTGAGATCTACGTGGACGATCCGGCGCACCCACAGGCGGGCCTGCTGTTGCCGGCGAACCGGCATCGCATCTATGTGGCCGGCGTAGCGACGCCCGATTTCGTCACCGCGGTGGCAGCGGTGCTTCGCCAGCGCTATCTGCCAGCCGGGCAGGCCGCGCAACCCTCGGACGCGATCGTCTACTATGCGCCGGACAGGTGGGGCCCGGCGCTGGCGGAACAGCTCGCCGGCGTCCAGACGTGGGAGGCCGAGCGCCGTTACTATCGCCTGCGCCTGGGTCCAGACGCGCCGTCCTTCCCAGTGCCAGCCGGATTCACGCTGCGGCAGATCGAGGCTGCCGTGCTGGACGACCACGCGCTGCTCAACTGCGACGAGCTGGTCGCGGAGGTGTTGTCGGAGTCGCCATCGGTCGAGGAGTTCCTTCAGCACAAGCTCGGCTACTGCGCTCAACAGGGCCAGGAGCTTGCCGGCTGGTGCCTGAGTGAGTACAACCATGCCGGGCGCTGCGAGATCGGCATCGAGACGGTGGCGCCGTACAGGCGGCAGGGGATCGGGCTCGCCACCGCCGCGGCGACGCTCGCCCTCGCCGCCCGCCAGGGCATCCGCGAGGTCGGCTGGCACTGCTGGGGCGACAATGCTGCTTCGATCGGCCTCGCCACCCGCCTGGGCTTCGAGGAAGTGGCCCGCTATCGTGTGCTGTTTTGCCACTTCGACGCAGCCAGCGCCAACGCGTAGGGCGCGCGGCATGCTGCCTGGTGTATGCTGATCGTATGCAACACTCCGCATCCGAGGACGTGGGCCATGCGGGCAGTCCGGCGATGCTTCCCGAGCCGGCGCAGCGCGCCCTGGCCGACTACCGCGAGCATTTCGGCCGCCCCGACGACACGCGCCCGATCACGGTGGCCTGGGCGCCGGGGCGCGTCAACCTGATCGGTGAGCATACAGACTACAACGAGGGTCTGGTGCTGCCGGTGGCGGTGGATCGCTACGTCGCGCTCGCCGGACGGCCCACCACGGCGGGCGCGACCACCACCTGCTATTCGGTCCACCATCGGCGCGCCGCGTCGTTCGGCGCCGCGCGCTCCGCGCTGCGCAATGACCGACGGCGGCTGCCGCTCTTCGCGCGCTACGTGCGTGGGGTGCTGGCGGAGCTGGCAACACTGCCGGGGGCGCCGCGCGTGCCAGCCTTCGACGCCGCGATTGCCGGCGATGTGCCGGTGGGCGGCGGCATGAGCTCCTCGGCCGCGCTGACCGTCGCAATCGCCACGCTCGCCGGCGCCCTGAGTGGGCCAGCGCTCGATCCGCTCGACACCGCGCGCCTCTGCCAGCACGCCGAGCAGCACAGCACCGGCGTCCAGGTCGGCATCATGGATCAGGCCGCTTCGTGCCTGGGCCGCCCAGGCAGCGCGCTCTTCCTCGACTGCCGGTCGCTCGCCTACGAGCACGTGCCGGTCGCCCTGCCGGATGTCGCGCTGGCGGTCTTCGATACCGGCGTGTCGCGCTCGCTGGCCGCCGTCGGCTACAACGAGCGCCGCGCCCAGTGTGAGGCCGCGGTTGCTCTGCTGACGGCCGCCATCCATGCGCAACAGCCCGCACGGAGCATCACCGCCCTGCGCGACATCACGCCCGGCGACCTCGCGCGCTATGGCCAAGCGCTGCCTGAGCCGCTGCTGCGCCGCGCGCGCCACGTCGTCACGGAGAACGAACGCGTGCGCGAGGCGATAGCGGCGCTGCGCGCCGGTGACGCGGCACGCCTTGGCGCACTGCTTGACGCCTCGCACGCCAGCCTGCGCGACGACTATGAGGTGAGCTGCCCGGAGCTGGATGCCGCGGTCGAGATCGGCCGCAGCGTGCCCGGCGTCCTCGGCGCCCGCCTGATGGGTGCCGGCTTCGGCGGCAGCGTACTGCTGCTCGCCCGCGACGACGCCCTGCCGGCGCTGAAGGCCGCGCTCGCCTCGGCCTATCCCCCCCGCACCGGCCGCATCGGCACGCTGCACGTCTGCCGCATCGCGGGCACGCGCGGCACGGCGACCCTCCCTGCCGCGGAGGACGATACTCTGCCGGCGGTGCGCTCGGCGATGCCTTGACACCGTTGCGGGCCGGGCGATACACTGTTCGCAGCACGTATCGCGATACGTCCCCAAGTGATCGGGAGCAGTACGCGGAGCGCGCATCCCACACAGCGAGCCGGGAGGGTGTAAGCCGGCAGGGACGCCCCGCCGAACCGGCCCGAGCGTAAACCGCGGCCGAAGCCCGCCAGCGCGCAGCGCGACAACCCAGCGCAGCCGCCGCGAGCGAGCGTAAGGCCGCCGGAGGTCCCCCCGTTACCGTGGGACGCCGCGTCGCCGAATTGCCGGCCGCGCGGGCAGAGCGAGATGCGGGCAACCGCGTCTCAAGCGAGGTGGTACCGCGGGAGCGATGATCCCGCCCTCGAAGCGTGAGGCTTCAGGGCGGGTTTTTTGTTGGCCGGATCCGCCTCAAGCGCAAAGGAGCATGACACATGGCAGACAAGACCGAGACAACGGGGACAGACGACAAATTCGTCGAGGATCTGGCCGAGAAGGACGACTTCTCGCAGTGGTATCTCGACCTGGTCTACAAGGCGGGCCTGGCCGACGAATCTCCTGTGCGCGGCTGCATGGTCATCCGGCCCTACGGCTTCGCGCTGTGGGAGAACATGCAGCAGGCGATGGACCGGCGCATCAAGGCCACCGGCCACGAGAACGCCTACTTCCCCCTCTTCATCCCCGCCAGCTTCCTGGAGAAGGAGGCCGAGCACGTCGAGGGCTTCGCGCCCGAGGTAGCCGTGGTGACGCGCGCCGGCGGCGAGGAGCTGGCCGAACCTTTGGTTGTGCGGCCTACCTCCGAGACGGTCATCGGCCACATGTACGCCAAGTGGGTGCAGAGCTACCGCGATCTGCCCCTGCTCTACAACACGTGGAACAACGTCGTGCGCTGGGAGAAGCGCACACGCCCCTTCCTGCGCACGACGGAGTTCCTCTGGCAGGAGGGCCACACCGTCCACCGCACCGAGGAGGACGCCGAGGACGAGACGCTGCTGATCCTCAACGACGTCTACTACGACTTCTTCGTCAAGGAGCTGGCGATCCCCGGCATCCGTGGACGCAAGACCGAGAGCGAGCGCTTCCCCGGCGCGCTGCGGACCTACACCATCGAGGCGATGATGGGCGACGGCAAGGCGCTGCAGGGCGCCACCTCGCACAACCTCGGACAGAACTTCGCGCGCAGCTTCGACATCAGCTTCCAGGATGCCGACGGGCAGGTCAAGACGGCCTGGACGACGAGCTGGGGCGCCAGCACGCGCATGGTCGGCGCGCTGATCATGGTCCACGGCGACGAGAACGGCCTGCGCATGCCTCCTCGCGTCGCGCCCATCCAGGCGGTGATCGTGCCCATCTGGCGCAAAGATGCCGAGCGCGAGGCAGTCGCGGCGGCCGTCGCCGAGGTCGAGGCCGCGCTGAAGGCGGCGGGCGTGCGCGTGCGCGCGGACTGGCGCGAGGAGCGCCCCGGCTTCAAGTACAACGACTGGGAGCTGCGCGGCGTGCCCGTGCGGATCGAGATCGGCCCCCGCGACGCGGCCAGCGGCCAGGTGGTGCTGGTGCCCCGCACCGACCGCACGGCCAAAGAGACCGTCGCAAAAGACGCGGTGGCCCGCCGTGTGCCAGAGCTACTGGAACAGATCCATCAGACGCTCTACGACCAGGCGCTCGCCTTCCGTCGCGGCCGTACGTATCAAGTACAGAGCTACGACGAGCTCAAGGCGCTGATGGCCGACCGCGAACGTTTGGGCTTCGTAGAGGGCTGGTGGTGCGGCGACGCGGCGTGCGAGGCCGAGATCAAGGCCGAGACGCAGGCGACGATTCGCTGCCTGCCCATCGAGGAGCGGCCCGAGGGCTCTGGCCCCTGTGTCCACTGCGGACGCGAAGGCCACGCGTGGGCCGTCTTCGGCAAGGCGTACTAGTCGGGCGTGCTAGCCCATTCGGCGGGCTGGCCGGACGTGTCGGCCCGCTGTATACTCTGCCTCACGCCGTCATTCGCGCGGCCGGCCACATGGGAGGCCCATCGCGGTCCGCCCGGTGGCGCGCAAAGGAGCGTCGGAATGAAAGCCGTTATTCTGGGCAGCGGGCGCGTTGGCGCGACGCTGGCGCAGATTCTGTTGAATGAAGGCCACGACGTGACCATCATTGACCAGAATGCCGATTCGTTCAACCGCCTCGGCGCGAGCTTCCCCGAAGAGAAGACCGTGCTGGGCAATGGGGTGGACGAGGATGTGTTGCGCCGCGCTGGCATCGAGGATGCCGATGCGTTCGTCGCCGTCACCAACGGCGACAACCGCAATATCTTGGCGGCCCAGATCGCCAAACATGTGTTTCACGTGCGGCGGGTCATGTGTCGCATCTACGACCCCATCCGCCAGGAGACGTACAACGGACTGGGCCTGGAGTCCATCTGCCCGACGATCATCGGCGCCAAGCTCTTCCGCGACGCCCTGCTCAATCCCATCACCCGCAGCAGCTCGGTGACCCACTCGCTGGCGCAGGGCCGTAGCGTGCCCGTCACGCCGGTCGAGCGCGAGCGCACGGTCAGCCGCGGCTAGCCCGGCGCCAAGAGGACGGCTATGTATATTCTGATCGGCGGAGGCGGCCAGGTCGGCCTCTACCTCACCAAGGGCTTGCTCGAACAAGGGCACGAGGTGCTGCTGCTGGAGAAGGATTTCCGGCGCGTCAAGCAGCTCCAGGAAGAGCTGGGCACCTCGGTAGTGCAGGGTGACGCCTGCGAGGCACGCACGCTGGAGAACGTCGGCTGCGAGCGCGCCAATCTGGTGATCGCCGTCACCGGCGATGACGAAGACAACCTCGTGATCTGCCAGCTCGCCAAGGCGCGCTTCAAGGTTCCGCGCACCATCGCGCGCGTCAATAACCCGCGCTACGACGAGCTGTTCAGCCAATTGGGCATTGACGTGACGGTCAGCCCCACGCGCACCATCCTGCATATGATCGAGGCCGAGATTCCGCATCGCGCTGTCGTGCCCTTGATGACGCTGACCCAGGCGGGCCTACAATTCGTCGAGGTCACCGTGCCGGAAGACTCTCCCAACGCCTACAAGACGCTGCGCTCGCTCGATCTGCCGGCCACGGTCAACCTTGCCCTGGTCGTGCGCGGCCACCAGAATATCACCCCTACTGGTGAGACCGAGATCGTGCCCGAGGACCGTGTCTTCGCGCTGGTCACCGACGAGGGCGAAGCGGCGCTGCGGGCGGCCCTGCTGCCCGAGACAGCATGAGGACACTCCCCCAGAGCGGATACAGTGGGAAAGCGCGTGTAAAGAGATTGGGCAGGTGGATGTCCCTGGCGCGGACGGTCGCGAGTCAAAGAAAGCAGCGACCGTTTTCGGCGCGCCGGCCGGACGCTACAGTCACCACAGGCACTCATACACTATTGCCGGCGTGCTCCTATCTCTGGATTGGAGGCTGCCGTGCATCGGCCACGAATCTGGCACCTGGCACCGCTGTGCGCCGCACTGCTCGCCGTGGCGGTGTTCGTACCTGTAGCAAAGGCACGCATTGCCCTTCCCCTCACCCGGGCCACGTTCAGCTGTTCAGGATGGATGGTAGTGTCCAGTCCCAGCATCGGCGTCGATGCGAACCTGGCTGCGGTGGCCGTCGGCGGTCCAGACGACTTGTGGGCGGTGGGCAACTACTACACGTCCGATCCGACCACTGATCTGCTCCTGACGCTCACGGAGCGTTGGAACGGCACGAGTTGGAGCGTCGTCCCCAGCCCAAATGTGCCGTCAGTCAACAGCTCGCTAAACGCGGTCGCGGTGCTCTCGCCCACCGATGCCTGGGCTGTGGGTGGCGCTGGCTTCGGGGCGTTCGACTCGCTACAGACGTTGATCGAGCACTGGAATGGCACAAGCTGGAGCATCGTCGCCAGCCCGAATCCTGGCCCGCTGAGCTACTTCACCAGCGTGGCAGCACTCGCGGCCAATAACGTTTGGGCGGCGGGCGTGACGGGCACTGACTCGACCTCCGACGAGCAAACCTTGATCGAACATTGGGACGGCAATGCCTGGCGCGTCGTCGCCAGCCCGAACCGCGCAGTGCCCACCAACTACCTCGCCGGCATCAGCGCGGCCTCAGCCAGCGACATCTGGGCGGTGGGCCGCAGCACCCTGGCGCAGTCACTTACGGAGCACTGGAATGGCACAAGCTGGAGCATCGTCGCCAGCCCCAATGTTGGCTCCGACACGAACGTACTGTGGTCAGTGGCAGCTGCGGCATCCAACGACGTGTGGGCGGTGGGCAACGCCGGCAGCGGTGGTCTCGGCCAGACACTGATCGAGCATTGGAACGGCACAAGCTGGAGTCTGGTGCCCGGCGCGAATCCCAACCCGCAGTCGAGCCTGCTCTACGGCGTGGCGGCGCTCGCGGGCGCCGGCCAGCCCTGGGCGGTGGGCAACCTCGGCACGGCCTCGGGCTACGCGCCGCTGACGGAGCGCTGGAACGGCTCAGCCTGGGAGAGCGTGCGGGCGCCGGCGCCGACGACCTATTCGGGCCTGAACGGCGTCGTCGTTATCGCACATCCTGGCACACGAAGCGGCGCCGATGTCTGGGCGGTCGGCGTAGCGGATGGCAGCACGCCGCAGACCTCCGGCGCGCTCATTGTGCGTTATCAGCCCCTCGCACTAGGGCTGCTTTGCCCAGCGCTCTAACCTACGCTGCCGTCCATCAGTCCCAACCGCTGGAACGCTGTGTCGGTGTGCGCGAGGTAGGCGCGCGGATCGGCGAGCGCGTCCAGATCGGCGGGCGTGATGTGCGCCATCACCTCGAGATCGGCCTTCAGCATCGCCAGCAGCCCCTCGCCGCGGTCCTCGTTGCGCCAGACCTTCTGCGCGTTGCGCTGCACCAGCTTGTAGGCCACCTGACGATCCATCCCTTTCTCCACCAGCGCCAGCAGGATGCGCGAGGAGTAGATCAGCCCGCGTGTCAGGTCAAGGTTCGCGCGCATGCGGGCCGTATCCACCTCCATGCCGGCGGCAATGTCATTGAAGAGCCAGAGCATATAGTGCAACGTCGCGGTGGCATCGGGCAGGATGATGCGCTCGGCGGAGGAGTGGCTGATGTCGCGCTCGTGCCACAGCGCCACGTCCTCCATCGCCGTGACCGCGTAGCCGCGCAGCACGCGCGCCAGCCCGCAGACGCGCTCGGCCTTCTCGGGATTGCGCTTGTGCGGCATCGCCGATGAGCCTTGCTGGCTCGCCCCGAACGGCTCGAAGGCCTCGCTCAGCTCAGTGCGCTGGAGGTGCCGCAGCTCCTGCGCCATGCTCTCCAGTGATGCGCCGACCAGCGCCAGCACCGCCACGAAGTGCGCATGCCGATCGCGCTGGATGATCTGCGTCGAGACGGGCGCCGGGCGCAGGTCCAGCCGCTCGCAGACGTACTCCTCGACGGCCGGCGGCACGGTAGCGTGCGTGCCCACCGCGCCGGAGATCGCGCCCACCGCGACATCGCTGATGGCGGCATCCAACCGGGCATGGGCGCGGCGCAGCTCGTCCACCCAGCCGGCCAGCTTGAAGCCGAAGGTCGTCGGCTCGGCGTGGATGCCGTGCGTGCGGCCCACCATCAGCGTCTGCCGGTGGCGCAGCGCGGCCGTTGTGACCGTCTCGGTCAATCGCTCCAGCGCCTCGCGGATCAGCACGCCGGCCTCGCGAAGCTGCACCGCCAGCGCCGTATCCAGCACGTCGGAGGAGGTCAGCCCCAAATGCAGGAAGCGCCCCTCTGGGCCGAGGCCCTCCTGCACCGAGCGCAGGAAGGCGATCACGTCGTGGTGGATCTCGCGCTCTAGCGCGCGAGCGCGGGCGAGGTCGTAGCGCGCGGCACGCAGCTTCTCCATGTCGGCTGCCGGGATGGCTCCCTCGCCCGCCCAACCCTCGCACACCAGCAGCTCCACGCGCAGCCAGATATCCAGCTTGTGCTCTTCGGACCAGACGCGCGCCATCTCTGGACGCGTGTAGCGCTCGATCATGTGTGGTCTTCTCCTGCCGGGGACGCCGCCGTGAGTTCGCGCTGCGCGGCTGCGTATGATTGCTGATGCGAATGGCTGAGCCTATCGCTACCGTTATCGTACCGCATCGGGTGGGAGCAGCGGCGCCACGCCGGTATGGTATACTTGCGCCAATCTGGCGGCCGCTGCCCGCACGGGCCGGCGCAAGAAGGGAGCACGCGCATGTATCCCTGGCTGCATCTGGGTCCCGCGACGATCTCGACCTATTCACTGTGCTTCCTGGCCGCCTACATGGCCGGCGGCGCGCTGACCTACTTCGAGGCACGCCGGCAGCACCGCGCGACCGAGGAGCTGCTACAGGTGGCGCTCGGCGCGCTGGGCGGCGGCATGCTCGGCGCAAAGCTCAGCATGCTCATCTTCCTCGGCCCGGCCACCTTCATCAAAGACCTGCCGTATCTGTGGTACAGCGGCCAAGCGTGGACCGGCGGCTTCTTCGGCGGCTACGCGGGCGTGCTGCTGGTCAAGAAGTGGCGCCACATCGGCTACTCTACCGGCGACATCTTCGCGCCTGCCATTCCGCTGGCGCAGGCGATTGGCCGGCTCGGCAATCTGCTGGGCGGCGACCCCTTCGGGCTGCCGAGCAACCTACCCTGGGCCATCGTCCAGCAGGGCGTGCGCCGCCAGCCGACCGCGCTCTACGAACTGCTGCTCGATCTGGCGCTCTTCGTCGTCATCCTGCGGCTGCGTGGCAAGCTGCCGCGCGCCGGCGATCTCTTCACACTCTACGTCCTCTGCTATCTGAGCCTGCGCTTCCTGCTGGACTTCACGCGCGCCGATCCGCACGTCTGGCTGGGGCTGACGATGGTCCAATTGCTCTACGGCGTCGCGATCCCCGCGTTCGCCCTCAAGCTGTGGCGCTCGCTCGCCGCGCAGCGCCGCGCGACGGCTCAGGCGCGTGCCGGAGCCAGCGCAGGCGTGGTGGAAGCCGCATAGTCCTCCAAAGGAGGCGCCACCGTGGACGCGACTCAACTCTGCCCGAGCTGCGGACAGCCCAACCCCGCCGACGCCGATGCGTGCGCGGTGTGTGGCCGACTCTTGAGCCGGCCCGGCGCACCGCCTGCGCCCACGCCTCCGGCCATTCCCAGCCCGGACGTGGGAGCCGCGGCAGGCGATACGCTGCCGCCGCCACCCGTTGCCCCACAGGCTGCGCCAAGCGCGAGCGCACTCGCGGACGGTCCGCCGCCAGCCGGGCAACTGCCGCCTTCCGCGCTTCCTCCACCTCCGGCCGCCGCGCCGCCGCCCCCGCCTCCATCTGGCCTCATGATGCCGCCGGTGATGGCCCCGGTACCCTATCCGCCGCCGCTGACTGGTGGGCAAAAAGCGGGCGGCTTCTTCGGCGGGCTGGGGCTGGGACTCCTGCTGGCCGTGGTGATCGTGTTTGGGACCACTTTCCTCTCCGGTGTGCTCTTTAGCGTCTTCGGTGGGGCTGGTGGCGGACTCGTAGTATTCGTACCGATCGTACTGTTTCTCGCCTCGATCGGCCTGATGACCTACTTCCTCGCCAAGGCGCGCCTGCGCTGGATCGGCTACGGCTTGCTCACCGCGCTGGTCGTCCTGCCGGTGGTCGGCGTGGTCGCGTGTGTCGTCATTCTCGCGCGGCCATTCGGCTAGGCAGCGCGGGCGGAGAGAACCGCGAGCGCGGCGGCGTAGTCTGTGGCGGGGTGAATGGCTGGGCGCGCATCGCGCAGCAGGCGGCGCACACGGAAGGGGCGACAGCGATGGACCAACCGGGCATGCAGGGCAACGGCGTCGGCCGACGATCAGGGTTACTGTTCCTGGCTGGGCTGGGGCTGGGGCTGATTCCGGCCATGCTCATGTTCCTCAGCGTCTCGTGGCAGCCGTTCTGCTATCGTAGCTGCGACCCCGTAGCAGGGCAAGCAAGCGCGTTCATTGGCGGCATCGGCATCCGGCTCTACGTGCTGGAGATCCTCTCGGCGGTCGTACTGCTGGCGGCCAGGCGCGTGCGGCCGATCGGTTACGCGCTGCTGCTGATGATCTTCATGACACCGGTGATCGCGGTGCAGGGCTGCATGGTGCGGCTGCCGGCGCCGCGTGTCTAATCCTTGCGCGCTGAAGCTGAAGGGAGAGGGGGAGAGTGCGATGAGGGTACGACGACCGCGTGAGTTCGAGCGACCCGCGACGCCGACGCTGGACGAGCGCGAGGCGGCCGATGGTGCCGAAAGCGCGGCGATTTCCGCCCGCAGCGACCGCAACTACATCTATCACAACTTCACCAACAGCCTCTGCCCCACCTGTCTGAAGGTGATCCAGGCCAAGGTCATCATCCAGGCCGGCAAGGTCTTCATGCTCAAGACCTGCCCCGAGCACGGCCAGATGCGCACGCTGCTCTCCTCCGACGCGGAGTATTACCTTTCGCAAGCCCAGTACAACAAGCCCGGCACGCTGCCCAGGCACTTCCAGCGGCGCGTCGAGCAGGGCTGCCCGCTGGACTGCGGGCTCTGCACCGACCACGAGCAGCACACCTGCCTGGCGCTGGTCGAGATCACCGAAGCCTGCAACCTGCGCTGTCCCACCTGCTTCGCCGACTCTGACGTCGGGCGCATGATCCCGCTCGAAGAGGTCGAGCGCATGCTCGACGTGGTGGTCGAGAACGAGGGTTACGCCGACGTCGTTCAGATCAGCGGCGGCGAGCCGACGATCCACCCGCAGCTCTTCGAGATCCTGGCGATGGCGAAGAAGAAGCGTATCCGCGCGCTGATGCTCAACACCAATGGCGTGCGCATCGCCCGCGACGAGAGCTTCGTGCGCGACCTGGCGGCCTTCAACGGCAACTTCGAGGTCTACCTGCAATTCGACGGCTTCCGCGAGAGCACGTACCTCGACATCCGCGGCATTGACCTGCGCGAGGTGAAGGAGAAGGCGCTCGCCAACCTGACCAAATACGACATCCCGGTCAATCTCACGGCGACCATCAAGCGCGGCATGAACGACGACGAGGTCGGCGAGATCGTGAAACTGGGCATCGCCGAGAAGATGGTGCGCGGTGTCACCTTCCAACCGATCACCAACGTCGGGCGGCACGACGGCTTCGATCCGCTCGACCGCGTGACGGTGCCCGACGTGATTCACGCCATCGAGGCGCAGACCGCCGGCATGTTCCGCTTCGGCGACTTCGTGCCGCTGCCCTGCCACAGCGACTGCATCAGCATGACCTACGCCTACGTCAAGGGCAAGAAGGTCAAGCCGCTGCCCCGCTACCTCGACGTGAAGAAATACCTGGACGTGATCGGCAATCAGATTACCTTCAAGGTCGAGGACATGAAAGAGGTGGTCGGCTCGGCGCTCGGCCGGCTCTGGTCGGCCTCGATGCCGCTTTCCACGCCTGCCGCGCTGCGCGATTTCGCCTGCTGCCTGCCGGTGGCGCCCGCCGCGCTCGACCAGACGGAGCACGGCAGCGTGCTCTACGAGAACATGTTCCGCATCGTGATCATCGCCTTCATGGATGCCTGGAACTTCGACGTGCGCTCGGCCAAGAAGTGCTGCGTCCACAATATCCTGCCCGACGGCAGCATCATCCCCTTCTGCGCCTACAACACGCTGCACCGCCCGAAATACATGAGCAAGACGCGAGGGAACGAGGTCCTCGCTCGCCCAGTTCACTCCTGACGGAGCCGGTGCAGTGGCGGGGACTGCCTCGCTCTCTGGGGCTTCCACCCACCAGCGGGGCGTGCGCAACACGCTCCTACGAATGCGCGCAACGGGACACCTCACCCCCGGCCCCCTCTCCAGCGAGGAGAGGAGGAGCGGGCGACGGGCGACCATAGGCGGTAGGCAATGGACACCCTGCTCAATTCGGCGCTGCCCTGGCGCAGCCTGCTCTTCTTCCCGGCGCTGCTGGCCTTCATCGGCGTGCTGCTCTTCAGCACGGCGACGCTGGCCTTCTACGTCAAGCAGTCGCTCTCGTTCGCGCGGCTCCAGGCGGTGTTCGCCAAACGGCCGGGGCTGGCGGGCAACGCGCTGGGTGCGCTGCTGGGCGCCGCGACGCCGTTTTGCACCTGCACGGCGGTGCCGCTCTTCCTGGGCATGTTGGAGGTCGAGGTGCCGCTCGGGCCGGCGGTGTCGTTCCTGCTGGCCTCGCCGACCATCAACCTGGGCGCGATTATCCTGCTGCTGGTGGTCTTCGGCTGGCGCATCGCGCTCTTCTACGCGCTGGCGTGCCTGTCGGCGGCGGTGCTGGTCGGCTGGGCGCTGGGCCGCTTCCCGGCGGCGCGGGCGCTGCGCGACTATCTCTGGCTGCCGGAGGACGATCCGGAGCCTGGCACGCGGCGGCTGGCGGTGAAGAAAGCTGCGCTGCTCGGCCGGCAGCTCACGCGCAAGCTGCTGCCGTGGCTGGCGCTGGCGACGGTGGCGGGCATCTTGATTGATACGCTGGTGCCGACTTCAACAGTCGGGCGGCTCGGCGCGCTGGGCGTGGGCCTAGGCGTGCCGCTGGCGGCGATGCTGGGCAGCGTGATCTATGCCGATATCCTGCTGCTGATTCCCATCGGCTTCGCGCTGGTCGGGCAGGGGGCATCGCTGCCGGTGGTGCTGACGTTCATGCTGGCGGCCTCGGGGATGAGCCTGCCGGAGATGGTAGTGCTGGGACGAGTCTTGCAGCCGCGGCTGGTGGTGCTCTTCGTCGCCGCAACGCTGGTCATTTACACCGCGCTGGGCTTCGGCTTCGCCGCGCTCTAGCACCTGCCACGAATGCAACGTCTCGTTCGTCAATCGCCTTCCGAAGGGAGCCGCATATGGACTACCAGTACGAGCAGGCCGTCGAGATTCTGCGCCACACGCCGGCGACCCTTACTGCGCTATTGGGCGGGCTGCCAGAGGTGTGGACGACGAGCACCGAGGGGCCGAACACCTGGAGCGCGTATGACATCGTCGGGCACCTGCTGCACGGCGAGGAGACCGACTGGATCGCGCGCACACGCATCATCCTGGAACATGGCGAGCGCCGCTCCTTTGACTCGGTCAATCGCACGGCCATGTTCGAGAAGTATCGGGATCTCGCGCTCGACCAGTTGCTCGCGGCATTCGAGCAGGCGCGCACGAAGAATCTGGCGACGCTGAGCGAGCTGCGCATCACCCCTGAGAAATTGAGCCTTCGGGGCATCCATCCGGCGCTCGGACCGGTCATGCTGAGCCAGCTCTTGGCAACCTGGGTCGTCCATGACCTCAACCATGTCGGTCAGATTGTCGAGGTGATGGCCCGGCAGTACGCCGAGGCGGTCGGCCCGTGGAGCGCCTATCTTGCCATTCTCACCCGGCCGATCCTGACCGAGTAGCCTCCACGCGCTGGCTCCGGCGACGACGAAGGCAGATCCGGCTAGGCGCTGCGCTTGCGGCGGCTGTGGGCGCCCTCGGCGGAACCGGTTGGCTCCTCCCACAAGCGTGCTTGCGTGTGACCCTGTGCCACAACGTCCCGGGTACGCCGAGCACGCCCGACCGCGGCTGGCACGGTGGGGACAGCCGCCGCGGATGCCGAGCGTTTCGCGCTCCGGGCAGCGCGTGGAGTGGCGCGTGGCGAAGGCCGCGCGAGAACAGGTGGCTGCGGCTGGGGCGCTGCCTTGGCTAGCTTCCTCACACTCGGCGCGGCAGGTGGATTCGCTGGCCGAGCTACTACCTTCTCTTGTCGCTTCGTCGCCTTCACGGGCGTTGCAGGCGCGGGAGCCAAGGCGCCCGCGGCACGCGGCATATCTGGCGCTTGCGCGGCGGGAGCGGCGGTGCCCTTCGCGGCACGGCCGGTCTTCGATTGAGTCGCCGGCTTCGCCTGCGCGGTAGGCTCATCCATCCTGGCGACCTTGCGCCGCGCGGAGGATGGCTTGATGGGTGCTGGCGTGGCTGCGGAGGCGGCGGTTGCCAACTTGGCAGCGCGGACTGCTCGCGCCTGGGCCTTGGGAGTATCCGTCACCGGCAACGTCTTGGCCCTGGCACGCGCGGCGTTGCTCCCCCTGGATGGCAGTGGCGGAGCCGATGAGGCGACGGGGGGCGCGCCTGCAAGCAGCGCGGGCCGAACCGCATGAGCGTGAGCTTTCGCCGCTGGCTTGGCGCTCGCTCGCCGCGTCGTCTTGGGCGTCGCGGCTGGCACTGGCACTGGCACTGGCACTGGCGCGGAGGAGGCTGGCGGTGCGCCACGCTTGCGCGTCTGTGGTGCGGGCTGTGCACCGCCCGCTGCCGGCGCACGCCCCGTCTTTCGCGCAGCGGGGCGGAGAGGCTCCGCGACGGGCTGGATCGCCGGCGAAGCCGCCTGCTCGAGCTTCGCCGGGCGCCGTGTGCGGCGCGCGCCTGTCGCGGCTGGCGACGGCACGGCGGCTTCTGGCTGCGGCACTCGCCGCGGCTTCGCCCGCTGCTGATTAGCCCGAGCTGCGGCTATTGCACGCGTGGCACGCTCTGCCACCCGCTCCGCTATCGCTGGCGCGCCGGCCGTCTTCGCGCGGCTGCGGGCGCCTGGCTTGGTGGGCGGCGGCTCCAGCGCCGCCGCAGGCGCATCTGACGGCGAAGCGGCCTTGACCGGCGCGGCTTTCTTCGCGGCCGTCGCCTGCGCACGGCGTGGTGCGCGATGCGTCGGCAGACGCTCTGGCTCTGCGGCCAGCGCTGCCCAGCCGCGCACCGGCCGCGGCGACTCACCCTCGGCGACGCCGACCAGGAAGTAGTTCGGCTTGAGGTGATCGTTCGCCTCCAGGCGCAGCGTGATCACCGGAATCGCCAGCGTCTTGCGCGTCCGGCGAGCGGGCGGCGCCTTCGCGGCAGTGGCAAGCGCGGTTTGAGCGGGACTCAGCTCACAGGTAGTTGGCTCAAGGCCCACGCGCTCGCGGTAGCGCTCCGCGGCCTCGGCAATCTTGAGCGCGATCGGCCGCTGCGTGTCGTCGTCATACCAGAGCAAACCCGTCGAAATCATGGTCGTCTATCCTATCGTCTCGCGCCTGGGGGCAGAGAGATGGCAGAAGGTGGGGGAGAGCAAGGCCAGTCGAATAGAACTTCTGTTCAATTCACTATAGACCGGAAATTGCCCGGCGTCAAGCGGATTGCAGGCGCGCGCGACGCGCACAATGTGGGCCGGCAGAGAAATCCTGCCGGCCGATGAGTCTCTGCGATGCGGCGCGTGAACCTCGTGAGGTGGGGGATCGCGCGCGTGCGCTAGCGAATCGAGCGGATGGTGTAGCTCTGGGCACCGCTGGGCGTCTCGATCTCGACCTTCTCGCCCTCGCTGCGGCCAATCAGTGCCTTGCCAACGGGAGACTGGTCAGAGACCTTGTTCGCCTGCGAATTGGCCTCGACGGTGCTGACCAGCGTGTAGGTGCGCGGGCCGCGTGGAGTCTCTACCTCAACCGTCGAGCCCAGACGCGCGATGCGCTTGCCGCTCGTCTGCACTGGAAGATCTTCGATGATGCTCGCATTGTCAATCACATGCTGCAGCTCTTGGATCTCGCCCTCGACCAGCGCCTGCAAGTTCTTGGCATCCTCATAGGCGCTGCTCTCGCTGATATCGCCAGCTTCCTTGGCCTCATGAATATAGTCCGCGACGTAGCGCCGGCGCTCGTTGACCAGGTAATCCAGGCGAGCCTTCTTTTCCTCGAAGCCCTCGCGCGTCAGGTAGATCCTGTCCTTTTCGCCGCTGCGACCATTCCCATGATTGGTTGCCATGAAGGAGCCTCCTCAACCAACGGCGCTGGAACAGTAAAGAAAACAGCGCGCCCATCGGGGGCTCGCTGTCAGCCTGCTACTCGGTTGGCCTCAATATTGTATGCTGCGTCCGCGCGCACTGTCAAGGTCGCGCTTTCCCCCATCAGTACCGATACGAAAGATGGTGACGGTCTACTGACGATGAACTGGCAACCAGAGACGCAGGAAACGCACGAATCGAAGGAGCAGGCCGTCTTCTGGCGTGACGGCGCACTCGGCGGCCTGGAGCTGCTGCGCGCGAGCTACGTGACGCATAGCTTCGCTCCGCACGCGCACGAGGGCTTCGCCATTGGCGTCGTCGAGACGGGAGCGGATCGCTTCCTGTACCGGCATGGCGTCCACGTCGCGCCAGCCGGCGCGGTCGTGCTCATCAATCCCGCGGAGCCGCACACCGGCGCCTCGGCATTGCCCGGCGGCTGGCGCTACCGAATGCTCTATCCAGAGGCGGAACTGCTCCAGCGCGCGGCAAGCGAGCTGGCGGGGCGGACACGAGCGATACCGTTCTTTCGCCATCCAGTGGTAGAGGACGTACCGCTGGCCGGCGCGCTGCTGGCGCTACACACAACGCTGGAGGCGCAGGCGGAGCCGCTGGAACGTGAGTCGCGGCTGCTTCGGGTGCTGGCGGCGCTGGTCGAGCGGCACGCCGACGCGCTGCACCTGCCGGCGCCGATCGCCGACCAGCCGGGGATGGCGCGCCTCGTGCGCGACTATCTGCAAGCGCACGCCCACGAGCGTGTCGCCCTGGACGACCTGGCACGGCTGACCGGCGCCAGCGGCTACCAGGTGATGCGGCAGTTCCAGAAGGCCATGGGACTGCCGCCACACGCGTATCTCACGCAGATTCGTGTCGAGCGGGCCAAGCGACTGCTGGCGCAGCGCGTGCCGCCGGCGCAGGTGGCGGCGCAGGTGGGCTTCTATGACCAGAGCCACCTGACCCGCCACTTCAAGCGCATCGTCGGCATTCCGCCCGCGCAGTATATGCGGGGCTGAGCGCGAGATCGAGCCAGCCGCGCGTTCCGCCTACCGCGCGGCTGGCTCGATGTTGAGGTTGTGGCGGAAGAAGTTGGTCGGGTCGTACCGCCGCTTCACCTGGCGCAGCCGCTCCAGCGTCGCGGGCGGGTAGACCTCGTTGATGCGCTCTTGCCCATCACCCATCAAGAAGCCGACATAAGCGCCCGTGCCAAAGGGACGCATGGCCTCGTAGAGGCGTTCCGTCCAGGCCACGTGGCGCTCAGTATCAGCCTCATCGTAGCCATAGACCACCGCCAGCACCATCGCCGCTTTGTCGCGCTGGGCGAAGGCGGCGCTCTCCGCGTCGCCGCGCTTCATTGCCCCGCCGAGCATGCGCAGCTGGAATAGCGCGCCGGGCGAGGGCACGTCAGCAGCGCCGCTGGATAGCACCGCGTTGATGAGCGCCTCATCTACGGTATCTACCATCACCGAGCGCGCGTACAGGCGCATATCGAGCGGCGACGCATCCTCCGTGAAGTGGAAGATCGCCGGATAGGGCATCGGCCCGACGATATCCACAATCGGCGTGCCCAGTTTGCGCAGCGGGTCCACCACGCGATTGCCCTCGTCGAAATCGCCGCTATAGACCAGCGCGAGGCCCACCACCGGCTTGCCGTGCACGTCTGGTGGAATGAACGGCGCGGGCGGAGCGGCCAGCACGAGCGCCATGGCCGTCAGCTCGTCGGGCGCGGAGGCGGCGTAGCGCGCGAAGGCCGGCAGCACGGTCGCCGCCTCGCTGGCGGGATAGAAGATCGCGCCGCCATAGACCATCCCCGCGGGATGCAGCTCGACCTCGAACGACGTCGCGATGCCGAAGTTGCCGCCGCCCCCGCGCATGGCCCAGAAGAGGTCGGGGTGCTCGCTCGCACTGGCTGTCACCACCTGGCCGCCGGCCGTGACCACCTCGATCGAGCGGATACGGTCAACCGTCAGGCCATACTTGCGCACGAACCAGCCAATGCCGCCGCCGAGCGCCAGGCCGCCCACACCGACGGTCGCGTTATCGCCAGCGGAGAGTCCCAGGCCGTGTGGATTCAGTGTCTCCGCCACCTCGCCCCACATGAGCCCGGCGCCTAGCTTCGCGATCCGCGTCTCGGTGTCGAACTCAAGGGTCTTCATCGGCGAGAGATCGAGCACGACGCCTCCCTCGATGATGCTGTAGCGCGAGAGGCTGTGGCCGCCGCTGCGCACCACCATGTCGAGGTGACGCTCACGAACAAACCGAACCGTAGCCGCCACGTCGGCGGTGGTGGCGGCACGAACGATCATAGCTGGCATCGCATCGGAGACAAAGTGGACGAGCCGGGCCTCGGCGTAGTCAGCGTCATCGGGCAGCACCATCCGGCCCTGTAGCTGACCTGCGAGCGCGGCAATATCGTTTCGTGTCAGGGTGCCTGCAGCCGATCCAGTGGGGGTGTCTTTGATCTGCATATGTGGCAATCTCCCGTAGGCAACTCGTCGGAAGGTTGGCATGGCTCAGCGTGCTCTGCCGGGCACACTATGTCATCCAGGAAGAAGCGCAGCCATACCAGAAATTTGGTATTTCGCGCTGCGCGTTATTGCCGGACAACCAGGCAGGATACCGCTTCGGCGCGCATTGGGGCTCTCCCCCACAGCCAGTGCCCCCGCCGCCCACGTCAGACGCATCGCCGCCGGCACCCCCGGCACATGCTGCGGTGGCTGCAAGATCGTACAAGACGCGCGATCGGTGGAGCTGATAGCATCGAGGCATGGATACGCATCTGCATTCGCATGCTCGCTCCTCCGCGCTGCTCGATGGCGCGCGCGCGACCCTGCCGCTGCTAGGTGGGACGGTTCCGTTTGGGTTGATCTACGGAGTCGCCGCGCACGGTGCGCACGTGCCCGCCTGGCTGGCCCAGGCCATGTCGGCGGTGATCTTCGCCGGCTCCGCCCAGTTCGCCGTGGTGCAACTCGTCGGGCTGGGGGCGCCGGCGGCGGCGCTGGTGCTGACGGGCACGATCCTCAATCTGCGCCACCTGCTCTACAGCGCGTCATTCGCGCCCATCATGCGTCGGCGCTCGGGCCGCTGGAAGGCGGCGTTGGCCTATCTGCTGACCGACGAGATGTTCGGCGTCGCGATTGCCCGACTGCGCGCCGGGCTGCCCGAGGAGCGGCAGCCCTGGTACGCGCTGGGATCGGGGACGACGCTGTGGGTGTGCTGGCAGGCGAGCACGCTGGCTGGCCTCGCGATCGGCGGGCAGATTCCGTCCGGCTGGTCGCTGGACTTCGCGGCGACACTGACCTTCATCGCGCTGGTGGTGCCGATGGCACGGGACCGGGCGAGCGTGTGGAGCGCGCTGCTGGCGGGAGCGGTCGCCGTGGTAGCGCTCCACGCGCCGTTGCGGCTGGGGCTGGTAGCGGCGGCGCTGGTGGGCGTGCTGGCTGGCCTGGCAGCGGAGCGGCGGCCCAGGACAAGTCGCAAGCCGCCATCGGCGGCTGAGGCCACATCGAGTGCGACACTGGCGAAGGAGCGGCCCGCATCGCCCAAGCGCCTCCCGTAGCAAACGGTGAGCACTGGCGAACCTTCCAGGTATTCGCTGTAGCGGCGAGGCCTGCCTCGCCCCTTGGCACCGCGGTGCAGCAAAGTAGTAGCGAGGCCTGCCTCGCCCTTGGAGATTGACGACTGAGGAGCATTTCGCGTGGACCAGACTCTGGCGCTGGCGGTGAGCGTGCTGGCAATCGGCGGCGCAACCTTCCTGATGCGGCTCTCCTTCATCGGATTGGCCGGGCGCTTCAGTCTGCCGCCGTGGGGAGAACGGGCGCTACGCTACGTGCCGGTGGCCGTGCTGGCGGCGCTGGTGGCGCCCGATCTGCTGGCACACGCCGGCACACTCGACGTGGGGCTGAGCAACGCGCGGCTGTGGGCGGGCGCGGCGGCGATTCTTGTCGCCTGGCGCACGCGCAATGTGGTGGCGACGGTGGCCGTCGGCATGGGCGTGCTGTGGCTGCTGACGGCGCTGATGTGACCGTTGGCGCTGCGGGTCCAGCGCAGGCATTGTGCTCACACATGGCATGCTGGCGGCGGAGCCGGCACTGGCGCCGCCTATGTGCCGGTCGCCGCCACCTCCGCCTCGCTGACGCCCTGCGCGCGGCCCAGCCGCTGGAAGGCGAGATCGAAGAACTTGCGCGCGCCCGAGCGCAACAGCCCCGGATTGCGCCGCAACACGCCCAGGAAGAGCCCGACGCTGTAATCGCCGCGCAGCAGCTCCGCGGCTTGCTGCGGGGTCAGCCGCTTGAGCAGCTCGACGCCCTCGTCCCATTTGGCGTCGCTCCAGGCGGCGATACGCTGGTTGACGATGTAGGAGATCTCCATCTCGCGCCCGAAGCGCGCGCGCCATGCGCGCTCGTAGCGCGCGAGGAACTGCGCTGAGGCATCGCCAGAGTGCGTAGCCTCAGCGGCGACGGCGCCAGCCATCTGGCCGCTGTAGATCGCGAAGCGGATGCCCTCGCCAACCAGCGTAGAGCCATGCCCCGCCGCATCGCCGGTCGCCATCAGGCCATCGCCGACGAAGCGCGGGACGACCCCCTCCGACGGAAAGAGGCCGGTATGATACTCGATCGGGCTGGCGCCGGCAAAGGCCGGGGCGAGCGACGGCAGCCGCGCGGCGAAGGAGTCTAGATACTCCCGCGCATCTTCATCCACGTCGGGCCGAATCACGCCGACGCCCAGCCGCACGCGCCCTTTGCCGCGTGGGAAGGCCCAGGCGTAGCCGGAAGGCGCGACCTGGCTGCCCATGATGAGATACAGCTCGTCGGGGTCATAGTTGGGCGCGTAGAGATCATATTCGGCGCCGAAGCCATAGCGGCGATAGCCCTCGTGCAGCTTGGTGCGCGTACTGAGCGTGCAAGAGAAACCGCTGGCGTCAATCACGACCGGCGCGCGCCATGCACACTGCCGATTCCGATGGTCTTTGGCGACGACTCCCACCACACGCCCATCCTCGACAATCGGCTGCTCAACTGGCGAGTTAGGGTGCAGCTCGGCGCCCGCGGCGATGGCACGCCCCGCAAGGTGCTGATAAACCCCACGCACATCCAGCACGCAGCAGATCGGATCGGCGTACTCGAAGCGAGCGGAGCGATTCGGCGAGAGGAAGGTTACGGCGTGAATCGGGTGGAAGAGCTCGGCGGGGATGCCGAGCGCGCGCATATCCTGTATCCAACTGCCGCCGCTGGTATGGACTGGATAGCCAATCTCCTTCTGGCGCTCCAGCAGAGCCACGCGCGCGCCGCCCCGCGCCGCCGCCTCGGCCGCCGCCAGCCCAGCCGGCCCCCCGCCAACCACCAGCACATCGTAGGTCCGCGCCGCCGCGTGCGCTGCCTGTGCCGCCTGCCCGTCAGCCGCTGCCGTCATGCTCACGCCTCGCTCTGCCGTGGAACGCCCGTCACACGATTCGCCCACTTGCGCACAGGCACAACGCGCCTCGCCGCGCAATCGCGGGTACTATAGCACACGGCGGGGCGATCCCCTGCACCTACACCTGCACCTACACCCGCACCGTCGGCGCACAGACACGCCAGGGCTGTTCGCCTCACGTCGCCGGCTGGACGGCGATCGCGCTGTTGAGCGCGCGAACGCGTGAGGTGAGCAAGCCGCCGATCGGCTCCAGCCAGACATTCAGCTGGCCGTTGTCCCAGGCCACCCCCTGGATGCGTGTGTTCCACGAGATACGGAAGCGGCTGCTACTCCACCGGCCAGTGGCGGGGTGCCACGCCCAAACACGATAGGCCGGCGTCAGGAACGGCGGGGCGGAGCCAATCGATTCGAGGTAGAGCAACGACTGGTCGGGGCCCTCCGCCGCACTGGCCGTCAGCTCGGCGAAGGCGCCCCCACGTAAGTCACCGCCGATTGGCGGCGGCGACACCGGCATCCAGCGCAACCCCGGCACGGTCAGCGAGGTGAAAGCGAGTGTAAGCGCGGGAGGAATGACGGCCGTCGCAAAGTAGGAGCCGTTGGCATCGGCGCCAGCACCCAGCGAGGTGGATGAGCTGAGATAGAGCCGTCCCCACCCGCTGCGATCCAGACGACTCGCGTCGGTGGAGGCGTAGACTCGCGGCGACGTTCCTGGCAGCACTCCCAGCCAGCGCCACGTTCGGCCGGCATCATCGCTCTCCCATAACATGGACGCCTTCAGAGGCACCCGCTGGCTGGTCTGCGCGAGGATACCGCCGCCAGCGCGAAACGCGATCGTCGTGAAGCCTGGAAACTGCGCGAGGCCAGCGTCGGCGGCACGCCACGAGCGGCCGAGATCGGCGCTTACCAACAGCCGACCGAATATGCCCCCCGCGACTCCGGCGGCGCTCGGCAACAACGGCTCGGCCGATGCGATGTAAAGCGTATCGCCGACAAGCGCGTAGGTGAGGTGACAATTCGACACCGTCGCCGACGGCCACGAGACCGGCTGCCAGCTCGCGCCGCGGTCTGCCGTCACAAAGAGCCGCGGCAAGCCGCAGGTAGTGGCGTCGGATGGCTCGTCGTGCAGGATCAGCAGCGCCGCGTCTTGCGTGCCGCTGCCGGCGATCATCTCACACCGCACGGCTGCCGCCGCGGGTGGCACGAGGACATTCCAGCGCCGGGCGTGCGGATCGAGCACGGCCAGTTGCAGCGCGCCCGAATCTCCGTCGCGATGAGGATTGGCAAACTGGAGCCAGCAGGCGTACGCCAGACCGCCTGGGCCGCTGCTGGGTGCGATGTGTGTCGTGAAATTGAATCTGAAGCCGCTGGGCGCCGGATAGGTGGCGGCTTGCTGGCCAGGCAGCAGCCCCGCACTGCTCGACGCTGACGCCGCCTC
>DASUBU010000209.1:0-16054 GCA_035763125.1 Ktedonobacterales bacterium
AGGCCCTGGTCCACGAAGCGCTGTGTGATGTACGTGCCCAGAAAGCCGCCGTTGCCCAGCCCCAGCGCCGCGAATGGCAGCACGAGCGCGACGCATGATCCCGCCATGCCGAGCGCGAAGCCCCAGTCGCGCCGCCGGGCCAGCGCCGCCACGAAGAGCAGTGGATAGAGCTTGGTGAGCGCCGCCAAGCCAAGGAAGATGCCCGCCGCCACGCGCGCCGCTCGCCAGCGCGCTCCGGCGGCAACCAGCGCCGCGAGCACCCATACGGTCGCTACGGCATCCACATGGGCCGAGAACGTGAACTCCAGCACGGGCACCGGGCACCACCAGTAGATGACCGCGCGCCGCGGGTCCAGCCCACGCTGGCGCAGCAGGATGACGATCAGGACGCCGCAGAGCAGGTCGCAGGCGGCCATGGCGAGCTGCAGCGCGCTGATGCTGAGCGGCGCGACGGCATGGACCAGCAGATAGAACGCCTCCGCGCCGGGGGGATAGATCGTCACCGCGTCGCGCCAGTTGACCAGCGGCCAGATCGCACCGTCTCGGTAGGGAATCAGTGCCGGATCATTCACCGGATGAATGTAGGGGCTGACGCCATGCGCGACGAGGTGCGCGTCCCAGACGTAGCGATAGGCGTCGTGCGAGAGTCCCGGCGGTGTGCCGAGCAAGAGCGCGCGAAACGCCAATCCTCCTCCCGCGAGCAGCGCCAGCTCGATCCACCGCGCCCGCGCGGACGAGGCCGGCCGCGAACTGAGCACCAGCCAGCCCGCGGCAACCGCCACCAGGGTGACGCCTAGCCCCGGCCAGAGGAAGAGCGTGCCGTCGCCCCCCACTCGCGCGGCGACATCGCGCAACCGAACGTAGAGCGGAATCGCCGCGCCCGCTAGCGCCACCAGGCCCAGCCAACGCAGCGTCAGCCTGCTGTCATGCGCCATGTGCCGCCCCTTCGGCTTCGAACACGCTGACCTCCGTCGTGGCCGGCAGGAGTGCGCCGAGCGCCGAGCGCGTGGCGGGCGCGGGATCGGCTTCACTCGAGGGAGCGGCATCGAGCGCGGCGAGCAGCGTCTCCAGGTCGGCCGGCACGTCCACGTCGAAGCTCTCGGCCAGCCGTGCGACTCGCCTCCCCAATCCGCTGGCGCGCGCGACTGTCTCGGCGCAGACCGTCGGCGTGCTCATCTGGATGCCTGTGAAGAGGTCGGCGGGCGCGCCGCGCTGGCCGAGCAGGTAATAGCCACCGTCGCGCGCCGGGCCGATTACCGCGTCGTGCGTTGTCAGCGCGTCGAACGCCTCGCGCACGCGCGCGGCCGGTATCTGCGGCGAATCCGATCCCAGCACGACGATACGCTCGTAGCCTCGCGCGTGGAGCGCCTGGAAGCCGTTCCAGAGCCGCTCGCCCAGGTCCGCGCCTTCCTGCCGCAGCAGCCGCGCGGCAGGTGGGACCCACCGCGCGAAATCCCGCTCGCTATCTCGCTCGTCAGCGCCCGCAGGCGCCGCGTAATACCAGTAGAGGTCGTAGCTATCGCGGGCCGCGGCTTCCGAGAAACGCGCGCCCAGGTCGGCCAGGAACGCGCCGTAAAGCGTCGCTGCCTGCTCGTGCCCGATGACCGCGCCCAGCCGCGTTTTCGTCTGCCCCGCCGACGGCACCCGCGCCACCATCAAGAGCGCCGAGCGCGGGGGGTGTCTGTTCGCGTCCGGCGGGAGGAGCGTATCGGGTGCGCTCTGGGCGAAGGAAGGATTCCAGCGTCGGTATCGCCACAGCGTTCGCAAGATGTGCCAGGAGGCGCCGAGCGTTCCGCGCAGCGTTCCTGCCACCTTCGACTTGCCGCCCGCTCGCCGGTGGTAATCCACCGGCATCTCGGCCACCCGCAGCCCGGCGCGCGCCGCCTTCGCTAGCATCTCGGTGGACCAGCCGTACGCCATCTCGCGCATGTCGAGCGCCAGCAGCGCCTCGCGCCGGATGGCCCGCAACGGCCCGATATCCGAGACACGCAGCCCGTAGAGCAGCCGCAGTACAGCGGCGCCCACCGCATTGCCGGCGCGCTGCTGTAGCGTGAGCGCTCCTGGCTCGCGGCGCCCGCGCACACGCGAGCCTACCACCAGGTCCGCCTCGCCGCGCAGCACGGCTTGCGCCAGACGCGCCGCCGCCGCCGGATCGTCGCTGCCGTCGGCGTCCATCAGCAGCACAACGTCCGCGCCGCCCGCCGCCCGCACGCCCGCCAAACAGGCGTAGCCATAGCCGCGCCGCGGCTCGCGCACCACCTGGGCGCCCGCGTCCCACGCCACCGCCGCCGTGCGATCGGTGCTGCCATTATCCACCACGATCAGCCGCGCGGCGGGCAGCACCGCGAGCGCGGGATGCTCACGCAGCGCACGCACCTGCCGGCCAACCGCCGCGTCTTCGTTCAGCGCTGGCATCACGATCGCCAGCGTCTCGTCTCTTCCTCTTCGCGGGTCATCCTCATCACGCATCGAACCGCCTCCCTCACGCCGGGCAGAATGGCGCTAGGGGAGAGTGTGCGGCGGCGATCTTAGGCGAGCGTGACGAAGCTTGCGAATTCCTTAACACCCTCATCGAGGAGGGTGTGTAAGTGATGTGTAAGCAAATGCGCGTATGTTGTCTGTGAGGGTAGCGCGGTACGCTCTTGTCAATTGGGCGGCAGCACGCCGTGCTTCTATACAGAGACAGCGGGCAATAAGCACTATGGGCGGGATACATCCGAGTGGTGTCGCGCCACGCGAGCCGGCACCGGCACAGCGTCGCGTGCTGATCGTGGATGACGAGGCGAGCATTCGCGAGGTGCTGGGGCAGTACCTCGCGCTGGAGGGCTTTGCCGTGCAGGCGGCGGCCGATGGCGTCGAGGCACTGCGGGCAATCCAGAACGCGCCGCCCGATCTCGTCATCCTCGACCTGATGCTGCCGGGCATTGACGGCATCGAGGTCTGCCGCCGCGTCCGCCAGTCCAGTGCCACACCAATTCTGATGCTCACGGCACGTGGCGATGAGGCCGCCAAGATCGAGGGGTTTCGCGCCGGCACCGACGACTACGTGACCAAGCCGTTCAGCCCGCGCGAGGTGGTGCTGCGCGTACAGGCGATCATGCGCCGGCTGGAAGCCACCACGGTGCCGGCGATGGTGCTCGACGGCGCCCTGCACGTCGGCGCGCTGGTCATCCAGCCAAGCCTTCGCCGCGTAGAGCGCGATGGCGTGCGACTCGACCTGACCGCCAAGGAGTTCGACCTGCTGCACTTCCTCGCCGCCCATCCGCGCCAGGTCTTCACGCGCCAGCAACTGCTCGACCACGTGTGGGATTATGATTACTACGGCGATCCAAGCACGGTGACCGTGCATATACGCCGGCTGCGCGAGAAAGTCGAGCCAGATCCGGCACGTCCACTCCATGTGAAGACTGTCTGGGGCGTCGGCTATAAGTTCGAGCCGTGAGCGCGAGGGCAAGAGCAATGGACACGATACACCGCCGGGCGTTGCCCGGTGGTCGCCTCGGCTGGGCGGTGTGGCCGCGCGAGGCCAGCCGTGGATTGCGCATGGGTGCGCGCTGGCTCAGCCTGACCCTGCTCGCGCTAGCGCTGGCCGTCACCGTCGCCGTGCTGATGCTGCATCCGCCCGCGGGCCACGTCAAGCAGCTCGCGCTCTACCTCGCGCTGGCGGGTGGTGGCGCCCTCGCGCTGGGCGAGGCGGCGCTCTGGGCTGCTGGTGCGCTGCGTATTGGCGGGATCCGGCTCCAGCTTGCGTTGCCGGCGCTGCTGACGGCGCTGGTGATCGGCTTCACCGTCGTCGCGCTGGCCCAGGCCATGTTCATCTCTCCTGCGGACAGCACGCTGCTGCTGGTCTTTCTCGGTTTTGCCGTGCTGGTCGCGCTCACACTCGCCGGCTCGCTCGCCGACGAGATGGCTCGGGCCATCGGTCGCATCGAGACGGGCGCGCGGCGCATTGCCCAGGGTGACTACGCCTTCCGCGTGCCGGAATCTGCCGTGGCTAACAACGCCGAAGAGCTTGCCCAGCTTGCACGCTGGTTCAACGCGATGGCCGCCAACGTCGAGGAGGCGTTCGCCCAGCGCGAGCGCGCCGAGGCCGACCGGCGAGCAATGTTGGCGGCGCTCTCGCACGATCTGCGCACACCACTGGCATCCGTGCGGGCCATGATCGAGGCGATTGACGACGGCGTGGCCTCCGATGAGGTAACGGTCCGCCGCTACCAGAAGGCGATCCGCGCCGAGGTCCGCCGGCTCAGTCTGCTGATAGACGAGCTCTTCGATCTCTCGCGCCTGGAGACCGGCGCGCTGGTGCTGCAGACCGAGCGGCTGGGGATCGAGGACCTGCTCTCCGATGCGTTGGAATCGTTCGGCGGTCAGGCGGAGCAGGGCGACCTGCGGCTGGCGGGTCAGGTGGCCGAGGACTTGCCGCCGGTCGCCATTGACCCCCGTCAGATCGGCCGTACGCTCGCCAACCTGATCTCCAACGCGCTACGCTATACGCCTGCCGGCGGCGCGGTCGTGCTGCGCGCCGAGCCGCGGTTGGGGTCCGACGGCCGCGCCGAAGTGCTGGTGCAGGTGCTCGACAGTGGCGCGGGCATCTCCGCCGCTGACCTGCCGCACATCTTTGAGCGTACCTACCGCGGCGATACGTCGCGCGCGCGGCACGACCGCTGGGCCGAGCAGCTTGGCTGCGGCAGCGGCGCGGGGCTGGGTCTGGCGATCGCGCGCGGCATCGTCGAGCTGCACGGCGGCTGCATTTGGGCCGTCTCGCCGCTGCCGGATGACCTCCGCGCCCACGTCCGGCCGCTCGTCGGCGCCAGCAACGACGCCTTCGCCGGCGCCGCGCTCTGCTTCACGCTGCCAGCCGCCCGCTAGCCTACCAACGCGCGCCCTTCGTGTTGCGCGGCCGGTAATCCTGATTTTTCAGTTCGACCTGGCGCACCAGGCTGCTATCGGAGAGCCGCGAGCGCACGCGCTCGTCGAGCTGCGCGTGCAGCTTGTGGTTGGTGGTAATCACCGTCGGCATCCGGTAGTTGTAGCGATGATTGATGATCTGGAAGAGCTTGTCGGCTGCCCATGGGGTGCTGTTCTGTGCGCCCAGGTCGTCCAGCACCAGCATCTCCACCTGTCGGATCGTGTCGAACATCTCGTCGTAGGTCAGCTCGCTGGTGGGGGCGAAGGCGGCGCGCAGGTGGTCGAGCAGCTCCGGCACCACCGCGAAATAGACCGGCACGCCGACGGCGAGCCGCTCGTGCGCGATGGCGGCGGCCAGGTGCGTCTTGCCCGTCCCGGGCGGCCCCATCAGCACCAGCCAGCCGATGGGATCCTGGGCGTACTGCGCCGACGCCTTGAGCGCATCGTCTACCCCGCGTGGCCGCGCCGTGAAGGTCTCGAAGGTCTTGTCCTTGAAGGGAGCAAGGCTGAAGAAGCGGTCGAGCCTGCGCAGGCGCTCGTCCTCCTCGTGCTGGCGTCGCTCTTCGAACTCGCGCTCTTTGCATTCGCACGGCACCGGCTGTCCGAACTGCGGATCCCCCACCGGCACGTCGTAGCGCAGATAGCCAGCGCCGTGGCACAACGGGCAGAGATCACCATCGTCGCGGCGCAGCACCACCGGCGCCCCCGCCGGACTACCTTCCGCCAGCCGCCGCTTCCGCCGCTCCTCCAGAATCGCCACGAAGTCGCGCAGCGAGTCGCCCAGGGAGACGATCTCGCCGGGTCTGGATGCCACTGGCTGCCGCGAGCTGGCCACCCTGTGCGTGCCGCGGGCGAGGCGGATCGGCGCCGGCTTCTCTTCGGCGTCGGGCGCATGCTCCAGCTCGGGGGGCGCGGTCGGGCTCGGCGGCGCCGGGCGCTGGGTCGAGAAGACCAGGATGCGATCGGCCTCGGCGGCGCTGGGAGCATCGGGTGCACCCGGCCCGGCCGCTTGTGTGTCAGACTTGGGAGCCTTCCGGGGTGTGGTCCCGCCGTTCGGAGTGGGCTTCGCGGCCGCCGGCCGCCCGCGGCGCTCGATGTCTGGAGTGATGCCAGCACGAGTAGAGGGCGGGCGCGGTGTCAGCCTGTCGCCGGCTGGTGCGCGCGTAGGTGTCGGTGTGGGTGCGGAGGGGCCGCGGGCGGGCAAAGGAGGACGCGGAGCCTCAGCGGAGGATTTCCCCGCCGGACGTCTGGCGTTGGTCCCCGGCCTGGCATTAGCGGGAGTATCGTTGCTCTGACCCATAGCTCAGCTCCCCTCGTCCTTCGTTCTCCCAGCGCTTGAGGATCGCGTGGATGTATGCCCACTTGCGCTTGTTCTGCTGCACCGCCAGCCGGAACGCCTCCGCGGTCCACTCGGCAGGATAGCGCCGCTCGGCCTCGCGCAGCTCCTCTGCCAGCATCGGCGTCAGGATGCCAATGTTCTGCTCGTAGAGCGTGAAGATGTTGGGCCGCTCGGCGTCCACGCTTAGCTCTGGCCCCTCACCTTCGAGTGCTCCTGCTTTGGCGTCGGCCATCTCGTCCTCGAACGGTCCCTCGACCTCTAGCAGCCGCGCCGGCGACTCCTCGCCGCGCAGCAGCCGCCCGACCATCTCACGGCCGAGCTCAGTATTGAAGAAGTACCAGACCACCAGCGCGTCGTCCACCTGCACCCGCACCCGCAGCAGTGTGCCACGCGCCAGCGCCAGCTCCAGCGCCGCGTGCAGCCGCTCCTCCGGCGAGCGCGGATCGCCCTGGCGGCGGAGCGCCTGGCGCAGCATTGGGTCGGCCGCCAGCTCGCGGCCACTGGCGCAGCGTGGCTCGCCGGCCTTGGTATAGAGCAGGCGGAAGAGGTGCAGCGTGATCTTCAGCTCGGCGGCATCTTCGATGGCCGGCAGCAGGTCGGTGAAGAACCGCTCCGGCACCGGGATGTAGGGGTTGCGGCCAGGGGGGAACCCGGCGAAGGCTGGCATAATGGCATGGGCTCCTTGTGGCTAATAGTCGTCTGTCGTACGCAGATCGAGGTCGCGGTAGCGGGTCTGCGCCGCCTGGAAGAAGAGGCTGACCGAGCCGACCGGGCCGTTGCGGTGCTTGGCGACGATGATGTCGGCGATGTTCTTGCGCTCGGTGTCGGGGTTGTATACCTCGTCGCGGTAGATGAACATCACGATGTCCGAGTCCTGTTCTATACTACCGCTTTCACGAAGATCGCTTAGTTGTGGTTTCTTGTCGGTGCGGCTCTCCACGGCCCGCGAAAGCTGCGAGAGCGCCAGCACCGGAACGTTCAGCTCGCGTGCCAGCGTCTTCAGCCCGCGGCTGATCTCCGAGATCTCCTGCACGCGATTCTCGTGGCCGCGCCCGTTCGCGCTGCCGCTGCCCTGCATGAGCTGCAAGTAATCCACGATCAGCAGATCGAAGCCGCGCTCCAGCATCAGTCGGCGCGCTTTGCTGCGCATCTCAGCCAGCGGGATGCCCGCTGTGTCGTCAATGTAGATCTGCGCCTCGGCCAGCCGCCCAACCGACTCGCTGATGCGCTGCCACTCGTCGTCATCAATGTAGCCGGTGCGCAGCCGCTGCTGATCCACCTGCGCGTCCATCGAGAGCAGGCGCGCGGCAAGCTGCTCCTTGCTCATCTCGAGGCTGAAGATCGCCACGCTATGGCCGAAGCGCAGCGCGGCATTGTGAGCAAGCGAGAGCTGCATGGCAGTGTTGTGGACGACGATATCCTGCGCGACGAAATTTTCGCCGTCTGGCACCGTCAGATCGTATACCTGTTGCTCGCCTAGCGGCTCGATCTCCACGATCTCATCCCAGTAAAGGTCGGGACTGCCGAGTCGGCTGAGGGTGCAGTCGCCGAGCACTTCGCCATAGCGGGCAAGGCGGTAGCGTGGCAATCCTCGTCGGGTGTGAGGGTTGTAGCCGCCGTACTTCCCTCCTTTCTCCGCCTCGCCGCTGCGCCGCGCAAGCTCGACCATCGAGAGGTCCTGTGCTTTAGCCGCCGCGTGCACGAGTGGCCAGACTTCCTGCGGCGCATGCCCGGAGTTGCCGGGATGCACTCGCTTGCACTCGATGATGGTTTTAGATCGTTCGCGTTTCTCGCCAAGCCAGCCAATCTGCTCTTGATAACGCTGAATCGCTTCCGGCGAGGTGATTTCCACCCGATGAGCGCCGTGTGATGTGACGTAGCGCTTGGCAATGATGCCGAAGCGCACAAGCAGATGCATCACATCGTCGGCCAACGCAGTGGAGGCGGCCGTGAACTCGATGCGTGGATTGCCGGCGACAGGATAGATCGAGCCATCGCAGCTCATCAGCACACGGAGGAACTCGACAAGATGCGTGCGGCTCCATGTCCAAACGCACGATGGGAAGCGCTTCTCCTTCGCCAGCTTACCCCACAGGCCCAGCTCGTCCAGCCATTGAGTGACCGGATTTCGCGGCATTCGCACGCCGGCAACGCGAGGCTGGGCGACGATATAGGTGATCTTCTCCTGGCGCATGGCGCAGGCCGGGAAGTGCTGGGCGATGATTGTTTTGAAGTCCCCAATGATAGTCGGGTCAGTGTTGGTAAACTCCGGAGAGCCATCCGTCAGCCCGCCCTCAGAGATGAAGTAGGCGAGCAGGCGCACCAGCTCAATCGGCCAGGTCTCATCACCGCCAAACGCTGGCACTGCACAGGGCACCGCGATGGCACTGCCAACCGACACATCATGCAGGGGTACCCAGCCGTTCACGGTGAGGAAAGGATGATGGCCAGTCACCTCGACGCTACGGCCAGTGCGTGTGCGGACGCGGAAGACGGGCTGGATGCCGCTATCAATCCAGTCAGAGATGGCGGTGGCGCGCACGTGTCCCTCATCTGAGAGGCCAAACACCCGCCGCTGCCGTCGCCGTACGCACTCCTCGATGATGAGACGCTCGCCAGTGTCCGGATCGTCGATCAATGTGTTTGCGGTGAGACACTTGCCCACCGCCGGCCGGGCTGCCAGGATAATCAGATCGGACTTTTGCAGGCCGCTGGTCAGCTTGTCGAGGTCGCTGAAGCCAGTGGCGACGCCGACGACCGAGCCGCGCTGCTCGTGAAGCTGGTCGAGCTTGTCAATGTAGTCGCGCAGGATGGTCCCCAGCGAGTCGAAGTCCGAGCGCGACGAGCGCTGGCTCACCTCGAAGATGAACTTCTCGGCTTGTTCGAGCGCCGTGTCGGCGTCCGGTTCGCTGTAGGCCACCCCGGCGATCTGTCCCGCCGCGTGGATCAGCCGCCGCAAGATCGCCGTGCGCTCGACGATCTGCGCGTAGTGCTTGACGTTGCGGCTGGTCGGCACCTGATTGGCGAGGCTGCTGACGTAGCTCGCCCCACCTACCTCTTCGAGCTTGCCGCGCCGGCCCAGCTCGTCGCAGAGCGTCAGCAGGTCCGCCGGCTCGTGCGACTCGTAGAGGTCTACTGCCGCCTGATAGATCGTGCGGTGCGCCTCGCTGTAAAAGTCCTCGGGCTTGAGGAAGTCGGCCACCTGCACGATCGCCTCTGGGTCAATCAGCAGGCTGCCCAGCACGCCCGCCTCCGCCTCGACGTTCTGCGGAAGCAGCTTCTCAACCGCCATATGGCACTCACCTTTGTACCCGGAGGAACCTCTACCCCTAGCCGCACGGGCGCGGACTTCCTAGAACGCCTTTTCCAGGATAGTATAGCATCGCAGCGGCGCCAATCCCAGGGGTCCACGCAACACGCGCACGAGCCAGCGTACCTGATGCTGCCCCGATTCGCAATCGCCGCGCGCTTCCACAGCCTTCCACAGGGTTGGGATATGTGGATAACCTTTCGCCGCCCATACACCTGATATCCGGGCCTTCTGCGCCTTGTCCTAGCCGAGTGGTACGGCGCGGCCATCTCGCGGCAGGTTATCCACCGCTCGCACCCACAAACCGGCGGTTTTCCACGACTTTGTCCACGGCTCCATCCACCGCCGATTCGGCTAGTCCGCCCAGCCCCCCTTCATGGTCACGTCGTCCAGCCACCCATACCCCCTTGACACATTGTGGCGGCATTCAGTACCATTTGATCGTTCAGGATTTCTTGAAAGGTCAACTGCAGTGGATAATCCTGGCGGCGAGATTCCTGACATCTACTACATCGAGTCGCTCGAACAGGTGCGCGCGGTCGCCGACGTGCTGCGCCTGCGTATCCTCGATCACCTTGCCCGCGAGCCACTGACCGTCACACAGCTTGGCGAGCGGCTGGGCGTCACCCCAGCCAAGGCGCACTATCACGTCGGCGAGCTGGTGCGCGTGGGTCTCGTGCGGCTGGTCGAGACGCGCGAGAATCGCGGCATCCTCGAGAAGTATTATCGTGCCGCCGGCAGGGACATCCACATTGCCGAAGGTGTCCTGAAGCGCATCCCGCCCGATGAAACCATCGCCGCCACCAGTGAATTCTTGCAGGTGCTCACTCGCGGCATGCTCGACGCGATGTGGCGCGGCCTGGAGGCCGCGGTGCCCGAAGAACATATCGCAACCTCATTCCTTGCCGGCTCATACTGGATGACCGACGACGAGATGAAAGAGGCGGTTCACCGGATCAATGAGCTTCTCAAGCCGTACGAGGATCCGCGTGGTGTGCCGGGCGAGCGCGAGCGCATGTTGGCGCTGCTCTCCTATCCGCTGCTGGGCGAGCCACCCGTGGCCGCGGGGAAGCCTACCGCCGATTCCCAGGCTATTGGCGAGCCGACGACACCAGCTACCGCCGCCCCTCGCGGGGCACCCGCTCGCCAGCGTGCCATCGCCGCCGGCATCCTCTCCTACAGCCGCCGCGATCTCGAGCGCCTGGTCGCCGAGGGCCGCCTGTTGGATATCTCGGCGCTCGGCGCCGTCACCTTCGCCGCCGACGTGACGCCTGAGCTGGCCGAGCGCGCCATCGGCCGCTTCCGCTTCAAGGGCGTGCTGCACGCCTCGCCGGAGGTGCGCGAGGTCCTCAAACGCAAAGAACAGGAGGGTTGATGCACGGCATGTACGCGCCTGCTGCGTAGGCGCGTGCCGCACAAGCCCACTCAGTGGAATGTGTGCCATGCTGGCGCAAACAAACGAAAGACGCGCGGGATGTTGCCGCATCCCACGCGCCCCGGCTCCCACCCCCGCGACCGACTCGCCAGAATCAGCCAATGCATCAGGAGGAGCATCATGCATCCTACCACAGACCACCGTGTGCCCGCTCAGCCAGGCGAGGCAGGCCTCGCCCCTACATCCACGCGCAGAGGCCCGCTCGTCAACCGCGGCTTCGCGCTGCTGTGGACCGGCTACTCCGTCTCGATCATCGGCGACTTCCTCTTCGACACCACGCTCGTCGTCTGGATCGCGCTCGGGCTGGGGCGCGACCAGCCCTGGGCGCCGGCCGCGGTGAGCGGTGTGCTGCTTGCCTCCGCGCTGCCGATTGCCCTGATCGGCCCCGTGGCCGGCGTCTTCGTGGACCGCTGGGACAAGCGGCGTACGATGATGGTGATGGATGTGTTGCGCGCGGGGATCGTCGGCCTGCTCGTGCTGGTCTCCGGCGCGCTGCCACTGCCCTTCGTGCCCGGCGGCCGGCTCCCGCTCGGTTGGACGCTCGGCGCGATCTACGCCACCGTCGTGCTGGTCAACGCGCTGGGCCGCTTCGCTGGTCCCTCCACCACCGCCCTGATCGGCGACCTGGTTCCCGAGGAAGAACGCGCTCGCGCCTCTGGCATGCAGCAGGCAGCGATGAGCCTCGCGCTCATCATCGGGCCAGGCGCCGCCCCGCCGCTCTACCTGGCCGTCGGGCCACAGTGGACACTGCTCTTCGAGGCCGCGTCATTCCTCGTCTCGCTCGCCTGCCTCCGCGCGATCGTCGCGCCGCCCGCCGCGCACTCGGTCAAGCCGGGCCAGCGGGGACACGTCCTGCGCGAGCTCGGCGCTGGCCTGCGCTTCTTCGCGCAGAGCCGCATTCTGATGACGCTGGCCGTCTCGATCGTGCTGGTGATGCTCGGCGGCGGCGCGCTCAACGCGCTCGACATCTTCTTCGCGACGCAGAACCTGCACGCCTCGGCCACGGTCTACGGCCTGCTGGGCGCAAGCTTCGGGTTGGGTGCGATCCTTGGCTCGCTGCTCTTGAGCGGACTGACGCCACGGTTGGGCGTCGCGCGGGTGCTCTCAGTCGGCACATTCCTGATAGGTATGCTGGTGCTGGTCTATTCGCGGCTGACGGCGCCCGCTCCGGCCATCGCGCTGCTCTTCGTCTTTGGCATCTGCAACGCGGGTGTCAACGTCGCCGCCGGTCCGCTGGTGCTGCATGCCACGCCGCGCGCGTTCGTCGGCCGCGTCTCCGCGGTGCTCAATCCGCTCGGCGCGTTGGCTTCGGTGCTCTCGATGGCGCTGGCCGGCGTACTGGATAGCACGCTGCTCAGCGGCTTCCACGCGCGGCTGCTCGGCCTCGACTTCGGCCCGGTAGACACCATCTTCTCCGCCGCGGGGCTGCTCGCCGTGCTCGGCGGCGCCTATGCGATGGTGCGGCTGCGCGGCGTGCGTCTGGCGGGCGAGCGCGGCGGCCCCACCGCGACCTCAGAAGATGGGCAGCCGGTGGCTGAGGCAGCGCTGGCGGCGCAGTGAGCCACCGTTGCACGCTCATCCCCGCGCATCAATCCCCGCAGTATCACCAGCGCCGTGCACGTGCCCATAGTGGCCACACTCACTGCGCTGGTGGTGACGCTTCGCGCATGCAGCGCATCTGGAACATGCCTGGAGATCAGATCAACGGACGGCTGTCCCGGCGGTTGCCCCGACCACGGCGTCAATCAATCCTGGAAAAAGCGCATCCAAATCGTCGCGGCGCAACGAGAGGAGATGCTGCGTGCCCACCGTTCGCTTGCGCACGATGCCTGCTTCCCGCAACACCTTGTAGTGATGCGAAATGGTAGACCGCGGCAGACCGCGGAACATCGAGTCGCACGAGTATTCCCCACCATGTGCCAGCCTCGTGAAGATCTCCAACCGGATAGGATCACTCAGCGCATAGAGCACTGTCGGCAGCGCGATATCCTCGCGGCTCGGGTGATAATAGGTCCGCATCAGCGCGATATCCTCAGGGTGAGAACGGCACAACACGCTCAACGCAGGGCTTCCTCTTGACAGTATACCATCGCGCCCGCTACTATTTCCGGCATTCGAATATTTTCGAAATATCGAACAATGAAGATGGAGGAGGAGAGATGCGGCTCCGCATCCTGGTGCTCGCGTTGGGGACGTTTGCGCTGGGCACCGATGGCTTCGTGATCGCTGGTATCTTACCGGCGGTGGGACATGACCTCGCAATTCCGGCGGCGGTTACAGGCCAGCTCATTACGGCGTTCGCCCTGACCTACGCCATAGGGGCGCCTGTGCTCGCCGTGCTGACGAGCGATTTGGCGCGCAAGCGGCTGTTGATCCTCAGTCTGGCCGGCTTTGCCGGCGCCAATGTGCTAGCTGCGCTGGCGCCTAGCTACGGCGTCCTGATGCTCGCTCGTATGCTCGCCGCCTGTTGCGCCGCACTCTATACACCCAATGCGTCGGCCGCCGCCGTGGCCCTGGCGCCGGCAGAGGCGCGAGGGCGGGCGCTGGCGCTGGTGACGGCGGGCCTGACGGTGGCGACGGTGCTCGGCGTGCCGCTGGGCACCTGGATCGGCACAACGCTGAGCTGGCGTGCAACCTTTTGGCTGGTGGTGGTGCTGGGCGTGCTGGCCGCTGTGGGTGTCATGGCGCTCTTCCCGGAGATCGCCAACCCGCCGGCAACCCCCTTGCGCGTGCGCTTCACACTGCTCCGACAACCGCGCATCCTGACCGCCTTGAGCCTGACGGTGGTCGCGCTGGCGGGCGTCTTTACGATGTATACCTACATCGCGCCGCTCTTGCTGGGCGTCACCCATCTGGGTGGGGCAGGCATTAGCGTCATGCTGCTGCTCTTCGGGTTGGCTGGCGTTGCCGGCAACGCCCTTGGCGGGCAGGGTGCCGACCGTTGGGGCGCGTTCCGTACGCTCATCCCAGCGATCAGCATCGTCGCGCTGGTGCTGGTATTGTTGCCCTTCGCCGCTACTTCCGCGCTGGGAGCCGCACTGATGCTCCTCATCTGGGGTATTGCGGGTTGGACGTTTACACCTGTACAGCAATATCGTTTGCTGGCGCTCGCTCCTGCCCAGCCGGGAATCATCCTCTCGCTGAACGCGTCGGCCATCTACCTCGGGATCGGACTTGGCGCAGCGCTGGGCGGCCTGGTGGTGCATGGCGGATCGTTTGTGCTGCTCGGCCTGGTCGCCGCACTCTGGCAGGTGGTGGCGCTGGGTATACTTTTCGTGAGTGCGCGGCAAGGCGCCGCATTGAGCGCCAGACCGGAGGCGTTGGTAACGGCGGAAGCCAGAGTACCCAGCCCAACGAAAGAACACACCGCTGTTCGGTAGCTAGTGGCGCTGAGCACAGACGTGCCAGCACGCTGGCGCGACGAAGCCGGCGCCTCTATCTTCGGGGGCGCCGGCTCGTACGGTGTGATGTGCTTGCCGCAATCTATGGGTAGATACCGCGGACCTCGGTCGCCTCGGCTACGCGGCTGACCGCCAGCAGATACGCGCCCATGCGGAAGGTGGTGTCGTGCTGCAGCCGCAACGCATTGGCCGCCTTGAAGCTATCCACCAGAATACGCTCGAGCCGCTCGTTGATCTCGCGCTCGGTCCAGAAGAAGTGCTGCAGGTCCTGCACCCACTCGAAGTAGCTCACCGTCACCCCGCCGGCATTGGCGAGGATGTCGGGGATCACCGGAATGCCGCGCTGGCGGAAGATCTCATCCGCCTCGGTGGTCGTCGGGCCGTTGGCCGCCTCGACGATTAGCTTGGCCTGGATGCGCGGCGCGTTGCTGTGGGTCAACTGTCCTTCCATCGCGGCGGGGATCAGGATGTCGCAGGGCATCTCGAGCAGCGCCTGCCCATCCACCGGCTGTGTCCCAGCCAGTCCTTCCAGCTTGCCATGCTCCTGCAGGTGCCGCAGCGCGCGGCTGACGTCAATCCCCTGCTCGCTGTACACGGCGCCGTACACGTCGCTCAGGCCGACGATCTTGCAGCCCATCTCGTGCAGGATCTTCGCCGTCACCGAGCCGACGTTGCCGAAACCCTGGACGATGACCTCGGCGCCCTCCAGCGGTCGATCCAGCGCCTTGCAGGCCTCGCGCGTGACGAACGCCACGCCGCGGCCGGTTGCCTCCATGCGCCCCTCGCTGCCGCCGACGGAGAGCGGCTTGCCCGTCACCACCGCCGGCACCGAGAAGCCCAGATGCATCGAGAACGTATCCATGATCCAGGCCATCACCTGTGGGTTGGTGTTCACGTCTGGCGCTGGGATGTCGCTCTCGGGGCCGATCACGCCGGCAATCTCGGTGGCGTAGCGGCGGGTCAGCCGCTCCAGCTCGCCACGAGAGAGCTTGCGCGGGTCCACGATCACGCCGCCCTTGGCGCCGCCGAAGGGGATGTTGACGACCGCACACTTCCACGTCATCCACATCGCCAGGGCCCGCACTTCGTCGAGCGAGACCTGTTCGTCGTAGCGGATGCCGCCCTTGGCCGGCCCACGATTGATATTATGCTGCACGCGATAGCCGGTGAAGACTTCCACACTGCCATCGTCCATCTTGACCGGGAAGTTGACCGTCAGCTCGCGCTTGGGCTTGCGGAGAATCGCACGCATCGCGGGGCTGAGCCCCAGCATCTCGGCGGCTTCATCGAACTGGGCCACCGCCACTTCATACGCGTTAAGCACTGCGGGTTCTTTGATCGCCACGAAGCACATCCTCCTACATTCGGGCCACATTGGCCGCGTGGAGCGCCATTGCTCCCAGCCGCTGCAAGGCTGTCGTGGGGGTCCTGCCAAAGACCTCACTCTAGGGCGCGGGCAAGCCGCGCCGCGGTCCATCTGCGCTGCGCTTCGCGCAGAATTCTTGCCGCTGTACTGAGTACAACGCACGTTACGGCATTATGTAGCGCCTGGCTGCCCACTCTGCTCATCGGCTGCCAGATCGAGCGTGTAGAATGCCGTCTGCATCTCGGTTTCTTCCACCCCCACCGTCAGCCGCGAGAGCGTGCCAGTCATGTTCCGC
>DASUBU010000210.1:0-4127 GCA_035763125.1 Ktedonobacterales bacterium
CGCGATGCCGAAGTCGGTCAGCAGCGCGTGGCCGTCGGCGTCGAGCAGCACGTTCTCGGGCTTGACATCGCGGTGCACGATGCCTTGCGCATGCGCCGCCTCCAGCGCCCCGGCCACCTGGATGGCGATCCCTATCGCGTCCGCCGTCCGCATGCGCTCGCCGTGCACCAGGCTATCGCGGAGTGACCCTTGCGCTACCGGCATCACGAGGTAGAGCAGGCCATCTTGCTCGTCGAACTCATAGACGGGCACGATATTGGGATGCTGTAGCGCCGCCACGCGGTTCGCCTCCGAGCGGAAGCGCGTCACGTACGCCGGATCAGCCGCCAGCGTGGCCGGCAGCACCTTGACGGCTACCTGACGTCGCAGCCGCATGTCGCGGGCGCGATAGACCTCGGACATGCCGCCTGTGCCCAGCAGCTCGATCAGCCGGTAATGGCCCAGCATCTGCCCGCCAAGGGAGCCAGCGTTGCCCTGCGACACCAGCCCTCCTCCTGCCCGTCAATGCGCCACATTTCGACTGCACGTGCGACACCAGGCGGATGCCTATTCTAGTGAGCGGCCATCTCCCTGTCAATGAAGCGTGACCTGCGGCGATTCAACCATCCGGCGCTTGCCTCGCCTTGTGCCGCCGGCCCAGACGCTGCTACGCTCACACAAAGCGCTATTGCCGCGGCTATCCTTCGTCACGACGGCCAGACATAGGAGGCGGAGAGATGAGCACCCAGCACGCTACCCAGTCGCAGCACACCAACCGCCTCATCCATGAGACCAGCCCCTACCTGCTCCAGCACGCCCACAACCCGGTGGACTGGTATCCATGGGGGCCGGAGGCGCTGGAGCGCGCCGCGGCGGAGAACAAGCCGATCTTCCTAAGCGTCGGTTACGCGGCATGTCACTGGTGCCATGTCATGGCTCACGAGTCCTTCGAGGATCCTGAGATTGCGCGCCTCATCAACGAAAGCTTCATTCCGGTCAAGGTGGACCGCGAAGAGCGCCCCGACATTGACGCGCTCTACATGGAGGCCGTCGTCCAGATGACGGGGGGCGGCGGCTGGCCGATGACCGTCTTCCTCACCCCCGACGGCGCGCCCTTCTTCGGCGGCACCTACTTCCCGCCCGAAGACCGTTACGGCGCGCCCGCCTTCTCGCGCGTCCTCGCCAGCGTCGCCGGTGCCTGGCACATCCGCCGTGACGAGGTGGACCGCGTGGCAGAGCACTACCGCGACCTGTACCGCCGCCACGGCGAGATGAGCCTCGCCCTACCACCGGATATCGTCCCCGCGCAGGCGCAGATTAACCCCGACGTGCTGCACGACGCCGCTGACCGCCTGCTCGCACGCATTGACCCTATTCACGGCGGCTTCCGCCCCGCGCCCAAGTTTCCCCAGGCCATGAACCTCGAATTTCTGCTGCGTATGGTTCTGCGCCAACGCCGGCAACAGGAGAACGCCCCCACGGAGCCAGCCACCGTCGACGACGAGCGGCTCGTCACGCTGCTGCGTCTCACCCTGGACAAAATGGCCGGTGGCGGCATCTACGATCTCCTCGGCGGCGGCTTCCACCGCTACTCCACCGACACGCAGTGGCTCGTGCCACACTTCGAGAAGATGCTCTACGACAACGCACTGCTTGCCCTCGTCTACCTCCACGCCTGGCAGCTCTTTGGCGAGCAGCAGTATCGCCGCATCGCCGAGGAGACGCTCGACTTCGCGCTGCGCGAGCTGCGCCACCCCGCTGGTGGCTTTTTCTCCTCGCTGGACGCCGATAGCGAGGGCGAGGAAGGCAAGTTCTACGTCTGGACGCCCGACGAGCTGCGCGCGCTGCTCAGCCCCGAGGATGCGCGCATTGCCGAGGCCGCCTGGGGCGTCAGCGAGCGCGGCAACTTCGAGGGCGCAAACATCCTGCACACCGCCCGCCCGCTGGCAGACGTAGCCACCGAGCTGGAGCTGCCAGAAACGCAGGTCGCTGAGACGCTAGCGCGCGCCCGCCAGACGCTCTACGATGCCCGCGCAACACGTGTGTGGCCGGCGCGCGATGAAAAGGTGCTCGCCGCCTGGAATGGCCTGCTGCTGCGCGCGCTGGCCGAGGCCGGGCGCATCCTCGACCGCCGCGACTACCTTGATGCCGCACTCGCCAACGCCTCATTCCTGATGGATCAGATGGCGGCGGATGGTCGCCTGCACCGCTCCTGGCGCGACGGCACGGCCAAGATCGCTGCCTATCTCGAAGACTACGCCGCTGTCATCAATGGGCTGCTCTCGGTCTACGAGGCCAGCGGCGAACCGCGCTTCTTCGACACCGCCCGCGCCTGGATCGACGATATGCTCGCCCGCTTCTGGGATGACGATGCCAGCTCCTTCTTCGACACGCCCCACGACGCCGCGCCGCTGATCGGCCGTCCGCGCGACCTCTCCGACAACGCCACCCCCGCCGGCGCCAGTCTCGCCGCCGAAGCTCTGCTACGGCTCACGGCCTACACTGCCGAGCCGCGCTATCGCGAGTACGCCGCCCGCGTGCTCGTTCCGCTCGCCGCGGCGATGGCCGATCAGCCCAGCGGCTTCGGCCACTTCCTCTGCGCGCTTGACGACCTGATCGGCCCCTTCCACGAGATCGCCGTGCTGGGCGCTCCCGCCGACGAGCGCACCCAGGCCTTGCTGCGCACACTACGCGACAATTTCCTGCCGCGCGCCGTGATCGCCCACGCGGCGCCCGATGATCGTGCCGCGCTCGACGCGGTGCCGCTGCTCGCCGGTCGTGGCCTCGTCGGCGGCCAGCCCGCCGCCTACGTCTGCCAGAGCTTCGTCTGCCAGCAGCCCGTCACCACACCCGATGCTTTGCGTGCCCTGGTGATGTAGATAGCTGCAGACCCGGTGAGATGGGTGGCCGCGCATATGGACGTAATGGAATCTTACTGTGTGATAGATTGATGATCTGCGGCAGCCATTAGGGTGACGTCTCTATTCCGAAAGATGGGTGCACGTGATGGCAAAGGTTCGCGTCGGCTCAATCGTTCTGCGTGTGGATAATCTGCGGCGCCAGACTGAATTCTGGTCGGCCGCTCTCGACTACGTGCCCCGCGACGAGCAAAACGAGAGCGATGACTTCGTGCTGCTGCGCCCCCGCGACGGTGTCGGTCCCAACCTTTCCCTCGACCGGGTCCGCTCCGAGGTCCAGGTGCCGCCCCGCATGCATCTCGACCTGTACACTGATGACCAAGCTGGAGAGGTAAAGCGCTTAATTGGGCTAGGCGCCACCGAGGTGCATTGGAGCAAGCGCCCGTCGGACGCCGACTACGTTATCCTTGCCGATCCTGAAGGCAATCGCTTCTGCGTCGTGGACACGAACCGATAGCCAGTTGGCGCCCTGCACCCCGGTTCAGCAGCGACGCGATGCAGCCACAGCTATCGGGCGTGCTAACCGGAACGGATCCGGAGGGGCGTCTTGCGGACGCCCCTTGCTCCCGACGCCGTACTCAATTGCGGATGATCTGCCCCGTCCGCAGGAACGTCTCGATGCGGTCCTGCGTTTTGGGCGTACCGAGCAGCTTCAAGAAGCCTTCGCGCTCCAGGTCGAGGACGTCCTGCTCGGTCAGCACGTCGAGTGGCGAGCATTCGCCGCCCGTCAGCACCCGCGCCACCTCGCTGGCAATCAGCGCATCGTGCTCCGATACATTGCCTTGCAGCCGCAGGTTTTCGGCCTGCTGCTCCAGCACCAGCCGTCCGCCCGGTCCCGGCAGCCGGAAGGTAGGCGGCTCCGGTGGGCGCCACTCGCCGCGCGCCTTGGCCTCCGCCAGCGCGAGTGCGTCGGCCTTGGCGTCGGCCAGCAGCCGGTCGCGGTCGAGCGTGATCTGGTCACTTTTCTTGAGGAAACGGTAGCGCATCGCATCGGCGGCGCTGGTGGCGACAGTGGCGGTCGCTACGATCTCGAAGACGTGTCGCGACGGCGCGAACGGCCCGCCTTCGACGCCCTTCTGCCAGCGCGCCAGCATCTCCTTGAGACCGCCGCCGGCCGGCAGCAGCCCCAGCCCCACCTCGACCAGTCCGAGATACGTCTCGGCCGCCGCGCGCACGTGCTGGCCGTGCAGGACGATCTCTGCCCCGCCACCCAGTGTGCGACCCGTGGGC
>DASUBU010000211.1:0-68426 GCA_035763125.1 Ktedonobacterales bacterium
AGTCGCGGGTCCACCGGCTCGCTCTCCAGCGCGAGGACGGCGAAGACCGGCTGGTGCACGCGCCACAGCGGCTCGTGGCGCACAAAGCGGTCGAGTGACTCGACGCCGAGCGCGAACTCGCGCAGGGCAAGCGTGCGCTTCGTGCTGAGCCCGCGTTTGCGCAGGCGCTCCAGATGCTCCGGCGCGGTGTAGTCCGGGCCGTAGATGATGCGCAGATACTCGCCGCCGCGGCACTTGACAGCCGGCTGCACCAGGCCGCGCGGCCCGCGCACGACGAACTCCAGCGGCTTGACGACCATCCCTTCGCCGCCAGCCTCGGTCAGCTCCTCCCACCAGGCTACAGCCGCAGCACAGTCGTCAGGATCGAGCACCGAGACAGCGCGGTGGGCGGTGGCAAGGAAGAGCGGATCGGCCGCGGCCAGCGGCGCCAGCTCGGCCATGTGCCAGAGGTGGTCGCGGTCGAAGTAGGTTGTGCCCTCGGTGGCGAGCAGATGGAACGGCGCGACGCGGATGCCTTCCAGCCCCTCGGTCGGCCAGCAGTAGCGGCGATAGGCGGCGGCGTAGCGGGCGACATCGTCCTGGCGCTGGTGAAGGCGGTCGAGCAGCGCCGCGACCTCCACCCCGCGCGCGGCAGCCGCTTCAATCGCCTCCACGGCGGCAGCGAGGGCGGCTGTGCCGGCTGCGGCGACGGGCGCATATTGCGCACGCAGAAGGCCCTGGGCCTTGGCGCTCCATGGCAGCAGCTCGGCATCCAGGCAGATCCAATCGGTGCTGTAGCGCTCCCAGATGCCCGCGCGAGTGAGGGCATCGGTCACGCGTGAGATGAAGGCGCTGTCGAGCGCATCGTCGTCGAAAAAGCGGCGGCCGGTGCGGGTGCAGCAGACGCCGGTTGGTCCGCCGGCTGAGATGCCGAAGCGGCGCGCGGCCGTCTGTTCGTCGCGGCAGAGGACCAGCACGGCCCGGCTGCCCATGTGCTTCTCCTCGCAGACGACGCGCGGCACGCCGTTCTGACGGTAGTAGGCGAAGGCCTCGGCAGGGTGCTCTAGCCGGCCCGGTTGTGAGGACGTCTCGCTGGGCGACATGGTCGGCGGCAGGTAGACCAGCCAGCGCGGATCGAGCGCGAAGCGGCTCATCACTTCCAGCGCGGCGGCGGCGCGGTCGGCCTCCACGATCACGTTGCCCATCAGCCGCGTCTGCACCAGCTGCTTGCCCGAGACGTCTTCGATGCGCAGCAAGGTATCTGGACCGGCGCTCGTATCGAAGGCCGGCGCGGCGGCGAGCGGGCGGACCGGCTCGGCGTAGACTGCATGCGCAGGGACGCTCGCCAGCTCGCGCTCTGGCCAGCGCAAGGCTGTCAGGGTGCCGCCGAAGACACAGCCCGTATCAATGTTGATCGTGTTGTTGAGCCAGGTGGCCTCGGGGACCGGCGTGTGGCCGTAGACGACGGCGGCGCTGCCTCGATAGTCGGCGGCCCAGTTGGCGCGCACGGGCAGGCCGAACTCGTCGGTCTCGCCGGTCGTCTCGCCGTAGAGCGCGAACTCGCGGACGCGGCCGGACGCCCGGCCCTGATAGGCCTGCTTCATGCCGGCATGCGCGACGACGAGCGTCCCGCTATCGAGCACGTAATGCGAGGTCAGCTCATCCAGGAAGGCGCGGGTCTCGCGCGTCCAGGTCTCGCGCTCTTCAGCAGGGAGCGCTTCGAGCTGTGCGATCGTCTTGTCGAGGCCATGTGTGATCTGGACCTTGCGCCCGGCGAGATGACGGGCGAGCTTGACGTCGTGGTTGCCAGGGACGCAGAATGCGGCGCCAGTGGCGACCATCCGACGGACCAGCGCGATGGTCTCGACGATGCGCGGGCCACGGTCTGCCATATCGCCGAGGAAGATCACACGGCGGTTGTCGGGATGGCGTGGGATGGCGTCTGCGTCGGGCTGATAGCCGAGGCGGTCCAGCAGCTCCAGCAGCTCGTAATAGCAGCCGTGGAGGTCGCCGATGATGTCGAAGGGGCCGTGATCGTCGCGGCGATCGCTGAAGAGCGGCGTCCGCTCCATGCGAACCGCGTCCACGTCGTCTGGCGAATCGAGAACGAAGACGTGCCGGAACCCTTCGCGCTGGAGTCCTCGCAGACCGCGACGGAGCGTGCTGACGTGGTTGCGGATGACGTGCGGCGGAAGCTGGCGGTCAGGGCGGCTGGCGTTGCGCTCGCGGCAGAGGCGCTCGTCGAGATTGAGGACGATGGCGACGGGCAGCACGTCGTGCTGGCGGGCAAGGTGAACCAGCCCCGCGCGATCCTGCGGCTTGACGTTGGTGGCGTCAACCACGGTGAGACGGCCAAGCGCGAGGCGCAGGCCGGCGATGTGATGCAGCGCGTCGAAAGCGGCGGTGGTGACGGTCTGATCGTTGGGGTCGTCGCCGACCACGGCGCGGTAGTAGTCGGAGTTGAGGATTTCAGTCGGCCGGAAGTGGCGCGCGGCGAAGGTGCTCTTGCCGGAGCCAGAGGCGCCGACGAGCACGACGAGGCTGAGCGCGGGGATCGTGATGACGCGCTCGCGTGGGGTTGGGCTCTTCGGCTCGGTCTCCGTGGAGACGGCCGCATTGTCATTGTCAATGGACTCGTCGGACATAGGAGGCATTCTATCCTAGCTCAGCCGCGGCTGCCAAATCTGGATGGTGCTAAAGCCGGTCGAAGATGACGAGCTGGGAGGGGGCGCCGAGGTCGGGGTCGGTCGGGCCGAGGTCCTGGCGCGTGGCGCGGTAGCCATGGGCAGCGGCAACACGCTCGGCCCAGGCCGCGCACTCGGCGCGGGTCCACTCAAAGCGGTGGTCGCCATGACGCAGCCGCGTCTCGCCCACCGTCGCCCAATGGACGTTGTATTCGCGGTTGGGCGTGGTGACGACGACGCGCCGTGGCCGGGCATGCGCAAAGACGACCCGCTCCAGCGCCTCCAGTCGCGGCGGATCGAGATGCTCGATCACCTCGACCAGTGCCGCGGCGTCGAAGCCCTCCAGTCGCGTGTCACGATAGAGCAGCGAGCCCTGGGCCAGCTCGAGACGCGCGCGCTGGGCCGGCGGCAGGGTGTCGTAGTGCAGGCGCCGGCGGGCGCGGGCCAGTGCCACCGACGAAACGTCCATGCCGAAGATGCGGGTGAGGCTGCGTTCGTTGAGCGCCAGCGCGAGCAGGCGCCCCTCGCCGCAGCCGAGGTCAACGAGCGAGTGCGCGCCAGCCTCGCGGACGGCCGCCAGCACAGCGGCAAGGCGCTGCTCGTGAAGCCCCTGCACAGGCTCGTCGGTCTCCTGCGGCTCTGCGCCCTCTGCGGACTGATCTTCCCCAGCTTCCTCTGCGAGCGCTGGATCGCTCTCGGCGAGACGGGCTAGCGCGGAGGCGACCAGCGGGCGCTTGTAGCGCAGATAGCGCCGCGCGATCAGCTCGCGCTCCGGGTGCGCGGCCAGCCAGTCGCCGCCGTGGGCGAGCAGCTTCTCCGTCTCTGCGGCGTCCACGAAGTAGTGCTTGCTGTTGTCGAGCACCGGCAGCAGCACGTAGAGGTGGCCGAGCACGCCGCGCACGGTCTGCTCGCCGGCCAGCGTGACGCCGTAGAGATTGGACTCGCCCCAGGCGGGGAATTGTGGATCGAGCGGCAAGCGCGTGGTGGTGACCGCGTAGCCGAGCGGCGCGAAGACGCGCTCGATCAGCTCGGCGCCGCCATCACACGACACCGCCGGCAGGCGGACCTGCCAGGCGTAGCGGCGGTCGAGCAGCTCAGGATGCTCCTTGGAGTGTCCGGCGAGGGCGCTGGCGAAGGCCGTGCGCAGCGCGACACTCACCAGGCTAGAGGCGACGTAGGGCCGGTTGTTGACGTATTGATCGAGCTGGGTGAGGGCAGCTGGGCCGCGCACGAGACCGATGGGGTCCACGTCTACGACCAGCGCGACGGTCACCCGATCGTCGTTGACCTCTGGATAGAACGCCCAGACGGTGCCGGCCGAGAACTCGCGCCGGAAGACCGACGCAGGGTGCTTGCCGAGCAGGTAGCCGACCTCGGGCGCATTCGGCGCGGAGCAGGTGAGCGTGAGGAGCATGGGGGGCCGCCAATCCAGGAAAGAAGCAAGGATGCCAGGGCAGTGTGCCACGGAAACGGCTGCGATGCAAGCGGCAGGCTGGTGACTAACTGCGGGTAGCGTCTGCGGGCGCACGGACGGGATGCGGCCAGGCGAAGAAGATGGCCAGCAGCACATTGAGGGCGAGGCTGGCGGGCACGCTGAGGAAGGCCAGCGCGGTGCAGAGCAGATAGAGCAGCGGGCCAAAGCGATACCGGCGTGTGATGGCCTGGATAGCGGCTGGATCGTGGTCCGCAGTGAGCAGACGTCCGCGATGCGACGCGTACCACCATAAGACATTGAACGCGATCGCGAGCACAAAGTAGTTGCCGCTGTAGATGACGGCGGCGGTAGTCTCGTCGCGCGGATTCGTATAGTGTGGCAGCAGGCCGGTCGTGAAGGGCACGAGTGTTACGAAGAGCAGCAGCAAGCCGTTGAGCAACAGGAAAAGGTGGTCAGTTCCGCGAATTACGCGGAACATGTTGTGGTGATTGACCCACATGATGAGGATGAAGGCGAAGCTGATCACGTAGGCCACGTAATCACGCCAGCCGTCGAGCAGCTTCCCCGCCAGATCGCCACTGGCGGCCGGGACCTTCAAATTGAGCACCAACAGCGTGACGGCGATGGCAAAGACGCCGTCGCTGAAGGCCTCGACACGGCCGGTATCGCGCAGCAGGGGATGCGCCGTGCGCCCGCTCAGCCGCTTGCCGTCGCCGTCACGCTGGGCCGCGGCATCTGGTTCTGTTGCTGGCCGGTTCATTCGCCGGAACATCGGTCCTCCGTCAGCTCACACCACCATCTCATCCACATAGCACCAGCGCCAGTCTTCGCCCGGCTCGAACGACTGGATGATCGGGTGGCTGGTGGCGTGGAAGTGCTTGGTGGCGTGCTTGTTCTTCGAGTCGTCGCAGCAGCCGACGTGGCCGCACTCCAGGCAGAGGCGCAGATGCACCCACGTATCGCCAATCTTCAGACAATCCTCGCAGCCTTGCGCGCTCGGCGTCACGTCGCGGATCTGATCGAGATGGGTACACTGCTGAGCCATGGTCACCTCTCCTTGCGGCCTGAATGGAGCTGGACAGTCCTGACAGCCTCGCTGCCCTGCCAGAGTGTGGCACAGGCCGCGCGCATGTGTCGAGGCTCAGCGCGCCAATTCCGCCAGAAGCTGCCCGCATGTGCAGGTGATCCTGGACCTATGGCGAGGCGAACGGCGCCGCGATGCGAGTTGCCGCATGCTCACGCTACGGCAGCCGGTAGCCGCCATAGAGCGCGTGTCCCGCGCGCTCCCAGAAGACGTTGGCCGCGCCGCAGCCGGCCGCCGCGAGCCACTCCAGATGCTCGGGCAGCGTGGAGGGCATATCCATCGGGTCCGGGTAGTCGTACAGGTTCCAGTGATCGTCGAGGAACTGCTGGTAGGCCCGCGGCGACCCGGTAAGCGCGAGGGACTGGCGCTTCACCTCGGCATCCCACGCGCGCGCCATCATGCGCCGCTCCCACTCGCTGCGTGGAGCGACGAGGTCAGCGATGAGGATCGCGCCGCCCGGCTCCAGATGCGCGGCGAGGTTGCGGTAGAGCGCCTGTTTGCCGGCGCCATCCAGGTGGTGGACGACCAGCGAGCTGACGAAGCAGCGGACGTCGCTTCCAATCTCCGCCAGCCACGAGCTGTCCTCCAGCCGGAAGGGCCGCAGCTCGAAGCGCCCCGCAAAGGGCGCGAGCCGCTTCTGAGTCTCGCGCAGCATCTCTGCCGAGCCGTCCAGGCCGAGCACCCGCGCCGCCGGGAAGCGCTCCAGAATCGCCGCGCTGAGCCAGCCGCCGCCTACCCCCAGCTCGACCGCCAGGAAGGCCTCGGATGCCTCGGCGGGGATCAGATCGAGGATGGTTTCCTGTATCTCATCGCGCGACGGCGTGTAGATGCGGCCCAGCTCGATGAAGTGCCGCGAGCTCTCTTCGCTCCAGGCGGGCTCTGTGCTGTCTGGTGACGGCATCCGCGTCCTCCTCGTTGGTCTTCGCGCTGTTCCGGCCACGTTCTACCACATGTACCCGCGAGGGAGGAGGCAGGAATCTGCGCGAATTAGCCGGCGGCCACCGCGGCGAGAATCGCCTCGCGCAGCCTGGCGGCGTCGCCCTGGCGGACGAGCTTGCCAGTCGAGTCGAGGCCATGCTCGCGGACGATCGCGCGCAGCGTGCCCAGGCGCAGCTCGTCCAGCGCGGCGCGCAGGCCGTCGAGGCCGAGCCGATCGCGCAGCGCGAAGGGATCGGGGATGCCGGTGCCAAGCTCTGGTCCCGCGCCGGTGACGAGCCGCGGCGTGAAGGCGCGCGGGGCGCGCTTGGGCGCTTTGGGCGCGGCTGGCTCGGAGGTGCTGGTGTCGGCAGGCGTGTCAATGCGGTCGGGCCGTTCGGCGGGAGTATCCGGGCGTCCACCGAACGGCACGACGGATTCACCATCGCTGCTGGCGGAAACGGCCGAGGCGACGCGGCGGGCCAGCGCGGGGTCGCGCTCGAGCTCGGCGGCGACGGCGCGCAGTGTGCGGGCGAGCGTCTCCACGCTCATCGGCAGCGTTGTGTCCGCGCGCAATTCCGCACTCCCAGCCGGCGGCGTCTCACTGGCGCGCGCATCCGATCGCGGCCGCTTTCCTCGCGACGCAGCGGCCTTGACCGCGCCTGCCTGCGATGACTGCTCGGCGCCAGTGGCGCCGGCCCTACGCGCGGCGGCGCCGGTCGTATGGCTTCGGGTGCGCTGGGACAAGGCGTTTGACCTCCCGGGCGAGCTGCATGTAGGCTTGGCCGCCGCTGCTGTTGGGCGCGAAGCTGAGGATGCTCTCGTTCTCGCGATGGGCCTTCTCCAGGTCGAGATTCTTGGGGATACGCGTGTCGAGCAGCCGTCCCTCGAACTTCTTCTCCAGGATGCCCCAGGTGTCGTTGGCGGTGGTGGTGTTCTCGAAGAAGGTAGCGACCACACCGGCGATCTCGAGGTCATCCAGGTCGAGCTGGTAGCGCAGGTCCTCGATGGTCGCCTCCAGCTTGTCCATGCCGATCAGGCTGAACTCGGTGAGCGAGACTGGCACCAGCACGCGATGCGAGGCCGCCAGCGCGTTCTGTGTCAACACGCCGAGCGAGGGAGGCGTATCAAGGATGATATAGTCGAAATCCTGGCCGTTGAGCGCGCGGGCCAGCCGCCACTCGCGCCCTGGCCGTGAGGCCAGCTCGACGTCGGCGTTTTGCAGGCGCCCATCGGCGGGCACGATCCAGACGTTCTCCTCGTTGGTCTTCCAGACGACCGTTTCGAGGTTGCGCTCGCCACACAGCACGTCGTAGAGCGAGGGGACGGGGTGGACACGGCCGGTGAGGGCGTAGGTGGCGTTGGCCTGGCCGTCCACATCCACCACCAGCACGCGATTACCCAGGCGCGCAAGCCCGGCGGCGAGATTGACGGCGGTGGTGGTCTTGCCGACGCCGCCCTTGTTATTCGCGATACAGATCGCGGTCATCAGCGGACCTCCTGGCGCGGGGCGCTCTCCAGCTCGTCACGGCCGTTCACCGGCCGGCACAGGCCGCCGCTCTGCCCAGGGTGCGCCGAAAAAGCGAGGCGGCAACGGCCGTCAGCGTAGCATGGGATGGGCGCTGGCGTCAAAGCATGGGTGACGTTTTGGCGAGGCTAACGTCGGGTGATGGTGATGACGAGCAGGCGGCACACGAGAACGGCAAAGGAGGCTTGCGCCAGACCGGCGGACCTGCTACCCTGGACGCGGCTTCGCGTGCGTAGATCGGGCTGCGAGATTCCGAGGAGGCAGGCGATGGCCTTCGTTCCCATCAGCAGCGACCCCGCCAACCGGCGCTCGTTTCCCTTCGTCAACTACCTGCTGATCCTCGCCAATGTCGGCGTCTTCGTCTACGAGCTGGTCCAGGGGCCGGCGTTCACGAGCTGCCTCACGCGGGCCTACGCGCTGGTGCCCAACGACATCGTGCACAACACGACGCATGCCACAGGCTGCGCGATTCACGAGCCGGCGCCAGTCTACCTCACGCTGCTCACGGCGCTCTTTCTGCACGCGGGGCTGCTGCACATCGGCGGGAACATGCTCTTCCTGTGGGCGTTCGGCGGCAACGTCGAGGATGCGCTCGGCCACTTCTGGTATCTGATCTTCTACCTCTTCTGCGGGCTAGCTGCCTCGGCGGCGCAGATCATCTTCAGCCTCTACGCTGGCGAGGCAAACATCCTCAATTTGGGCGCGAGCGGCGCCATCGCAGGCGTGCTGGGCGCGTATCTGGTGTTCTTCCCCAGCTCGAAGATTCGCACCATCATCTTCATCGGTATCTTCATCACCTTCGCACGGGTCTACGCCTTTATCCTGATCGTCGTCTTCATCCTGCTCCAACTGCTGGACGCCTACGTCGAGGTGGTGAACATCACCAACGGCCAAGTCAGCAGCGGAGGCGGCGTGGCGTTCTTCGCACACATCGGCGGCTTCGCCGTCGGACTGCTGATCGGCCTGCTGGTCAAGCTGTTCGGCGGACCGCGCAAGCGCGACGCGTCGGCCAGCTATCCGTACTGGCCGCGCTACGCCTCGTAGCAACCTGCTGAACTGGCTGGCTAAGAGAGAGATTGCCAAGCCGGTCAACACTACCAGACGATAGCCCCACGGCATGTCCTGGACAGTCGCGCGCGCTGCGGGTATCGTTGGAATGTGATGCCAGGGCTGCGCGGCACTGCGGCCGGACGAATTGAGATCGAAGGGGAGGGGATCCCATGAGCGAGCAGGCGCGGGTGAAGAATAGCGTCGGCATCTGGGCGTTCGGCCCTAACGCGACGCGGTTCGTGCCGCCGGGCTACCATCCTGAGGTGGCGGGCGAAGACATGGTGACGCGCACGCGGCGAGTGGTGGATGGCCTGGCGGATCTGGTGGACGGCCTGGAGTACCACTATCCTGGCGAGATCCACGAGGACACGCTGGACGCCATCAAGGCGGCGCTTGGCCCGATGGATATCTACTGCATCGCGGCAGGGTTGCACCCCGATCCCACGTACAAGCTGGGCGTGCTGATCAATCCCGACGAGCAGCTGCGCGCGCGCGGCATCGAGACGCTCAAGCGCGGGATAGACCTGGCGGCGGCAGTGGGGGCACACTTCATCATCTGGCCGGGCGCGGAAGGCTACAACTACAACTTCCAGCGCGAGTACCGCGCGACGTGGGACCGCTTCATCGCGGGCATCGCCGAGCTGGTGGCGCACGCCGCCGAGAAGGGCGTGACGGTCTTTCTGGAGCACAAGAACTCCGAGCCGGCGATGAACATCCTGATGCGTAACATCGGCATGTGCCTCTACGTCATTGATCGGGTGCGCCGTGAGGGCGTGGATACCAGCCGCCTGCAGGTGAACATGGACTGGCAGCACCTCATTATGAACGGCGAGAATCTGGCGGAATACGCGGCGCTGCTGGCGAGCGAAGGCAAGATGGGCCATCACCACGCCAATTCGGGATGGGGTACCTTCGACGACGACAACATGGCCGGGGCGAGCTTCTTCATGCAGACGCTGGAGCTGGCGATGGTGCTGCAAGACGCCGGCTACGGCGCGGGCGGCGAGCGCATCGGCTTCGACCTGTATCCCTACACCGAGGACCAGATCGCGGCGGTGCGGCGCTCGGTGCTGCAGTGGGAGTTCATTGACGACCTGGCGCGCACCATTGACCGGCAGAAGCTGGCCGAGGCGCGCTCGCGGGCCGATGCGATCGGCGGCTACACCGAGGTCTTCCGCACGCTGGGGCTGACGCCGGAGTACGAGCGGCGCATCATCGAGCGGCACGCCCGTAGCTGACGCCGGCCACGAGCGTGGCAGTGCACCTCATGCCGCCGCGGTGACGGGCGGCAGCTCCTCGCCGTGCTGCCTGGCAACCTCGATTAGCTCATCTAGCGCGTCCTGGCCATTGGCGGCGGCTTCGGCGTAGGTGGCGCCGTCTGTGACTGGCCCGCCAATGCGACCATCTGCTTCCCACTCAGGCAAACGCACCAGATAGGCGGAGTCCTTATCAGACCACGCAATCATCATCGTATAGTGCGGTTGCATGACTAAGTCCCCCTGTGCTTTCGTTCCGCTTCGCGTGCGAGGCGGATGCCTTCTCGCACTTCGGTTTCTTGGTAGTGTTTGGCGTCCTCCCCGTCCTTATCCTTACCCGGTAAGTTGACGTTGTATCGTCCCAACAATGGATGACGCCACACGGTGTGGTCACCCTTGCCTCGGCCGCGTTGCTGTTCAAAGCCAGCTTGTCGCAGATCGCGCTTCAGCTCGCGAATCTTCCGCGGCATTATACCCTCACTACCCTCGCGCCTGCGTGCCCAGCATCGCTTCGGCCGAGGTGCCCAGCGCGGCGACGTCCTTCGCGTAGAAGCGGCTGCCCCAGATGCCGACGATGCCCGAGGCGACGAGTACAACGGGGCAGGTGAGCAGCAGTGCGATGCCGAGATGTTGGCTGCCGACAAACGCCAGCGCATCGGAGAGGCTCCCGACCGCGAACGCCGCGTAGACATCGCCGAAGAGATGCGAGAGGGTGAGTGTCAGACCGCCCGCATAGGCGCGTCCGCTCGGCGGGACGACATCCTGGACGGCGGCGCTGGCCGGTCCGTTGTAGAAGTTCAGCGTCGTGGACGCCAGCAACCCGAAGACTATGAAGATGGCGACGCCGATGGTGATCTGCGTGCCGGGCGTGAGTGCTGTGTAGGCGGGAATGGCGCGGAGCACGAGCGGCGCCGCGAGTGTGATGGCCACCGTTGGCGCGGAGAGCAGGAAGCCGAGGCCGCTTACACGCACCCGCGCGCCGGTGATGCGGCGGCTCATGCGGTCAGCTAGCGCGCCGCCGAGCAGATTGCCGGCAATGCCGCCTATCAGCAGAATCACGCTCGGCAGCAGCACCGTAATCGTGTCAGGCAGGCCGTTTGCGCCGTATGGCCCCGACTGCCCATAGATGTCGCTGAGATAGATGATCAGGAACGTCGCAATGGAAAAGAGCGCGAAGAAGCCGAGCGCCTGCATGGCGATCACGACGCGCACCGTGGGGATGCCCAGGTATTCGCGGGTCGCGCGGTAGAAGCGAGCCTCCGCTGCGCTCTGCTCGGCCACGGGATCCTCCTCGTGGCGAATCTTCTCGCGCGTGCGGAAGAACAGCACGGCGAGGATCAAACCGGGCACGGCGGCCACGTAGAAGCCGACGCGCCAGTAGTCGCGGCCAAGCGAAACGAGAATCGCCTCAGTGATGAGGAATCCGACGGCCCCGCCAACCAGCGAGCCGACACTCCAGCGCGAGAGGACTCGCGCCCGGCGCGAGGGCGGAAAGTAGGCGGCGAGCATCGGCGTACCGGCGGGGTAGTAGCTGCCCTCGCCAATGCCGACGATCGTGCGCGCGAAGAGCATCGTCCCGAAGCTTCCGGCGAGTGCGGTTAGCGCCGTCGCCAGGCTCCAGACTGCCACACCGGCGGCGACGATGTTCTTCCGGCTGGTGCGGTCGGCGATGAACCCAAACGCGAAGGCGACCAGCGCGTAGACCAGCAGGAAGCCGCTCGCGAGAAAGCCGATCTGAGAGTCGTTGAAGTTAAACTCGTCTTGAATGATCTTTGAAAAGCCCGAGAAGACGAAACGGTCGGCGTAATTCACCAGATTGATCAGGAACATCAGCCAGAAGATGTAGCGCGCGTACCGTGTGGCGCGACGCAGGGCGCCGGCGTCGGCGGGACGGGATGGGGCGGCCTGCAGCGGGGTAGCCTCGCTCATTTGGGGGACTCCTCGGCGATCGGCGGCGATTACTCGCGACGTAGGAAGCTAACGGCAGGACATCTGGCCAGCAGTATAGGATGATGCAGTGGAGAAGGCCGTGTGGACGCGCCTCATGACGCGGTGGCAGCGTTGGCGGCCATTCTAGCATGCCGCCGGCAGCCGCACAAGCGCCGACTCTGTCAGCATTTGCGCGCAAGAATTGCGGCGGCACTTTACGCAGCCACCACGGCATGCTATCCTGTACTATGAAAAGTACCAGCTAGAACCGTTCATTTCGGGCGATTCCCACTGTGGATTCGCCACGCAGCTCGCCTGGGCACGGGCAGGAGCAGAAGCGTATGACACACCAGAGTTCGGCGGTCCAGGATAGCCCGCCCACCACCCATGAGCAGGTCGTCTGCCCCGTTGCCCGCACAGCTGAGATTGTGAGCGGCAAGTGGACGCTCCTCATCCTCCGCGACCTGACGACTGGCACGAAGCGCTTCAGCGAGCTCGAGCGCTCGCTGATTGGCATCAGCCCCAAGACGCTTTCCGAGCGGCTCTCGTCGCTCGAGCGTGAGGGCGTGTTGCATCGCCGCACCTACGCCGAGGTGCCGCCCAAGGTCGAGTACTCGCTGACCGAGAAGGGTCAGGCACTGGCAGACCTGATTGACGCCATGCGCGCGTATGGCAATCGCTGGCTCTGCTGCGGCGAGTAGTCTTCTTCCCCCACACGGCCTACTGTACGCGCTCCCAGCCGCCGGGATAGTCCACCACCAGGCCCACATCGTCCACCGTCAGCTCAGCCATGAATCCGGTGGCGCTCTCGTAGCGATAGCGGCGCTCGTCGAGCCTGGTGTAGCGCTGTGGCAGCGGCTCGATGGTCAGTTCGGGGAAACGCACCCAGGCGGCAGTGACATCGCAGCTTTCGCCGATGGCAAGCGCCAGCCGGCGCAGTGGCAGCGTATTAGTCGCCGGTGTCATGCCCAGATCTACGTCAACACAGCCATGTACCACTTCCAGCTCGCGGCCGTCGCCGTCGAACCAGCGCCGATTGTGTGCGCGCAGCTCGATATAGCGTTGCGCGGAGGGCGTGCGCAGCTCGACCCTGGCAGTGCGCGTGGCCCAGTCTGCGTCGCAGCCGACGGCGTAGCGCACCTGCGCTGGCTCGCCGTGATAGTCCGTGACCACCAGCCCCTCTAGCCGCCACCCGCGGGAGTCGCGCCACAGCGCACACTCATCGCTGCCCGTTCCACGTCCCGCCGCTGGCCGCCAGATAGCGGTCCGGTCTGCCTCTTTCATATCGTTATCCGTCCCTGTCCTGGTCCTGGCGCGTCCCGCTCGCCTCGTCCGCACTGTCCGCGGTCTCCGCGCCGCCCATGTCCGCCAGCAGGCGCCTGTAGGTAATGTAGGCATCGTCGCTGAAGCAGACGAAGATGATCGCGCGGAGCGAGGTGGGCCGCGCCAAGAAGCGCCGCGCCTCGGTCAGCGCAATACGTGTCGCCGGCTCGAGTGGGTAGCCGTAGATGCCGGTGCTGATGGCCGGGAAGGCGATGGTCTCGACGCCGTGCGCGGCGGCCAGCGCCAGACTGTTGCGATAGCAGCTCGCCAGCAGCTCCGGCTCACCATGGTTGCCGCCATTCCAGACGGGTCCGACGACGTGGATGACGTAGCGCGCCGGCAGACGGTGGCCGCCGGTCAGCTTAGCCTCGCCGGTGCGGCAGCCGCCGAGCGTACGGCATTCCGCGAGCAGCTCCGGCCCCGCCGCGCGGTGAATCGCGCCGTCTACCCCGCCGCCGCCCAGCAGCGAGCTGTTGGCCGCGTTGACGATGGCGTCCACCGCCAGCCGCGTGATGTCGCCCTGCACAATCTCGATGCGGCCCTGCATGCCTACCTCCCAAGCGCGTCGCGGGCGAGCAGCAAGCCGATGACCGACTTGCTGTCATCAATGGCGCCGTCGCGGACGAGGTTGAGTGCCTCGGCCAGTGGCATCCACTCGAGCGAGTCAATCTCATGCGGGTCGGGCGCCGCGCCGGGGATTTGCTCCAGGCTGCGGGCCAGATAGATGGAGATCGCCTCGTTGGTGAAGCCGGGCGACGTGAAGACGCGCGTCAGCAGCTGCCAGTCGCTCGCCAGGAAGCCCGTCTCCTCGCGCAGCTCGCGCACGGCGGTCAAATCAGGGTGGTCACGCTCCTCCGGCTCGACTAGGCCGGCGGGGATCTCCAGCAGGTCTTTGCCAACCGCTGGCCGGCGCTGCCGGACCAATGCCACACGCGGCTCCGCATACGGCTCACGCGTGGGGGCAGGATCGTAGCGTATGGCGACGATGGCCACGGCGTCGGGGTGGCCCACGATCTCGTAGGGTGTGGTGCTGCCGTCGGCGTGCGTCACAGGTATCTGCCGGATGGTAATCAGCTTGCCTGTGTAGATCGTCCGCGCACGCGGCCGTGCGGCTCGCGCCGAGCCAGCCGCCGCACTTCGGCTCGTCCCGACCTTCTTCATTCCCCGTTTGGACGCCGTCGTCCGCTCGCTCATGGCCTTCGCCTCTCCGGCCCCACGTGCGCGCTCCACGTGCACGCCTCGCCGCAGCATAACACGCGCGGCGCTGCGCAAGCCAGCGGGCGGCGGCTACACGGTCAGCGCGCCGCGGACGAAGTATTGCGTCTGCACGACGAGCAACAGCGTGAAGACCGCCAGCACGAGCGCTGTCTGCCACGGACGGCGAGTGAGTCGCGCGAGCAGCAGCAGGCACGGGAAAATTTCGAGCATGTAGCGCGCGTCGGAGAGCAGCGGCCAGCCGTTGGTGGGGTAGGTGAGCACGAGCACAAAGATCGCCACGCTGAAGAGCAGATCACCCACGGGCAAGCGACGGATGCCGAGGATGAGCAGGATAGCGAAGAGCACGACGCAGAAGATATCTATCAGCTCGTCCGCGCGGAAGCGTGGGTTGGTCTGGCCCAAGAAGAATGGCACGGCATAGGCGAGGGTGGCCCAGGGCGCCGTGAGCTTGTGGTGCCAGTAGCGCTCGGCGTGCTCGAAGGCCAGGGGATCGCCGACGGCGAGCCAGAGCCACGCCATGAAGAGCAGCAACCCACCAGGAATCAGCACGATTGCCAGCGCATCGGCATGGAGACGCGACATCTGGCGTGGTAAGTGAGGAAGATGGAGCGGGTGGGGCCAGCGCCAGCCGTGGGCACTGGCGTACGAGAAGGCGAAGGGCAGGACGAGGAAGAGGCCCATCTGGCGCGTCGTCGCGGCCAGCAAGCCGAGCGCGCCAGCCAGCCACCAGCGCTGGTGACGCAGCGCTACCACGCACCAGATGGCCAGCGCCAGGAAGAGCGATTCGGCGTAGCCGGCGAAGAGGAAGAGGGCGGAGGGGAAGAGGGTGAGGTAGAGCATGGCTCGGCGGGCAGTGGGGAGGTCGGCGTCGCGTGCGGCCAGCGCGGCCAGCCCCAGCAGCGCGACGAGATAGGCGGCGTTCGAGACGACCAGTGTGGCGATGTAGTCAGCGTGGTAGCGGGGACCAAGCGGCTCGAAGGGCAGTGCGACGAGGTGCACGAGCCACGGCATCAGCGGGAAGAACGCGTCGCGCCAGGGTGTGGCGGCCAAGTAGCCATCGGCCGCCAGCCGCGCGTAGTAGCTGGCATCGTAGCGCACCCAGGTGCCGACAAACGAGCTGGTGCCGCTGCCGATAGGCGCCAGGAAGCGCTGCGCAAGCAGCGTGAGCAGCACGAAGCCGGCACGCGAGATGGCGAAGATCGCCAGGGCGAACCGCACGAGCTCCGGCGTGAGCCCCAGCCGGCGCAGCGTGCCTGCCAGCCACAGCCGTCCTGCCAGCGGGCGCTCCGCCGCGGCCTCGCGCTTCGCGGTGATCGCCGGGGTGTCGCTCACGTCACGTGCTCCTCATGGCCGCGCTCGGCGTCTCCGTCGTACTCCCTGGCGTCACCGCCGTCTGTCGCGGCCCGCATAGGCGGATACTGCCGCCGTGACGCTCTCACACGCCACTATAGCGAAGGGTGGGGTCGAGGACAAGCAAGGGCGGCATTCGTGCTGGGTGCTGCGGTATGCTCTGGGCGAGCGGCCGGCTGAAGGGTGCTGGCTATCGGAGCCGCCGGCCGGTGCGGGCCGGCGGAGGCAGAGTGCCGCGCGGCGCGTGGCGCATAGCGAGCGCGGCGGGAGGGAGCGACCTGTGGCGGTGCGGATCGCGGCGATGACCCTGCGTGTGATCTTCCTGGTCAATTTGGTGTTGGGCATGCTCTTCTGGACACACACGCTCGTCGGACAGTCGGCGGCGGGCTGGAAGCTGCTGCACATGGCGCTCGGCATCCTCTTCGTCGCGGCGCTGTGGCTGCTGGGAGCCCTGCAAGCGATGCGCGGCGGGCCTATCGGTCTGATGGTGGGCACCTTCGTTCTCGGACTGTTGCTGGCCATCATTGGCTTCGTGCAGGACGAGACGGCCTGGCTGCAGATCATCCATGTGCTGCTGGCGCTCGGGGCCATTGGGCTGGGCGAGATGAGCGGGGCGCGCTACCGCCGGCTGAGCGCAGGTGCGGCTGCGCGCGGCGCGTAGACCGATGGCGCGCGGGGATGGCAGCACGGCGCGCGATGAGACCCTTGTTCGTCTGATCGCCGTCGGCAACCGCATTCGTATTCCCGCCAGTGAGGCCGCCTTTCGCGCTGAGCTTGAGCGCATCGTCGGGCTGGCCGTTCCGCACATCGCAGACGACCGTCCAACGCTGGTGGCGCTGGGCGAGCTGCTGGGGCTGCCGGCCGCGCTGGCCGGGCCGCGCGGCGCTCTGGCTCGCCGCGCGCACCGCTCGCGCACGGCGCTGAGTTTGCTCGCGCTGGCCTCTCTACCGCGCGTGCTGGCCTACCGCCGCCGCTGGCCGGGCATCTCGCTGCCCCGCGCGCTGCTGCTCGCGCTGACCGATGCGCTCTACCGTCCGTTTGCCGAAATGCTCTCGGCGCTGGCCCACCGCCATCACATCACCATCGCCGCCACCACACTCGCGCCGCGCGTGCGGCGCTCGACCGACCCCCGCGTGATCCGCCGCTTCAGCCGCCGCGGCGCGAATGCCGTCTACCTGCCCACCGGCCCGGAAGTCTACAACGCCGCGCTGGTCTTTGGTCCCGACGGCGCGCTTCTCGGCCGCGTGGAAAAGGTCTTCCTCACACCATCCGAGCGCGAGACGCTGGATCTGTCGCCGGGGCGACTGGAGGACGTGCAGGTGATCGAGTCGCCGGCTGGGCGGCTGGGCGTGGCGATCAGCCTGGATGCCTTCACGCCGGAGTATCTGCGCCGGCTCGACGCGCTGGGCGCCGAGATCGTGGTGCAGAACGACGCCAACGACGCGCCCTGGGCAGGGCCGGGTGGGCGCGGCGCCTGGCAGCCGCTGGAATGGCTCGACGCGGTGCTCGGCGCGCTCCAGCCGGCGTATCCGAATCTGCGCTACGACGTGTGCCCAATGCAGACCGGCAATTTCTTCGACATCGTCTTCGACGGCCAGTCCACCTTCACCGCCCGTGCCGAGACGCCTCCAGAGCGCCCGCGCGCCCTGATCGGCGTGGACGAGTACGTCTCGGTGGCGACCGGCGAGCCGCTGGTGGGGCGCTTCCTGGCTGTCGCGCCGTGGGTGGCGCCCGATCCAGCCGACGAGGAGCCGGCGCTCTCGCTGGAGGAGCGCCGCGCGCGACTCGCCGCGATCAGCCGCGAGCTACGGCCCGGCGGCTCGCGCGCGAACGCCTACCGCGAGTCGGTGATCTGGGCCGACGTGCCCGTGCGCAGCGCAACTAGTGGATGATCTTGCTTAGCGCTAAGAGGCCACGAATGCGAGCGCTTCGCGTGCCAGCAGCAGCCATTCCTCGTCGGAGGCTGGGTCTATGGCGATCCACTCCTTCATCGGCCGGCCGCGATTGGCGGTGAAGCGCTCGCCCGCGCCGGAAACGACGAGAGCATCTACCCGCGCCTTCGGCAGCTTGACGACCAGTTGGCCGCGGACGAGCATGGCGAAGATCTTGCCGTGGAACTTCAGCCCCGCCGAGCCGAAGGCCTTGCCTTCGGTGGGTGGCGTGACACCGGGCGTGCCGAGGAATCCCTCGACGAGCGCGGCAAAGCGCGCTTCGGGCGTGATTGGTGATTGGCTCATGAAACGGAAGCCTCCTCCATAGAGAGCGATAGCGGGCCCTGGACGGTCAGATGCCGCGACCGGCCAACGCAGCACAGCGATGGCCCTAATTCCTTTTGAGGGTTCTCCTTGACAGGCGCTCTTGCGGTCAGGTATGCTTGCCGTAGATTCACTGAGTGAACGTTCAGCCAACGAAATTTGGAGGGAGGCGAGATGGTGGCGTCTACCCCTTCCAAGCGCGGCGCGCAGGCCCAAGAGCGGCGCAACCAACTGATCGACGTGGCGCGCTCCCTCTTTGCCGAGAAGGGGATGGAGCGCACCAGTATCAAAGAGATCGCCGCGGCGGCCGATGTGGCGCAAGGGCTGATCTACCACTATTTCCGCAGCAAAGACGAGCTGTTCTGGGCGATCATTCAGCGCGACAACCCGATGCCGGTGATGATGGACGTCTATGCGCACGCCGAGGGGATGCCCGTCCGTGACTTCTTGATCTACGCCGCCAGGACCGCCTTTGCCACGGCCAGCGAGCGGCGTGATCTGATTCGCATCATCATCCACGAGACGATGGCGCATCCTGAGATGCAACAGAGCTTGCGGGGGCTACAGCAGATGGCCATTGGGATGCTGAGCGGCTATCTGACCGGCCGCGTCGCCGCCGGTGAGCTGCGCCCGCACGATACGCAGGTCAGCGCGCGCATGCTCATGGGCTCGGTGATCGCAATGCTCGTGACTGGCCTGCCGCCGGAGCCATATATCGAGCAGGTGGTCGAGAACCTGCTGCACGGCATCGGGGCGCAATAGTTCGGCGCGCAGCCGCCGCAAAGGGAGGTAGACATACACCGCGGCCAATTAACTGACTGAGTACTCACTCAGCACTCATCTTCGAACCGCCTTTCAGGAGGCTCGCCCATGCAGGCAAATCGCCCAGATGCGCCAGTCGTGCTCGACGGCGTGACGAAAGTCTTCGGCAAACTGCGCGCGCTGGACGGCGTCAGCTTCGATGTCGCGGCCGGCGAGACGTTCGGCTTGATTGGTCCCAACGGCTCCGGCAAGACGACGCTGATCCGTCTGCTGCTCGGGCTGGCGCGCCCCACCGCTGGCACGATTCGCGTGCTCGGCCGCCCGATGCCTGCCCGTTCGGTCGCCCTGCGCATTGGCTACATGACGCAGGCCAATGCGCTCTACGGCGATCTGACGGCGCGCGAGAATCTGACCTTCTTCGGCGCGATCTATGGCCTGCATGGCGCGCGGCTGCGGCGACGCATCGAGGCGGTGCTCGAGCTGGTTGGCCTGACCGAGCGTGGCGGGGCGACGGTCGGCACGCTCAGCGGCGGGATGCGCCAGCGCGTCTCGCTGGCCTGCGCGCTGATCCACGAGCCGCGGCTGCTCTTCCTCGACGAGCCGACGGTCGGCATAGACCCGGAGCTGCGGCTGACGTTCTGGGACTACTTCAAGCGGCTGAACGCTGAAGGCGTCACGATTCTGGTCTCGACGCACCACCTGGATGAGGCGGCACGCTGCGACCGGCTGGCGCTGCTGCGCTTCGGTAGGCTGCTGGCGGTGGATAGTCCGGACGCCCTGCGCCGCCAGTCGGGCGAGGATGACTTCGACCGCGCCTTCCTCTACTTTGCCCAGCGGCCGGAGGCGGAGAGAGAACGCGCCACCGGAGACACCGGAGACACGGAGGTGCACAGAGCGGGGAGAGAGTGGCAGACCGAATAGGGTGGATATGGAGAGCGTGAAGAAGGCGAACGGGGTGAACAGGGGAAGGACGGTATCGCATGCCGCTGCCACAAACAGTTGCGCGTTTCAATCGCCGCGTGACCAATCGTATCACAGGCCAATTTGCCGACCAGTTGCCGGGGTTCGGCATCGTGATCCACAAAGGGCGCCGGTCGGGGCGGATGTACCACACGCCTCTCAATGTCTTCCGCGCTGGGAATGACTACATCATCGCGCTGACCTACGGCGCTGAGACGGACTGGGTGCGCAACGTGCTCGCGGCAGACGGGTGCGAGATCGTGACACGCGGTCGGCGCATCCGCCTCGCCCATCCGCGCCTCATCACGGACCCGCCCATGCCATGGGCGCCGTTGCCCGTGCGCCTGATCCTCAGAGCGACTGGCGTGACGGAGTACATGCGATTGACGCGCGTCGCGGCCGAGGGTGGAGAGCCGCGATGACGCTCAATCTGCCGTACCTCCTGGCGCTGGCGGCGGTCCTCTGGGTGCTGGGCGCGTGGGTCGCCTCGCTCTGACTCGTATGCTTATGCAAGCCCATGTGGCATGAGACGGTGAGGGGAGGGTGGAAAGCCATGTCCATCCGTCGTGTGCTCGCGCTCTCGATCCGCATCGTGCGGCAGTTCGCCCGCGACCGGCGCACGCTCGCGCTGCTCTTCGGCGCGCCGCTGCTGGTGATGACGCTGCTGAACTTCGTGCTGAACAACAGCACTGCGAGTCTCACACTCGGCATCGTGCCGCCAGATGGGCCTGTCGGCCAGGGAGTGACGGGGCAGATCCAGGAGCTGCTCGCCTCCCAATCGGAGCTGACGATCAAGCCCATCGCGCGCGACGATGTGGACGCGGCCATCAAGCGCGGCGACGCCGACGGCGTGCTGGTCTTCCCGCCGGTGCTCGCGTTCGGCGCGCCGGCTCCGGTGCTGCGCCTGGACGGCTCGAATCCAGCCGCCGCGCGCCAACTGAGCGGCCTCGTCGCGCAGCTCGTCACCGCGCTCCAGCACCAATATCAGTTCGCACCCAGCGCGCTTGCCAGCCCCAGTGCGTCTACCTCGTCCGCCGCCGCGAGTGCCCAGGAAACGCAGGCCGCGGTCCAGGCCGCGCCGCGACCCGTGCCGATCACCACGCCGCCGCCGACGGTGGTGCCGCAGGGCCAGGCGCTGGCGGTCAGCTATCTCTACGGCGGGCCGGAGTACACGCAGACCGACGCGTTCGCGCCGCTGCTGATCGGCATCTTCGCGTTCTTCTTCGTCTTCCTGCTGACCTCGGTGGCGTTCCTGCGCGAACGCTCGCAGGGGACCATCGAGCGGCTGATGGTCTCGCCGCTGAGCAAGGCGGAGCTGGTGCTGGGCTACGTGCTGGGCTTCACGCTCTTCGCTCTGCTGCAATCCCTCATCATCCTGCTCTTCGTGGTGGGCGTGCTGCGTGTGCACTACGCTGGCAACCTGGGGCTGATCTTCCTGGTGACGCTGGTGCTGACGATCGGCGGGGTGAACATGGGTATCTTCGCCTCGGCCTTCGCGCGCAACGAGCTACAGGTGATCCAGTTCATTCCGCTGCTGCTGGTGCCGCAGATATTGCTGGGCGGGCTGTTCTTCCCGGTGGCGACGCTGCCGGTGGTGCTCAAGCAGCTCGCCTACGCCTTCCCGCTGACCTACGCCAACTTCGCGCTGAAGGATGTGATGCTCAAAGGAATGGGGCTGTCCGACGTGTGGCCCGATCTGGTCTTCATTGCCGGCTTCGCCGTGCTGATGGTGCTGCTGGCCGCGCTCTCGCTGCGCCAGGAGCGCGCATAGGGGACCGGCACGTGGGCGTGCGCAGCACGCCCCTACGGATGCCAAGGGTAGTGCGCGTGCGACATTCTGTAGGGGCGTCTTGCGGACGCCCTGCCCGCAGCCGCGTATGCTGTCTGTAGGGGCGATGCACGCATCGCCCGCTCGCCCGTCCCTCGCGCGCGACACCTCGCGCGCAGGCGCCTCGCCTCACCGCACCGCCCGAACGGGCACCACCGCCGCCTTGGCGTCGTCGGCGCCAGCTCGGTAAGCGCACCCGCTGCCACAGCGACTACGTGCGATGCTCGTGGCCCGGGATTCGTTCTCCGGCACTGCAGGCGAGAATCATAGTCCCTTGTCCGCGGTGCCAGCCACAGCCGCACTTTAGACTGGCGAGGTGCGAGTTGGCCCTCATTTGTGTGGCCGCTCGTGCATACTTGGCATGTGGCGTGCGGAGATGCGGCCACTACGCTGTCGCGTCTGCTCCGCAGCACTGCCGCCAGGGACGGGGAGAAGGGCGAGCCAAGGGCTGAGGACCGTGCTTCCGCATTCCCGCTTGACCGCTGTATCACCAAGATGGAGGATTCAGCGGAGTCCAGTGTCTCTCTCCAAGAAGGGCAGCCGCGGACGCGGCAGCCTCCCTCGTGTGGCTGCAGACGCGCGGGGGTGTCAGCCAGATGCCGGGTTGTGGTCGCCGTCTGCCCGCGGCGCCCGCCCGGCGTTTCTGTGCCGGCTGTGTCTGCGCGGTGCTGGTTCCGCTCGTGTCGTTCCCAGGTGGACGCCGATTGGGCTAGCTCCCCCGTGCCCCGCCGGCGCCCTGTGTGACGATCATGGCCGCACACACGTCGCAGTCCCCAGGACCGCGTTGACCCTCGCCCCGGCGGGCGCGTACACTGCGAGCGTGCCCGCATGGCCGCTTGAGGGCCGGCACGGCGCCGAGGGAAGGCAGATTCATGGCAGCCACGACCAACGAGACGACTGTGCGGCGGACGCGCACCCGGCAGCGGACACCTGAGCCCACGCCAGATGCCGCGCCCTCCGTGCCCACACCGGACGCGAGTGCAGCGCAGACGGCCTCCGCGCTGGTGGATGCGTCCGTGGATCGCCCAGCCCTTCCCGCCGCTCGCGGGCGCGCACTCGCGCCTGCGCACGACTCCGTTCCTGCTGCCGACCCCGCGGCTCTATCCGCTGCCAGTGGGTCGTCCGCCGAGGTAGCCGTCGAGGTGGCACCCTCGTCGCCGGCTGCCAAACGCGTGCGCCGCACATCCGGTCCGGCTCGCGCGAGCCATATTCCAGGGCTGGCCGAGCGTGCCCGCCAGGCTTCCGCGCTGCCGCCGCTGCTGCCCCTCTCCGATTCGCTCGCGCTGGCGCTGCCCGGCATGCGCCACGCTCTGCTCAATCGTCCGTTCGACGACGCCGTACGGATCGTGGCGGAGAGCTTCGCCGTCGCGCTGGCGCCAGCCGCGATCCAGATCTGGATCGCCGATCCCGCGGCCTGGAGCGCCGAGCAGGATCGCGCCGGCGGTCACGAGCTGAGCCCGCTGCTGCGCACTCGTGCTGTCGCCGCCGTCCCTGCCCCTGCCCCTGCCCCTGCCCCTGCCCCTGCCCTCGCCGCCGAGATGCCTGAAGCCGAGACCACAGAGCCAGCGCCAGCCGTGCAGCCCGATGCGCTGATCGCCGAGGTCGCCGCGCACCGCCGGCCGCTGCTGCTCTTCGACGCCGCCGCGCATCCACTGGCGGGCGACTGGCCCGCGCGCATCGCGTCCCTCACCAGCGCCCACACGCCCGCCGGCGGCTCTGGTCCCGCGGAAACACCTGCCGCGGGCACGCGCGATACAGGCAGCCCGCTCGACCCGCTCGGCACGCTCGCCGCCTATCCGCTGCGCGTGCGCGGGCAGTTGCTGGGCGCGCTGGTGGTCGGCAGTGCCGCTCGGCTCGGGCCGCGCCAGCTCCAGTCGCTCGACGAGATCGCCGATCTCACCGCGCTGGCCGCCGACCGCGATCGCCTGCTCAGCTACTCGCAGAGCCAGGAGGTTGTCGCGCAGACGGTGGTGCGCCACGCGCCGGTCGCCATCGCCGCACTCACCGGTCGCGAGCATAGCGTTGCGCTTGCCAACGCCGCCTTCGGCCAGTTGATCGGCCACGACGGCGCATCCCCAGTTTCCGGCCGCTGTCTGCGCGAGATCGTTCCCCAGCGTGCCGCCGAGCTGGCCGCCAGTCTGCGGCTGGATGCCGTGCTGGAGGGCGGCGAGCCGCAGGCGATGATCGAGCTGCCGCTGCACTCGCCCGAGCGTGGCCTCAGCTACTGGAACGTCACCAGCTCGCCGCTGCCCGGATCTGGAACGGGCGCCGGTGGCGTGCTGGTGGCCGCGGTGGATGTCACGCGGCAGGTGCTCGCCCGCCAGCGCGCCCAGGAGGTGGCCGAGGTCGCCCAGGAGCGCATCGGCCAGATGCTCGCGCTGCACGCCACCTCGCTCGACGTCGCCAGCCAGCTCGGCGCTGATCCCAGCGAGCTGCTGGCCGACATCCTGCGCCGCTCGATCGCCCTGCTCGGCGCGCGCGCTGGTGCCGTCTACGTGCGCGATCCACGCCATGACGAGCTGGAGGTGATCGTCTGCCAGGGCTTGCGCGGCGATTATGCCGGCAGCCGGATGCGGCTGGGCGAGGGACTGGCCGGCCGTGTGGCGCAGACCGGCAAGGGCGTGATCGTTGACGACTACCCGACCTCGCCGCTGCGCGACGCGATCTACGAGGGTGAAGCTTTCCGCTCGGTGATCGCCGTCCCGCTGCGCCATCGCAGCCAGGTGGTCGGCGTGCTGGATGTGCTGGACGATGCCGAGCGCCGCACCTTCACCGATGACGATCTGTGGCTGCTAGACCTCTTCGCAGCGCAGGCCGCCCAGGCGATTGAGAACGCCCGCACGTATGTCGAGCTGGAGCGCGCCTACCGCAAGCAGCGCGAGCTTGACCGCCTGAAGGACGACTTCATCGCCACGGCTTCGCACGAGCTGCGCACTCCGCTGACGGGCATTCAGGGCTTCATTGATCTGCTGCTGGATTATCCCGGCTCGCGCGACGATCCCCGCGCGCTCGATTTCCTGCGCCGCGCGGCGGCCTCCACCGAGGAGCTGGCCGAGATTGCCGAGCGACTGCTCCAGACGTCGCGGCTCGACTCCGGCCGGCTGGAGCTGCACATCGGGCCGGTGCGACTGGCGCCTGTGGTGGACGAGGTGCTGCGCGCGTACCGCGAGTTGCAGGCCGCGCAGGGCGGCACGCACGAGCTGGTTGCCGAAGTGCCGCCGCAGCTCTACGTCCGCGCCGATCTCGGCCGGCTCAAAGAAGTGCTCGATAATCTGGTGGGCAACGCGATCAAGTATAGCCCGCGTGGGGGGGTGGTGCTGGCGCGCTGCGTGCCGGCGCAGTTCGATGCACCCGCCGCCGAGGATGGGCTTGCCGACCGGCCAACGCTCGTCCTGCGGCAGGTGTCGGAGGCGCAGTCGGCCGCCGAGCACGACCCGGAGGCGCCGCTACCTGCGGTGGCCGCGGCAGCGGCGGCCGAGCCATACTACATCATCAGTGTGCGCGACGAAGGAATGGGCATCCCGCCAGGCGAGCGCGAACGGCTCTTCGGGCGCTTCTCGCGCGGCGACTCGGCGCGCGCGAGCCAGATTCGCGGCACGGGCCTGGGGCTCTACATCTGCCGGCAGATCATGCGCGCGATGGCCGGAGACATCTGGCTGCAGGAGAGCACGCCGGGCCAGGGCAGCACGTTCGCGCTCGTACTGCCAGCCGGCATCCCAACCGGCGACGGCGCGACGCTGGTCACCGCGCCTGAGGCGGCCCTGGAGCGCTAACTACCGTGGTGCGGGATAACAGGCGGTGTGCTGCGTGCCCGACGCGGATGTGATACGGTTGATCTCGCATAGCTCAAGTAGCGTACACCTGAGCCAGACGGGGCAAACACGCCGGTGACGACTGCGATCCCTGCTTCAGAAGCAGCAGACGGGAGGAAATCGTGGACGGCGAGAATGCGAATAGGGACAACCTCAATGAGGATGATCAGGGAGATCTCCGTCACCCTGATGACGCAATCAAACGCATTGTCGGCCACGAAGTGTCAGCCCTCAACCGTCACCCTGGGACGTACACGCTGAGCGGTTCATTCGTGTTTGTACCCTTAGTTGGCAAACCTTCCCAGCCCGCTGGGATGCCCATAAGTGGGGACAGCCCCATTGAGGCGCTGGAACTAATGCCTCGGACATATAGTTGTCTGACGCGCGCGGGCTTGTGGCGTGTGTCGGACGTAGCATCACTCAGCGACGAACAGTTGCTCGGGATTCGCAACTTTACCGCCGAGTGTCTGGACGATCTCCGCGAGCGATTGAGCGTCTCTTTTACATAGAACGCCCACCATAGTCACGCCATTTCACTTGGGGGAGCCTGCGCTTGGCCCCATCCCATCGCCAACACTACACATGCGCATGAGTTCATCAAACGCTGCATCGGCGCTCGCGCGGCTGCGTGCCCGACTCGCGCACCTCTACGCCCTCGCCGATGAGACGCTGCCGATTCCCGGCACGTCCCGCCCCTATACCATCACATTGCCCGCCAGCCCCGACGATCCGCTCGACCGTTTTGCCGCTAGTACTCAGCCGCGCGTTTCGGCGCAGTCCACGCGACGGGCAGAGCCCCGTGAGCTCTCGGCGGTTGCGCTCGCGGCGGGGCAGGCGCGCCTCACCGTCGCGGCGGGCGTTCATATGCCGTACTGGGCGCTCCTATGGCCGAGCGGACTGGCGCTGGCGGAAGCGCTGCTGGCAGAATCGGAGGCCGTCCAGGGCCGGCGCGCGCTGGAGCTAGGCTGCGGGCTGGGTGTGACGGCCACCGCCGCGCTGGCGGCCGGCGCCCGCTTGACTGCCGCGGACTGCTATGCCGAGGCGCTACTCTTCGCCCGCTACAACGCGCTGCGCAACGCCGGCCGCGCCCCGCGCACGCTGCTGCTCGACTGGCGCACGGAGGCGGGCCGTGCCGCTTGCCTTGCCGCCGGACCGTTTGATCTGCTGTTGGCCGCCGACGTGCTCTACGAGATGGAGAATCTCGCGCCACTGCTTGGGCTTGTGCCGCGCTTGCTCGTGCCCGGCGGCGCATGCTGGCTGGCGGAGCCGGGCCGGCGCGTCTCGCTGGCGTTCGTCGCGGCGGCGCGCGAGGCCGGCTGGCGGGATCATGAGACGATCTTCGATCGCGCCTGGCCGCCAGATGGCGACGAGGCGCGGGTCGCCGTCCACCGCTTCACGCTGCCGGATTTGTCGGGCTAGCCGGCGCTACCTGCCGAGCAGGTGCTGCAACCCAAGGGGGCTGAGGGCAGTGAGCAGCCAGCCTACCACCAGTGAGGCCACGCTGAGCACGCCCGAGAAGATGCGCTGCCGCCGCTCGGCCGCCTGCACCTGCTGGCCAATCAGGCTATCCACCAGCCGGCCAAAGGCGGGATCGTCGCGCATCCAACTACGCAGTGTCTCCAGCCGGCCGATCTGCATGCTGAGATTGCTCGCGATAACCTCTGGCGGCGGAGGCGCGGCAGCGGGCGGTGCGGACGGCGGCGCGTAGGGCACGCCACCATAGGAAGCCCCTGGCGCGGGCGCCTGAGCTGGGGCAGGGGGTGGCGGTGGGTAGGGCGCTGGCTGTGCCTCGGTTGCCGGCGGTGCGCTGCTCGCCACGGGGGATGGCGCCTGCTCTTCCTCGCGCGCCGCGCCGTAGCCCACGCCTGCCGGTGCGCCGCGTGCCCGCTGGCGGTCCGCCTGCTCACCCGCTTGCTTACTCGCTGCGCGCTCCAGCTCGGCGATTGCCTCGTCCAACGCCGAGGCCAGCCCCTTCGCATATGTGCCGTCTGCCATCGAACATCCTCCCTTGTGGTGGGGTGCGCTCCCTCAGAGCGCATCATCCGCACCCGCCAGCGCATCCTACACAGCCCATAATGGCCCGTCAACGGTCCGGCACGCTGGCATGGGCGTCGGGCGCGTGGCCCGCGAGATGCATAGTGCTGCGCTGGCAGAGGAGCCGCGCACAGCGCCACAGCCGAAGGGCAGCCGGACGCCGATGGCCGCGCGACGAGCAGGGAGGCGCGCATGGACGACGGGCAGCAGCCCTTTGACGACTCAGATCAGCCGACGGAGCCACAGCCGATCGTGCGGCCGCCGCAGCCGCCACGCCAGCCCCGTCACACACCTGGTCTCGGCGCTTCACGCGGCCGGCCGTCGTCCGCTCCGCGTGGTCCAGGCAGCCAGGGCGCTGGGCCGTCGCTGCCGTCGCTGCCCCCCCTGCCGCCCACCGCCAGGCGTTGGCAGCCGGAAGGCGGTGTGCGCCCTGAGTGGCCAACCGAGGGACGAGACACGCGCTCGCGAGCACGATTCGAGCGCGCCATTGCCGCCGCGCGCCAGCGCCAGCTCAGCCTCGGCTGTGGCGCGCTGGCGACGCTGCTGCTGCTGGGGACGCTGGTGCTCGCCGCGCTCACAGGCAGCTTCTCCGGCCTTGGCGGCTCGCCGCTCGTGCCGCAGCCCAGCATCCAGGCCGCTCCGCACCCGACCGTGACGCCGCTGCCGACGCCCACCGCCACGCGCACCCCGACCCCGACGCCCACCCCGCCGCCGACTCCCACTCCATCTCCCAGCCCCACGGCCACGCCTGAGCCAAGCCCGACCGAGAGCCCGGTTCCGACCGACACGCCGGAAGCAACGCCCAGTGATACGCCTGAGCCGTTCCCGACTGACACGCCTGAACAAATCCCGACCGAGCTACCGGTCCCGACTGAGATGCCGACTCCACCTTCGGGGCCCTAATGCGCTCCGCATGATGGCCCTTGCCTGCCCAACGAACAGCCGATATACTGGCCCCGCGAGACGTCCGCTCGGCAGGCGCCGGCTATGTAATGCCACCGCGCCGCACTCGGCCGAATGCTAGGGCGTCTCGTCGGGGGAGGGTGGGCATGAGAAAGCGCACGTTCGCGCGCAGGGCGCTGGCGAGGGCCGTGGGGGCGCTGTGGCTGCTGCTCGGCACCGCGAGCGCCACCGGGCTGGCGGCGGTCCCGGTCGCGCACGCCGCCGGCTCGTGCGACAACGGCTGCATTCATTGGGATTCAAGTATGATCTACGCCGGCCAGAACAACGGCTATCCTGAGGGGCCGGTCGGAGAGCATGCGCTGGTACATGGGGAGGGTTTCAGCGCCGAGACGGGGCAGGCGCTCACGTTCAAGGTGGTCAAGGGTGACGTCAACAATAGTACTGATTCGGAGTTCTGCAAGCTCGAGCCCACCAAGGTGCCGCTCAATGGCACTGCGACGCCCGACGGCTCCGGAAACTTCGACTTCGGCTTCGACTGGCCGGGAGGCGCTGGCAGCGGCCAGTGGAGCATCTGCGCCTACCGCGCCGCCGACAGCTCGACCATCTTCAACGTAGATGACGGCCCCTTTGCGGTGCTCTCGTCGCAGCCGCCTTCGCTCAGCCTCTCAAAGAGTACGGTCGCGCCTGGCGCGCATCTGACCATCACCGGAAAACACTGGCTGCCTGCGCAGGGCAACATCTTCGTCTATGTCGGCCCCTGCGCCGATTGCGATGGCGCACCGGTGGCTTCGGCGATGGTCAGCTCCGCCGCCGACGGCTCGTTCTCGGTCACGCTGCCGATTCCGGCCAATACGTCGCCCAATAGCTACATCGCTAGCGCGCATACCCAGACCGGCGTGCTCGATATCGGCCCCCATGGTCCACACGTCAAGATTGCCATACCGGCGCCGACAGCTACGCCCAAACCGACAGCCACCGCAACCAGCGCGCCAACCGCGACCGCTGTGCCGTCCGCTGGCACCGGGAGCACGTCTACGAGCGGTGGGGCCGGCGGCTCGGCGACGGTGATCGCACTACTGGCATTCGCGGCGCTGCTGCTGGCGGTGATCACTGTGCTGGTCGTGACGCTGGTGCGCCGGGGCAAGCGGCCGCAAACCGGACCACCGGGCAACTTCGGCGGACCAGGCGGGCCTGGTGGCGGCTACGGGCAGGCTCCAGTAGGTGCCTATCCGCCCGCGCCGGGGACCTATCCGCCGGCGGGCGGCGCCTATCCGACGCCACCTGGGAGCTACCCAACGCCTCCTGGCGGCCAGACGATGCCGGGCCAGTATGGCCAGCCCGAGCCCTGGCATCCAGGCGACAACGACGCGCCGACCATCCAGACGCCGGCCGACCCCTACGGGCGCTGAGGCGGATCCTCGACCGGGGCGATCTCCAGCACTTTGTGCGGCAGCCACGCTCCGGCCGCGGCCTCCCAGCGCGCCAGCCCCAGGAAACGCCCATCGGTCGAATACGCGCGCAGCAGCTCGCCTTCGGCTGGCGGCTCGGCAATCAGCGACGTCGCGGCGAAGCGCAGCGGCTGGCCGTTCTTCAGGCGTGCCGCCTGGTCCGGCCCCAGGATCGCCGCACGGCGGTCCAGCAGCGCCTCGTCGGGCGCGTAGAGGTGATCGCGCCACGCCTCGCCCGCCAGCGCCTCTTCGAGTGCTTCCAGCGCGAGCGCCTGGCGTAGGGAAAAGGGGCCACTGCGTGTGCGCACGAGGCCCGCCAGGTGGGCGCCGGTGCCCAGGCGCGCGCCGAGATCGTGCGCCAGCGAGCGAATATAAGTGCCCTTGCCACACTCGACGTCCAGCACGAGGTCTGGCGGCTCCCAGGCCACCGGCCGCAGCGCGTAGATCACTACCGGGCGTGGCTCAGGCGTCACCTGCTCGCCGGCGCGCGCCAGCTTATAGAGCGGCTGCCCCCCTCGCTTGATCGCCGAGTAGAGCGGCGGCACCTGGAGCTGCTCGCCCAGGAACGCCGGCAGCGCCGCCTCGATCTCGGCCAGCGTGAGGGCGACCGGCGCCTCGCGCACGACCGTTCCTTCGGCATCGTAGGTATCGGTCTCGACGCCGAAGCGCACCGTCGCGCGGTAGGCTTTGCCGCTCTCGCTGAGGTATTCCGCCACGCGCGTGGCCTGGCCCGCCAGCACCGGCAGCACGCCGGTGGCCAGCGGATCGAGTGTGCCGGCGTGGCCGACGCGTTTCTGCCCCAGCAGCCGGCGCACGCGCGCCACCACGTCGTGCGAGGTCATGCCGGCTGCTTTGTGAATCACGAAGATGCCATCCATGGCAGGAAGTATAGCAGCGCCCCCGCAGACTCAGTGTGCGGTGTGCGGCCTCAGTCATCAATCGCCTGATAGGCCAGCGTCCAGAAGTCGAGGCAGACATTCGGAGCGCTGGGGGATGTCCAGGCGCGCTGCGTCATCAAGATGGTGACCATATCTTCACGGGGATCCGCATACCAGGAGGTGCCGAGGCCACCGTCCCAGCCGAACCGGCCGGGCACCTCGGCCACGCCGGTGCGCCGCGTGACGATGGAGACGCCGAAGCCCCAGCCGTGGCTGGCAAAATAGCCCGGCACGAGACCGGAGACCGCCTTCTGCTCGGGCGTGAGCTGATCCGTCGTCATGGTCTCGACTGAGAGCCTTGACAGGAGGCGCCCGCCGCCGTACGTGCCCTGCCTCAGCATCATCTGCCCGAAGGCCAGGTAGTCGTCTACGGTCGAGAGCAGCCCGCCGGCGCCGGAGGGGAAGGCGGGCGGGTGGCTCCACTGGCCGCCCATGGCCTCGTCATAGACCGCGAGCGCGCCGGTTTCGGGATCGTTCGCGTAGCTGGTTGCCAGCCGGTCGAGGTTGGCGGCTGGCACGCTGAAGCTGGTATCTCGCATGCCGAGCGGCTCGAAGATGCGCTCGCGAAAGTACGTCTCCAATGGCTTGCCGGAGGCCCGCGCGATCAACACACCCAACACGTCGGACCCCGTGTTGTACATCCAGCGCTCGCCCGGCTGGTGCATGAGTGACAGCGTGCCCAGGCGGCGCATCCACTCGTCCGGCCCAGGCATCGCCCCCGGCGCCGGCGGACCCATGCCGATCTGCAGCTCGCTGGCGGCCCGCAGGATTGGATAGGCATCGGGTGGCGCGAGCATCTGGCCGAAGCCCATGCGGAAGGTGAGCAGATCGCGGACGGTGATCGGCCGGTGTGCTGGCACCGTGTCGTCGAGCGGCCCGTCGAGCCGCTTCAGGACGCGGCGGCCGGCTAGCTCGGGCAGCAGGCGATCTACCGGCTCGTCCAGCCGCAGCGCGCATTCCTCCACCAGGAGCATCGTCGCCACGGCGGTAATCGGCTTGGTCATCGAGGAGATGCGGAAGATTGTGTCGCGCTGGATTGGGTCGCCGCCGGCAGCCTTCGCGCCAAGCGCGTCCACATGCACCTCGCCACGCCGGCTGACCAGCATGACGAGCCCGGGCACCTCGCCGCGCTCGATATAGCCAGCCATGACGTCACGCAGACGGTCGAGCCGCGTCTTGGAGAGTCCTGCGCTGTTCATTGTCCCAGTCCTTCCTGCTTGGCTCCCGTCGGGGCTGCTCTGCTTCTTTTACTCGCATAGTTGCCGCCATCTGCCGCATCCTTTTGTCGTCAGCCGCCTCGTTGCTCGTTGTTGGCGAACGAGAGCCTCTGCGCGCTAAAGGCACGACGGAGCTGGCTTGAGCGCCGTTGGCCCCATACCGTACCCACCGGCGTACGTCAGTTTGGGCGCGGCGGCCGTAGCTCTCAGCGCTAGATACGCCCCTCGTGCAGCATGCTGACCGCTTTGGCGATGCGCCGCTGCCGCGTCTCGTCGGTCTTCGCGTCTTCGATTGGGAGCACGACGCGCCGTTTGTTGCTGTAGGATAAGCCGTCGAAGAAGCGTTTGGCGTGTGGGTCACGGTCGAGGGCGTCCGCGAAGTCAGGCGGTACGCTTACTTCGCGCAGCTCCGTGTCCAGCTCGAGGTCAACGTCCACTTCGTCGCCCGCGGCGACCCCCGCGTGCTCGCGGACGTCCGAACTGATGCCGAGCATGAATTCCCCGCCCATGGTCGCCACGGTGTTGCGGTAGGTGTAGCCGTTGATGGTGACGCGGACCGCCGGCTTCTTACTGGATCCGAGGCTCGTCACCACCTCAGGTGGAACGCGAATTCCCGTCGCGGTCTTGCCGTTGAGCTGGATGGTGGCCCGAAACTTCATACGACCTCCTCGAACAGAATGGCCTCTAGCAGTCTGGAGTCGTCATCGGTCCGGCATTCCCAGTTGGGGGCTTTCCCCCAGATGTTGACGTATGCTACCAGAGCCAGCGCGAGCGACATCAGGGCAGGGCAGCGCCATGGTCTTTGCCCTCAATTGTGCGCTGTCCTGGATTCGGGAGGCTGGCTGTGGGCTCGCGGCGTTCACCATCCAACGTGCCAGTACCGCTACCGCGTACCCGGGGCCGGTCGGACGCAGAGACTCACTATGCGCACACTTCTTCCTCGACGGCACGCTCGACGACGTTGGTCGCGTCCTCAGAAGCGCCTTCTGTCGCGGCTGGCGATTCGCGGGTCAGCAGGGTGGCCGCCAGCACAAGCGCCACCAGCACCAGTCCGGCGCTGATTGCCCAGGTGAGGTGATAGCCGCCGCTGAGCGCCACAATGGCTTTCTGGCCGTCGCCAGCGAGCTGGTCCGTGCGGCCAGCCGAGATGGTGGCGAGGATAGCGAGGCCGAGCGCCGCACCTACCTGGGTGGTCGTATTCAGCAGGCCGGAGGCCAGCCCCGCGTCGCTGGGTGTGACGTCCGCCATCGCGAGGAGGCTCAGCGCCGTGAAGGACATCCCCGCGCCGATGCCAAGCAGCACCATCGGCAGCAACAGGTCGCGCACGTAGTCGGCGTTCAGCGGGGAGCGCGCGAAGAGCGCAAGCCCGGCCACGATGAACGCGAGGCCGGCCAGCAGTGCCCTGCGCGACCCGAACCGCGTGATCAGGCGAGCCGCCAGGCCAATCGAGAACGCTGCCATCGCGATGGTGTTCGGCAGAAACGCGAGGCCAATCGCCAGCGGGCCGTAATGCAGAACACGCTGCATGTCGAGCGAGCCGAGGAAGAAGAAGCCGAAGAAGGCGCTGACCATCAACGCCTGGATCAGGTTCGCGCCTGACAAATTGCGCCCACGGAACAAGCGCAGCGGCATGAGCGGGTTGGAGGCCATCGCCTGGCGGATGATGAATGCCACCAGCAGCGCCAGCGCGAGGCCGCCCAGCCCGAGCGTATGCAGCGAGCCCAGGCCATAGACGTCGGACTCGACAATGGTGTAGACACCCAGCATCAGCGCGGCGGTGACCAGGACGGCGCCGAGCACGTCCGCTCCGTGGCCCAGGCCAAGGCCTTCATCGGACTCGATCAGGCGGGCGCCCAATGCCATGGTTGCCAGCCCAATCGGCAGGTTGACGAAGAAGATCCAGTGCCAGCTAATCGCCTGGGTGATGAGCCCGCCGGCCATCAGGCCGATCGCGCCGCCCGCCGAGGCGACGAAGGCGAAGATGCCCATCGCCTGCGCCCGCTCCTTGGGCTCTGGGAACAGTGTCACGATCATTCCCAGAATCACGGCGGAGCTCACCGCGCCGCCGACGCCCTGTATGAACCGCGCGGCGACCAGCACCGGCTGGCTGAACGATAGCCCTGATAGCAGCGAGGCTACGATGAATATCGCCAGCCCAATCAGGAAGATGCGCTTGTGTCCGATCAGATCGCCGAGACGCCCCGCCAGCAGCATGATGCCGGCGAAGGCGATCAGGTAGGCGTTCACGACCCAGGCCAGGCCGGATTGCGAGAAGCCGAGATCACGCTGGATCGAGGGGAGTGCGACGTTGACGATGGTCGTATCCACGACGATCATGAGAAAACCGATGCACAGAACGATCAGCGACAGCCAGCGTGAGCTGACGGGCCGTGCGCGCTCCAAGATGCGCAGCCTCACATCGGTCAGTCCTGCAGTCGTACTCACGCCTCTCCTCCTATCGCTCTCGCATAGCACGTAATCTGTTGTCACCCTATTCTGATTGTCGGGCGGATTATTGACGCTCGCTCCAGCAGGCACGCGCGCACAGTCATCCGTACGGCGTACACTCTTCGGCCTTCACCCACGCCAAGACTTCATTTTGTGAAGTAATGAATATGGCGCGGGAGGCAGCTATGTCAAGGTCATGGCAAGCTGGGGGTGGGGATACTAGACGAAAGGACGGGGACCCAGGGAAGCAAACGAGCGAGATGATCCCCTGTCTGGCCGAGCGCGCTCAGCGGGCGAAGAACTCTGTCAGCACAGGCGCGAGGGCCTCCGCGGCGACCTCGTGCGTCTGCCCTTCTAGCTCGCGATGCTGAGCATGGGGGAGCGCGCCGGCGAGGGCTTGCGCAGCTTGCCGTATAAAGGGGAACGTGGCCCCGCCGGCCATCACGAGCGTGGGTATGGTGACCGAGGCGGCACGGTCGGTGGGCACGGAGCTATCGCCCAGCGCGGCTGCGTCGTATGCCAATGTGGGTGCGACGGCCTCGAACAGCGGCCATATCGGCGCCTGTCGCATCCGGGCCACACCCTCGTCCCCCGCGCCGACCAGGCGCATCATGAGCTCGACCGCGTCACCTTTGCGCCCCTCTGCAAGTAGCTCCGTGAGCCGTACCCGGTACTCGTTGAATCCCTGCACACGGTCTGGGTCGACGGTGTACGGTGGCTCGTACAGCGCCAGCTTCGTGATCTTGGTGGGAAGCATGCGCGCAGCCTCGAAGGCCAGGGCCGCGCCGGAGGAGATACCATAGACGAAGGTCGATCCGCCGGCCTCATTGATGAAGGCCTCGATGTCTTCAATCTCGCGCTCGACCGCGAAGGGCTGCGTATCGCCACTGTCGCCGCGGCCTCGCCGGTCATACGTGTACACCGTGAAGTGCGGCGTCAGTTGTGCCGCGAGCGGCCCCATCGGCCCGAACGAGCGACTGCACAGCGCTCCATCCACCAGGAGGACCGCAGGTCCGGTCCCGGAGCGATCGAAGGCAATAGGTGTGCCGTCTTTCGATGTGACGGTTGGCATCGGAATGTCCCCCCTGTCCTACTTGGCCCGCGTGTACGTGAGGTCGAAATCGTGCTCCCACGTCGTGCCGTCAAACGACTTTTCCCAGCGGGCAGTAATCGTGTTGCCATCCTCGCTCAAGGTGCCGGCAAAGCGCTGAGAGAAGCCCGGAGCGTCCCGCCACTGCTTCCACTCGCGCCCCTCCAGGCGCATCTGATAGATCCGCGACACACCGCGCCAGTCGAAGTAGAGCATGGTGTAGGTTTCACTCGCATCATCTCGACCGATGATGGAGAGCGACCAGGGAGAGGTTCCCGCTCGGTCGCCCATGCGCATGTTGAGATAGGCACCCTCCGCCAGCCACTCGAACGTGGCGTGTCCGCGCGCCGTGCTCAACGGGTCGGCGGGAAACGACATCTCGACGTCCCATTCGCCAACCAGCACGTCAAGACCTTTCAGCGCGGGATTCGGCTCGGGAGCCTTCTGTCTGGTATGAGCGTTCACGTCGTCGGTCATCGCGATCCCTCCCGCTGAATACGATAGCCTCCCGCGGCTCAACACACTTCTTCCAGCTTGCGCACTTGGTGCGCCGCTTCATGCCAGGACGCGCGTCTCGCGCACAACAGGTGTCGTCAGAAGGGGCGGGAACACGCCGAGAATGGGCGGATCAGCCGCGCGGTGTGGGCGTAAGGCCAGCGCCACTGGTGCGTCCGCCCGGCCGTTGCGTACACGCACCGGTTGCTCGGCAGCCGCGACGAGCAGACCCGATTCTGGCAACAGGTAGTTCAGCGCGCCCAGTGACCACGGCAAGGCGGCGGCGCGGAGATAGTAGAGCCCATCGGGCACAGGGCCGAGCTGAAAGTGACCCGGCGCGGCGAGGGTCGTACAGGCTATCGGATGCCCCTGCGGGACAGGTCTGGGAAAGAGGCCGACGAAGATCAAGCCGCCAAAGGAATCTGGCGCGGCGATCGTGCCCTGTATGCCCTCCTCGTGGAGTGCGGTGAGGCTCTGGGGTTTGTGGATGCGGGCCTCCAGTGGCGCGAGGGGGGCCGCAGCGAGCTCGTCGGCCAATTGACGCAGCTGCACCGGCGAGAGCCCGACCAACTGCTTGAAGCGAGTGGTAAACGTGCCGAGGCTGGTATAGCCAAGATCGAAGCAGACATCCGTCACACTCAGCGATGTTGTCAGCACGAGCCGCTTTGCCGCATCCAGGCGCAGCGCGGCCAGAAACTCGCCGGGTGGAATACTGGTGATCGAGCGGAAGACGCGATTGAAATGAAACGGACTCTGGCACGCGATCTCGGCCATCTCTTCGAGTGAGAGCGGCTCCGAGAGCTGCGCGCGCATGGTCTGAATCACACGTTCGACAGCCAGTGCATAGGAGGTGAGGGTGCTTGCGCGGTACGCTCTGGCAGAGGTGAGCTGATCTGGCGGCTGTAGCAAAGGCATAGACCTGCCTCCTCCATCGCTCTCTCCGCGGGCGTAGATTGCCGCGCACTGCGGCGATGTGGCTCCTTTCTCGTCGTCATGGGCATTTCCGGAAGGCAAGCCTGTGCTAGCGATGCGACGCGGCAACCCTAGGACTCGGCGGCGTCATGCTGCCCGCGCTCGTACTGGATTGCTATTCGTGCGCGTGGCGCACGACGATCGGCGTCTGGCCGCTGAAGACCTCGGCCTCCAGGCTGTGCTGCGCGGGGCTGGGCGTCATCGTCACCAGCACGACGGCGTTGGTGCGCGCGGTGATGCCGTGTGGCACGCGGGCCTCCAGCGCGAAGAGCGTGCCCACGCGGCCCTCAGTGCTGTGCTGGCCCGCGGTGAACGTGATCTGCCCGCGCACCACCTGCACCAGGATCTGGCTGGAAGTCGTATGGGACTTCAGGATCTGCCCCGCCTTGAAGGCAAAGAGCACCACACGCGCTGCCCCCGTGTCCGCTAGTATCCGCACGGATGGGCCGTCCTCCTGAAAGCGCGTGAGCGCGCGCAGATCGAGCGCCACCAGTGCGCCCTCATCCTCTTGCGGCTGCCCGTCGGCAGCATTGTCTTGCACAGCGTTCATCTGAGTTCTCCCACTTTCGTGTGTCGTGAGCGCCCCCAAATCAGCGGAGCGGCTGGCATGCCCGCGGAAGACCTGCCGCCGCCGCCCGCCGCTCCGCCAAGGTTGCCTGGTCAGTCTCTCGTTGCTTCTGGCGTCGCGCCCAGTCGCGTGATGCGAATCGCCCAGCGGTCCGGTCCCTGCTCTTCGGGCGCCCAATCGAAGGCGCCAGGTCGCTCGGCCATCAGCTGGTAGTATAGCGGGCGCGGATCGTGATCGTTGACGAGCATCAGTGCTTCGTCTGGCTGCAGCGCATCGAGGCGCTCGAAGATCAGCGCATGCCGGTCGCGCGGCACGAGGGGGCGTACGTCCAGTACCGTCGCCTTGGAGGATGTTGCCATAGCGTGGTGTCTCCACTCCTGATGACTAATGACGACTCGACTCCACCGCCGAATCGCCGTGCTGCATAGAGTGTGTCGCGGCGAGTGGTATGGGCGCTGCGACCTTTGTCGCAGCCGTTGCAGCGGTCGGGGCGCTATCGTTCGAGCGACCCCGGTGGGAGCGCAGCTCGTTGCGAATGGGAAGCTGGCGCCGGCGGGGCCGCTAGGCGAGGAGACCCAACGATGGCGCTGGACGGCGACGAGCGCGACAACACGCGCGCGAAGATTATGGAAGCACTGAAGAACGTCTACGATCCCGAGCTAGGCGTGAACGTGGTGGACCTCGGCCTAGTCTACGATGTTGAGCTGCAACCCGAGGGCCACGTCTTGATTACTATGACACTCACCACGCCAGGCTGCCCGATGCACGAGTCCATCGGGATGGGTGTCTCCGCCGCGCTGGATACTGTGCCGGGCATCACCGGCGGCGAGATTCGCATTGTCTGGAACCCACCCTGGGAGCCGGCTATGATGACGGAGGAGGGCCGCCGCCAACTGGGCTTCTGGGACTGATGCTGATTCCGGCATGTTCAACACGTTCGTCGCAGCGTGGCAGTTGCCTATACTCGAAACGGTCGAATGTAGAGCGATATCAAGCCGACCTCGATACGTGTCCTCGTTGCCCCCACGCGACGAGTCACGCAGCCACCATCGCCTCAATACTCATGAGCAGCCGCCACACAGCCGCCCGCGTCAGTGTAGAGCGGCGTAGTGTCCACCGGCCGATTGCGATCGGGATTGAGCACGATGCTGTCGTTCTCCGCCTGATCTTTGGTGGCGTCGTTCTCACAGGCCACCACGCCGGATCGCAGCGAAGGGGGCATGTACAGGTCAACGTGGTGGAAGTGATCGGCGCCCCAGTCAGCCTCGCACTCGACGCATTGGTCTTCCATGATGAAGTACTTGTGCCAGCGCGGCGCATACACGATGGTGCCGACTGGCAGCCAGCGCTCGTCGGCAGCCAGGGTGATGGGATCGGCGTAGGTGCCGGTGCCGCCGGCTCGCGCGTGTTTCCCCTGCGGCGCCGGGTAGGCGATGTTACGCGAGCCGGCGGGATCGTTATCGGCCGCGGCGTAGAATGTCTGCCAGACCTTCTGCGTGGTTCCCCGCCGGCTTGGTGGCGTCGTTGGGCGGGGGGTGGCGCTGCTCGCACCTGTAGCGGTAGCGGTGGGCTCCGGCGTCCCCATGCCGTTTGCGGTGCCTGACGCGATCGCGGTGGCAGCGGCGGCCGTGGCGGTGGCTCCGCTGCTTCCATGTGGCGCGCGGCCAGCGCCCGTGCCAGCGGCGCCGGATGGGAAGGTGGTGGCACATGCCTGGAGGACCAGCAGCACGAGCGACAAAGCGAGCACGCGGTAGCGATTCATGATGAGCACCCAGCCAGTGAACGAGCAGCACTCTTGCGGCGTTATTGCCAATCTCAGCCATGCTACCCCGCACACTGGCGCGTGCTGACAAAAGTACTGGGAGCGGTCTAATGCAGACGACTGGCTCAACCGCTTTCGGCGCCTCAGCGTCCGCTACGCGCGCAGCGCCAACATCCATCAGGCGTTCCTCTCCCTTGGCCGCTCGCTTATCTGCTGGCAGACGTTGTATAGGCAAGGGATGCAATGCCACCGGGGAGAAGACCGGCAATCAACCGCGACAGATTTCTGAGGGGACACCTGCCGCGCGCGGCGCTATCGTTGGGGGGATGCGCGCACATGCTGCCGTGCGGCGCGCTCTCATTGGAGGGGAGGATGACATGGCGGAAGGGCGCCCCCCGCGGTTAATTCTGCTGTGCGGACTGCCTGGCGTGGGGAAGACAACGCTCGCTCGACGGCTGGCGGATGAAGTCTCAGCCGTACGTCTGGGCGCCGACGAGTGGATGGCACACCTGGGCATCAATTTGCATGACGAGGCGATGCGCGACCGGCTCGAACGGTTGTTGTGGCAGCTCGCCCAAGACCTCCTCCGGCTCGGCCAGAGTGTCATCCTGGAGTGCGGGTTCTGGGCACGCGTGGAGCGAGACGAGAAACGGCTCGGCGCCCGTGCGCTGGGAGCGGGCGTGGAGCTCTACTATCTCGATGTGCCCATCGAGGAGCTCTGGCGGCGGATCGAGCAGCGCAATGCCGAGAGCACCGTCGGGAGCGTGCCGATCACGCGCGAGCAGTTCGACAGCTACCTGCCCTACTTTGAGGCACCGCAGCGCGCTGAGCTCGATCTGTTCGATGACCCTGCCGTTGCTTCGACTGATCCATAGCCAGCGCACGATGCGAGCCGATGTCACCGTCCCAACAGCCTCCGCGGCCTGCATGCATGCGCAGCCCTAGCACAGCTCAGAGATGGCGAGATGCGTGTTAACCTGGGTTCAGCGGCGCAGCACCGCGAAGACGTTCGCCGCCGCCAGCGCCAGCCCGGCGCCCAGCGCGGCGCACGCGAGGCGTAGCGGCCAGAGCCAGCCTGCCGGGGCGCAGAGGACCGCGCAGAGCAGTCCGACGTTGATCAGCCACCAGCTCGCCTCGGCCCAGCGGCTATGGATCATGTCGCGCATCAGCGGCACCTGACGCCGGCCCACCAGCGGGGCGTAGCGCTCCTGCCACAGCAGGAACGGCACGATCTTGTAGAGGTACCCGACTGTGCTTTGGCCCAGCCAGCCGACGAAGGCCGCCAGCCCGAGCGCGAAGAGCAACGGAGGCGTGGTCTGGCCAGAGACCACCACAGCCACCCCAACCGGCGTGAGGATTACCAGCCACGCCACCGCGGCGATGCCGTGGCGCTGGGTCACGTCGAGCGGCTTGCGCCGCCGGGCGCGCAGCATGCGCCGGTAGTCGTACGCGAAGAGCCACACGGCGCCACAGAAGACGGCGCCGCCCGCCGCCACGAGCGCGCCGATCCCCATCACGAAGCCGGCTGCCATCGTGAGCAGGCCACCATTGAGCAGCGCGAAGACCCAGCGTCCGAGCCGGTCGTCGTGGCTGTGGGCGAGCGCGAACATGCGCACCAACGTATACGAGACGCCCATCAGCGTGCAGGTCAGCCAGCCAGCCACGCCCAGCGCGATGTGTGCCGGGAGCACGCGTCCCAACCCCGTACCGAGGAAGCCGAGCCGCAGATCGAGGGCGGCTGTCAGGCCAAGCGCGACGACGGCACAGAGATAGCCAGCCGCCGCGGCCAGATAGCGTGCCGTCAGCGGGCGCTGGCGCGCGCTGGCGATCGTCATCCACAGCACGGCCACATGGTGCCCGATAGCCACGAGCACGAGCGTGCCCCCCGCGGCGATCGCCAGCGGCTGCATGATCCAGAAGCCGGAGACCAGGATCGCGACACCCGTTACGAACACGGGGTATTCCCAGCGGACCAGCCGCGTCGCACGCAGCGGCGCGACCAGCACAACTGGCGCAAGCTGGAGCGACGCCCCCAGGATGATCATCGTGAGCCAGCCGAGGGTGGCGACATGAACCAGCGCCAGGACATGCGGCGCCAGCGGGCCGGCGGTTGCGTCAGCGGCAAGCCAGGGGAGCGCCAGGCCAAAGAGCGCCGCGGCGCCGATGCCCGTCAGCAGAAACGGCAACGGCACGCTGAGTGGCACACCACCGCGTGTTCCCATGCCGCCCAGCCCCGAGACGGTGATGCCAGGGGTGGCCGCGGCGCGCATCGGCGCGGGTGCGGCGGGAGGGGGGGCGTGCGGAGAACCACCATTGGAAGGCGCGGGCGCCGCTGGACGCCCGTCTTGCTGCTGCATCGCCATGACGCCATCGCTCCTCACGTGTGGGCGCAAGACTGCTCGTATCTGGCATACCCCTTTGGGGCGAGTGGAAGCGCGCCGCAGTCAGCGGGAGCGTGCCGCTCTGCCGCTCTCTGTTTCTTCCGCGGTCTTGAGAGGGGCGCTTAGCGCGCGGCAGCCGGCTCGCGTGTGAAGCGCACGATCCACTCGTCGGCGGCCACGCGCTCCGTCTCGTAGGTGAAGCCGCGGCCGCCGAGCACGCCATAGAGCGGTTGCGGCTCGAAGGGCGCGATCAGCACGAAGGCCTCGCCCGGCTGCAGCCTCTCGGCGGCCTCCAGAATCCGCACGAACGGCTCATCGCCGCGCTCCAGATCGGGCCGCACGTCCACAATCTCGCGCGCGTGGGCTTGCCAGGTCTCGCTCAGCGTCGTCATCGTTGTTCTCCTCCGCGAACGGTCGCATAGCATGTCGGTGTCGTCATGTGGACCCTCGCCGCCGGACCCGAACGACCGCCGCCTTGCGCTGGTACCGTATCGTAGGCGACACTGAGGGTGCAGCGACCTTTGTCGCATCTTGGTGAAATGTGGAGGTGTTGCCCGCGCACACCGCGCGGCTTGCCGGAAGGCGAGGCGAGGCCTGTATGCCGATTGAGCTCGACGTGCTCCGGCGGATTCCGCTCTTTGCCGAGCTGGAGCCCGCGGACCTGACGCACGTAGCCGCCGTGACACGCGAGCGCCGCTATGACCGCGGCGAAATCATCCTGGTCGAAGGGGAGCGCGCGGGAGCGTTCCAGTACGTCTATTCCGGGCTGGTCAAGGTCTACAAGACCTCGCCGGAGGGCAAGGAACAGGTGCTGCGGCTGATCGGATCGGGCCACACCTTCAACGACGTGCCCGCGTTCGATGGCGGGCCCAATCCTGCCAGCGCCGCCGCCATGGAGCCAAGCGTCATCTATTCGGTGGGCCGCGCACAGCTTCAGCAGCTCATGCTGGAGCGCCCCGCCATCGCCGCGGGGGCCGTTCGCACGCTGGCGAGCGCGCTGCGCCACCTCGTCTCGCTGGTTGAGGATCTCTCGTTCCGCCACGTCACAGAGCGCGTTGCCAAGATTCTGCTCGACCAGGAAGAAGCGGCTGCCGAGGGCCAGCCGCCGCACCGGCTGACGCAACAAGAGATGGCCGCGATGGCTGGCACCGCCCGCGAGATGGTCGGTCGTGCGCTCAAAGACCTGGAGGCATCCGGCGCGATTGCCATGCGCCAGGGACGGGCCGTGGTGCTCGACCGCGAGCGCCTGCGCCTGCTCGCTTAAGCGCTCGCGTATCTCAAACGCATCACGCTCCTTCTCGTATGCCTCACGCTCGCATCACGCTTCGACTGCACACTCAGAGTTTGTGACTTTTGTCACTCTCGTCCATTCTCCCTCCGCACTACGCTGCGAACCAATGCATCGTTGACATTGTTCGCCCGGCCTCACTCGCCTCAAGGGGCCAGTGGCGTGAGAGGGAGAGACAGATGAGCAAGCAGCTCTTGGACAAGCCCGACTCGGTGGAGGCGGGCGCTGACGGAGCAAAATCCATCCGAGCAGCGGCACCGACACCAACAGCGGCCGCACCAACAGCGACCACGACGCCGAGAGCGACGCCAACCGTGACCGCGACCCGCGTCGCGCCTCGTCCCTCCGGCCAGGAGATGTCCGCCTGGTGGCGCGAGGACAGCAGCAAACGACTGAAGGTGACGGCTGCCGGCTCAGTCGCTGGTCTGCTGATCCTGGTTGCGCTGGTCGTCGCGCTGATCGCCAATGCCGGCGGCGGTACACAGACGGCCTCCAACACGAGCGGGATGACTGGGATGAGCGGCGCAAGCAATACCAGCCCCATCACCACCAGCCCCAATGCGCCGGCACATCAGCTGTACAATCCGGCGCTGCCGCCTGTGGCGCAAGGCGACACCGTCAATGTCACACTGACCGCCAAGGAATCGTTGATTAGCATCTCGAAGGGCATCGCCTACCACGCCTGGACCTTCAACGGCACAGTGCCGGGGCCTGCGCTGCACGTGCGGCAGGGCCAGCGCATCCACTTCACGCTGGTCAACGGCACCAACATGCCGCACTCGATTGACTTCCACGCCGCGCAAACGCCCTGGAACGTGAACTACAAGCCAATTGGGCCGGGCCAGAGCTTCAGCTTCGACTGGACCGCCAATTATCCTGGCGTCTTCATGTATCACTGCGGCACGCCGCCCGTCATGGAGCACATCGCCAACGGCATGTACGGCGCGATCATCGTTGATCCGGCCAATGGCTGGGCGCCCGCGCAGGAATACGTGCTGGTGCAGAGCGAGTTCTACCTCCAGAAGCAGGCGGATGGCAGCTACGTCTACAATGCCACCAAGGCGATGGCCAGCACCCCCGACTTCGTGGTCTTTAACGGCTACGACGGCCAGTATCGCGACCAGCCGATCCAGGTCAAAGCTGGGCAGCGCGTTCGCCTCTACATTGTCAACGCCGGACCGTCCGCCTTCTCAGGCTTCCACGTGATCGGCGGGATCTTCAGTGATGTCTATGCTGACGGCAACCCTGCCAACCACACGGTCGGCGACCAGACGGTTACCATTCCGCCAGGTGGCGGCACGGTGGTGGAGCTGACGATGCCCGAGGCCGGCCAGTATCCCTTCGTCACACACGCCTTCTCCGCGGCCATGAAGGGCGCCATCGGGGTCCTCCAGGCGTCGAAGTAGACCGCCGCGTCACCCGCTACGGGCAGTAAGCCACTCGGCAGATAACCCATCGCAATCGCTCGGGCCTCCCTTCGCGGAGGCCCGAGTCGTGGTGGTGGAAATGGCAGCATACTCAGTTCGCGGGGCGTGCTCATGGCAGTCGCGCTGGCCGAGACGCTTGGGTCCGGCTTCCGGAGGCTCCTGTCCGCCCCAGCCTACGGGTTAGCGGATGATCTCTCGCGCGAAGAAGCGAAGCGGCTCCAGGTCCAGCACGTCGGGGAAGCTGAGGACGACCTCCTGAACGCCGGCTGCCTCGAGCTCGTCCAGACGCGGGCGGATCATATCGGGGGTGCCGATCAGCGCGCCTGCGTAGACCGGGCGGGAGAGCAGCTCGAAGGGAATCTTCGCTCGCGCCTGCTCTTCGGTCTCCCCAATGGCGCAAGGAAGTCCTGCCGTGCGGTGGATGGCGCGGTAATCCCGCCCAACAATCTCGCAATGGCGTTTCAGGACGGCCAGCTTATGCTGAATCGCCGGCACATCCCCGGTGATGTTGCAGGCGTCTCCGTACTGCGCGACCAGCTTGAGCGTCACCTGCTCGCCGCCGCCGGCGATCAGCAGAGGAATGTGAGGCTTCTGGACTCCTTTGGGCTGGTTGATGGCGCCGCGCACGTGGTAGTACTGGCCCTCGAAGACTGCTTCGTCCTGCGTCCACATCGCCAGGATGATCTTCACCGCCTCGCGCAGCCTTCGCAAGCGTTCCGCCGTGTCAGGATAGTTGTAGCCGTAGGCGCGATACTCGTGCTCGTACCATCCCGCGCCAATCCCGCACGTCAGCCGCCCATGCGAGAGCACGTCTACGGTACTCGCCATGTGCGCGAGCAGTGCGGGATTGCGATAGCCGTTGCACGTCACCTGGTTGATGCGCACGCGCGTCGTGTCGCGCGCCAGCGCCGCCGTCGTCGTCCAGCACTCGAACGCCTTTTCCTGCACAGGGCGAGGAACAGTATGGAAGTGATCGGCCAGCCAGACGGAGGAGAACCCCAGCTCGTCCGCCGTCCGGGCGACACGAGTCATCGCCTCATATGCTTCTACAGGATCGCTGATGCTGGCCAGATCCATGATCCAGCCTTGCGGTAGAGAGACGCCGAATTGTAGTGGCATGCACACCCCAGCATTCTACTGACTGATCGAGCAGCACTCCCCTGCCCGCTGGGAGCTATTCGCGCCAGCACACGAATGGCCTCGCGCGTAGTTGCTCCACCTGAGTATGCTTGCCGTGTGATAATGGGACCAGAGTCTCTCGATCATAGGTCTCGGACCACCACTATGAGGAGCGGCCGCGATGCAGGAGCGCGATCGTCGCCAGGCCCTCGCCGATTTCCTGCGCCAGCGACGGGCCAGCCTTACTCCCGCCGATGTGGGGCTGCCAGATGGCCTCAGGCGTCGAACGCCAGGGCTGCGTCGTGAGGAGGTTGCACAGCTTGCCAGCATCGGCACGTCCTGGTACGTCTGGCTGGAACAGGGGCGCGACGTCCACCCGTCAGCTCAGGTCCTGGAAAGCCTCGCTCAGGCGCTCAAGCTTAGCCTGAACGAACGCCGGCATCTGTTCCTGCTGGCTGGGTTGGCCCCGCCCCCACAGGGCTCGCCGTCGGAGGAGCGCGTCAGTCCGGCTCTCCGGCGGGTGCTGGATGAGCTCGATCCTGCCCCAGCGTGCGTCATCGGGCGACGGTGGGATTATCTGGCCTGGAACAAAGCAGCCGATGCGCTCTATGCTATTTCAGAGGCATCGTCTCCTTACGCGCGCAACGTGGTCTGGCAGCTCTTCACCAGCCTGGCGCGGCGGAATCGGCCACACTGGGAGCAGATCGCGCAGGCCACTCTGGCGGAGTTTCGCGCGTCCAGCGCCCGCTATCCGGGAGATGGATGGTTTGAGGAGCTCATCGAGGACCTGAAACAGGCGAGCCCGGATTTCTGCCGGCTGTGGCCTCATCACGAAGTGCGCCGCTCGCTCGACGGCCACAAGATCATAGAGCATGCGACGCTGGGTCGCCTGGAGTTCGAGCACATCAACTTGCAGGTGCTCAGCGAGCCGGATATCCGCATCATGATCTACATGCCCGACGCCACGACGCGCGCGAAATTCGAGCAGTATCTCGCGGCAGCGCAAGGCTGAGCGAGCGAGGGTGCGCAGAGTGCTGGAATTGTGCGCTATGCTATCCCCATTCCTGTCTCATCGTCTCTCGTCCCGTTAGGAGTCTCCTGCATGCAGACTACCCGCCGCCACGATTCGGCCCCTGAGGTCGAGACCGCCGACGAGCTGCACGCCGCCATCGCCGAGCGCGCGGACGACCTGATCGCCCGCCGCCGCCACTTCCACCAGCATCCTGAGCTCTCGCATGAGGAGCGCGAGACCGCCGCGGCGATTGCCGAGCACCTGCGTGGGCTGGGCCTCGATGTGACGGCAGGAGTCGGCGGCCACGGTGTGGTTGGGCTACTGCGCGGGACCGTCGAGGGCGCGGCAGAGGGACCGACGCTGATGGTGCGCGCAGATATTGACGCGCTGCCAATCACCGAGCAGAGCGGCGCGCCATACGCCTCGCAGCGGCCTGGCGTCATGCACGCCTGCGGACACGACGGGCACATCGCGATTGCCATGACGCTGGCGGAGGTACTCACTGCGCGGCGCGACCGCCTGCGCGGTTCAGTCAAGTTCGTCTTCCAGCCGGCGGAGGAGCGCGCGGCGGGCGCCGAGCCGATGATCGCGGCGGGGGTGATGCAGGGCGTGGACGCCGTGATCGGGCTGCATCTGTGGAGCCAGGTGCCGGTGGGCGAGGTTGCCGTGCGGCCGGGCGCGTTCTTCGCCAGCGCCGACGAGCTGCATCTGCGGGTGCGCGGGCGCGGCGGGCATGGCGCGGAGCCGCACCTGACGGTGGATCCGGTGGTCGTCACCGCCCAGATCATCACGGCGCTACAGACGCTGGTGAGCCGCGAGATCAATCCGCTGCACAGCGCCGTGGTCACGTTCGGCACGATCCATGGCGGCACGGCCGGCAACGTCGTCGCCGATGAGGTGGAGCTGAAGGGCACGCTGCGCACCTACGATCCTGCCGACCGCGAGTATCTGCTGCGGCGCATCGGCGAGGTGACGCGCGGCGTAGCGGCGAGCCTGCGCGCGGAGGCGATCTTCGAGCCGGGGATGAGCTGCCCCGCCTGCATCAACGACGAGACGGTCGCCGCGCTGGTGCGCCGCGCGGCCGCGGCGACGGTGGGCGAGGGGCACATCCTGGGCGAGCGGCGCTTCTCGGTCAGCGACGACATGGCGCGCTTCCTCCAAGAGGCGCCGGGCTGCTACTTCGTCGTCGGCGGCGGCAATGTCGAGCGCGGCATCACCGCGCCGCACCACAACGCGCGCTTCGATCTGGACGAGGCGTGTCTGCCGATCGGCGTCGAGGTGCTCGCCCGCGCCGCGCTAGAGTATCTGGCGTAACCGATGGCCCCACGGCTCTGGACATCTGGGCATGTGTAGGGGCGAGGTCTGCCTCGCCCGCTGTAGCTGGCAAGGGGATGGGGATAGAGTCTGCCTGTCGTCCACCTTGTGCAGCGAAGTCGGTATCACTGCGGCCAAATGAGAATTGCGACCACGAAAGCCATGAATCCGAGCAGCAAGAGGACGGGCTGCAGCCACTCGAGTATACCCAAGTCGAGCGTCACCCAGCCCAGGGACTGCATAGACGAAAGCGCCATGTCGGAGAGGAGGAATTCTAGCCCAATACACAGCGCCCACGCTTGCCGGCGGCGGAGTGGATTGCGGATGAATCGGGTTGGTCGGGCATAGCTTGCGTACGCTACTGACGCCAGCAAACAGGCAACCACGGCATACGCGGCTAGCTCGATCTCACCGGATTTCACTTTTGCCCCTCTTTTGCAGCCTCGCGGTTGGCCACTATCATTATAGAGGGCATGGTAATACGACACTCAGGAGAAGCCGGGCAGCCCAACCGCGAGGACCGTGGCGCGCGAACCGCAGCTCTTGCACGCGGTGAATCCCGCCGCCGCCGCCTCGTCGGCATCGCGGAAGAAGCGCGCCGGCAGTGCCGCATGGCGCCGGGCGACGGCGCACTCCGGCTGGCAGGCGGTTCGCGTCGCGCGCACGCCCAGCAGCAGCCCTTGGCCGTAGCGCTCGCGCAGCCGCGCGACCCACGCCGTGTAGCCGTCTGCAACCGCGTTCGCTGGCAGTGCGCCCTCCATCTCCAGCAAGAGTTGCTTGAGCGGCAGACCGGGACCATACCCTGTGAGGCGGCCGTTGCTGCCGACGATGCGGTGGCACGGCACAAAAGGCGCGACGGGGTTGGCACCATTCGCCGCGCCAACCGCGCGAGCCGCATCTGGCTGGCCCACCGCCCGCGCGATCTCGCCGTAGCTGCGCGTCTCTCCGTACGGCACGCGCGCCACGTCGTTCCAGATTGCTACAAAGAAGTCCGGACCGTGCGGATCGAGTGCCACTGTGAACTCGCGCCGCCGTCCGGTTAAAAACTCGTCCAGCTCGTCCAGCGCCTGGCGCAGATGCGCGAGCGCCGCGGGATCGTCGCCGCTTTCGATCACACTTTCCACCGGGCCCGTGGACACGCGTCCGGCATCCTCATGCCGCGCGCCGTTCCGCCAGCTCGGCAGCCAGACGGAGCGCACGCCCGCCGCTGAGGCGGTCACGCGCGTCGTGCCAGCCCAGGTCATCACGCGGCCGTGAGCCATCGCCTCGTCGCGCCCGTCATGCCCATTCACATGCCCCATGCGACTCTCCTCCTTCGCGCTGTCCTGCCACTGCGCGTCGCGCGCCGCTCACGCGCACGAAGTATAACAGCGCCCTGCGGCGTGGGGTTGCCGGTAGGCGCTGCGCCGAGCCATTCTCCGCGATGCTTTGCTACAGCGGCACCTTGTTTTCGCTCTAAGAGCGTGTTTGGCAGAATAGATAAGCGGCGGCATGCGGTACACTCCAAGGCATGCGCACTAGCTATCCAAGCAATCTCTCTGATACTGAGTGGGACTGCTTACAACGGTTCTTGCCACCCAGGTCGCCGCGGAGCAGACTCCGCCGCCACTCCCTCCGCTCGGTCTTCGACGCCCTCTTTTACCTGTTGCGTACGGGCTGCCCTTGGCGGTATCTGCCCAGTAATTTCCCGCCGTGGCAGACCGTGTACTACCACTTCAAGCAGTGTTGCCGGACCGGCCTCTGGACCCGCCTCTATAGGGCATTGCGAGATGTCGAACGTCGACGCCAAGGGAAGGATCCGGATCCCAGTGCAGCTATCATCGACGCCCAGAGCGTGAAAACGATAGAGGAATCTGGTCGCAACCGTGGGTACGATGCCCACAAATGCATAAAGGGACGGAAGCGGCATCTGTTGGTCGATACTCTGGGCCTGCCGATCGCCGCCCGCGTCACTCCTGCTGATATGCACGGCACCCAGGGCGCCCGTCGTCTGCTGGCCGGACTGAAGCCCTTTGTCCCCAGGCTGAAGAAGATCTGGGCGGACGCTGCGTACCGCGGCCAAGAGTTGGCGGACTGGTGTCACGCCCAAGGCGATTGGGACCTGGAAGTGGTCGAGCGCACGCCAGGGGTGCGCGGCTTCGCTGTGCTGCCGAAGCGGTGGATTGTGGAACGCACATTGGGCTGGCTCTCGCGCAATCGACGCATGAGCAAGGACTACGAACGCAAGGTCCAGACGAGTGAAACGCTCATTGAGATGGCGATGATTCGGCTGCTGATCGCGCGCCAGGGACCGAGGAGGTAGCGCCTGCCCAAACAGGCTCGAAGAACTCTTCCAGCGCGTTCTGGATACTGGGGTTGCTGATACCACCCGAGGTGAGCAGTAGTTTCATGATGCCTCTCCTCGTCCTTGCTCGTCACTGCAAGCAGGGCCAACGGTCTCCACAGCCCGGGACAGACGCTAGCCGCATCGACGTTCGAACCGGCTGGTAGGTCACCCGCCGGCATTGGATCGGTCTGTGCAGCGGCACGACGCGGGCACGCATCCGGCCGCACGTTCCCAGCGGCCCTCTGTCCACCTGGTCACGGCGGCGCCAACCGGCGAAGATGGGCATCGATGGGCAATCCATCTACAAGCCCTGACGCAATCCTTCTTCAACCGAGCTCATGTGCTCGGTCGCATGCCCCGCTCTCCCGGCAAAAAGGTCGCTGGGGGTCGCCTCACCATCGATCCCGGGAAACGTAGCGGCCAGCTGCTCATCGGTAAACTGGTGCAGGAGGTCCACGGTGTCCTGCCGCGCCGCCAGGAAATCTGCTACCAAGCTCTCCAGCGTGTCGTCCTGGTGCGCGTTCACGGTGGTTTGATTGAGCTGGGCGATGGCCAGCCCCAGCCGCTCCTCCTCCTCTGAGGTCAGCGCACTCAGATTGCCCAGAACGCCCGGCAGCGGCATACCTTCCGGGTATTGACCGCGCAAAATAACGTCTCGCGGCTCGCCGGCGAGGACACGGCGTAGCAACTGCTGGATGTTGCGCTCGTTTTGCACCAGGTGAGCCAAATGATCCTTGGCGCGCCACGAAGGGGCTCCGGGAACACCACTCGCCGTGGCCGGGCGCTCCAGGTCTTCTGGGCTCAGCCCGTGAAAAAACGCCAGGACCTCGGTCTGCGACGCCGCCAGGGTATCCAGAATCTCTGCGCGCGTGGGCACCATGACCCTCCTAGCAACCGGAGCAAAGCACCAGGCGGTTCCAAACGACTCCGCCAGGCCCAGAGACAAGAGGCACGAGGTCCGGCCCCCGTCTCCTAGAACAATATATCTAGGATACCACCTTGGCCTGGTGAGCAACCAGTGGAGGGTAGGACCTGGTAGTAGTGGCGTGTTCGGCAGTCAGACGGGCAGGTTGTGTAGACGGCATTCCGCCCAATCAGTGTGGCGCTTACCTATGTGGCAAGCGGTCCAACCGGCAACACACAGCATCGCTAGCTAGGCAGATGGTGGGGTGGCTAAGCTCATTGGAGGCCCACGATCTGCGGCACGGCTTGGTTACCTTCGCTACAAAACACGCTCTCAGAGCGTGTTTGGCAGTTCCTGTGTCATGATTGATTCAGGATGGGCGTTGCTTTGTCTGAAGAGTAAACGAGGGGAGATACCTGCCATGCGTGCTACGCTCATTGATCAGCACCGTGGCTTGCCGCGTGTCGGCGAGGTCAGCACGCCGCAACCGGCAGGCGGGCAGTCCCTCGTCGCCGTGAAGGCGGCTGCACTCAACCCCTTGGACGTGGACTTCGCCTCCGGCCAGCATCGCGTGAGACCGACGCAGTTCCCCTATATCCCCGGCTTCGAGGGTGTAGGAGTGGTCGTCGAGTCCGAGGCCCTGCCGATTGGCCAACGGGTTCGCTTCGAGTGCCGCCCGACGTTCGCAACTGGGGGCAGTCTGGCCGAGTATGCGGTGGTGGCCAATGAGTGGGCTTTCCCACTCCCCGACGGCGTCCCGGATGCGACTGCCGCCGCGCTCGGCCAAGTTGGGATCACGGTGTGGACGGCGCTCGAATGGCGCGCGGGGCTGCGCCAAGGCGAAGCGGTGCTGGTGCTCGGAGCGACCGGCGCCACCGGCCAACTCGCTGTGCAGGTGGCTCGCCTGCTCGGCGCGCGTCGCATCGTCGCCGCCGGCCGCCATGCCGCGGCCCTGGCCCGCACCCGCGAACTGGGCGCCGATGCGACCGTCGAGCTCGGGCGTGAACGCTCGGCAGATGAGTTGACGCAGGCGCTTCGCCACGCGGCCGCCGGGCCGATCGATGTCGTCCTCGATGCCTTGTGGGGAGCGTCCCTGGCCGCCGCCCTCCCGATCGTCGCGCGCGGCGCCCGCATCGTCAATTACGGGAGCGCCGCCTCGCCCATGGCGGACCTGCCATCGGCGCTGCTCCGCTTCCAGGGGATGACACTCCTCGGCCATAATAGCATGCTGCCGCCGCGTGAGGTGGTGGCCGACACCTATCGCCGGCTGGTGGAACATGCAGCGCGCGGCGAAGTGACCATCGCGCTTGAAGAGATCCCGCTCACGCGGATTGCCGAGGCGTGGCAGCGCCAGCACTCCTCAATTCACACTAAGCTGGTGATCGTCCTGTAGCTGACGTGTGGATGGCGCCGCTGAGAGCGTGTCTGGCGAAGCTGGCAGTACGGACGGGCCGGGATGCAGCGAGCCGAGAGGCCCCGAAGAATCGCACAGATGGTGGCCGGTGGCTGGCGCTCACGTGAGAGTCGCGCGCTTACCGGACCGATGGAGCGTGGTGGGAATGGACTCCCACTGAGCGCTGGAGGGGCCGCATTGACTTTCGACGTGCGTGTCACCTACCATCCCTCATGTTCGTAGACCGACCAGATGGTACGCGAACAAACGGAACGGACTGAAAGGAGACGCGAGACGTGACGATGATCGAGACGCGCGGGCTGGCCAAGACCTTCCGTGCGCGCGGCAAGACCGTGCAGGCGGTGCGCGGCGTGGACCTGGACGTGCGCGAAGGCGAGATCTTCGGGTTTCTGGGTCCCAACGGCGCCGGCAAGACGACCACCATGCGCATGCTGGCGACGCTGCTGCCGCCGTCGGGCGGGCAGGCCAAGGTCGCCGGCTTCGACCTGCGGCGCGCGGCGGGCGAGGTGCGGCGGCACATCGGCTATGTCGGCCAGCAGGGCGGCGCCGAGCCAGCGGAGACGGGCCGCGAGAATCTGCTGCTGCAGGGGCGGGTCTACGGGATGCGCGCGGCCGAGGCGCGCGAGCGGGCCGCCGAGCTGATCGCCAAGCTCGATATGCAGTCCTTCGCCGATCGGCTCGTGAAGACCTATTCGGGCGGCCAGCGCCGCCGGCTGGACGTGGCGCTGGGCATCATGCACCGGCCGCGGGTGCTCTTTCTGGACGAGCCGACCACCGGCCTCGACCCGCAGAGCCGCGCCCGCATCTGGGACGAGGTGCGCGCGCTGCACGCCAGTGGCATGACGATCTTCCTCACCACCCACTACATGGACGAGGCCGATGGCCTCTGCGACCGCCTGGCGATCATAGACGACGGGCGCATCGTCAGTCTGGATACGCCCGATGCGCTCAAGCGCAGCCTTGCTGGCGACATCATCACGCTGGGGCTGGACGCCTCCGGCGAGGTGCTGGCCCGCGCGACCGATGCTCTGCGCGCACAGCCGTTCCTGCGCGAGCTGCAGCTCACCGAGCATGGCGTGCAGCTCTATGTCGAGCGTGGCGAGCAGGTGCTGCCAGAAGTGCTGCGTCTGCTGGACGGCCTGCGCGTGCCAATTCGCTCAGCCACGCTCGCCCGCCCGACGCTGGAGGATGTCTTCCTGCGGCTGACCGGGCGCTCGCTGCGCGAGTCTGACGCCGCCTGAGTGGTGTGCGGGCCTCTGCTCTCGAATGACACGACAAGACGAAAAGAAACCGAAGGAGTTTCCGACCATGCCCCGCCTGATCCGCGATAGCTGGCTGATGTTCCTCTCGCAGCTACGTGTCTCGCTGCGTAACCCTGTCTGGCTCTTTATCGGTCTCTTCCAGCCGATCTGCTATATGCTGCTCTTCGCGCCGCTGCTGAAGAACCTCGTCGGCGTGCCGGGCTTTCCGGGTGGCGGCGCGTACAACGTCTTCACGCCAGGCCTGATGATGATGATGGCGATCTTCGGCACCGGCTTCGCCGGCTTCAACCTGATCGAGCGTTTGCGCAGCGGGGTGATCGAGCGCCTGCGCGTGACGCCAATCAATCGCCTGGCGCTGCTGCTGGGGATCGTCGCGGTGGATCTGCTGAATCTGCTCGTCCAGACGGCGCTGCTGGTGGGCGTGGCGCTGCTGCTGGGCTTTCGGCCGGATGCGGGCGGACTGGCGCTATTGCTGGGGCTGCTGCTGATCGGCGGGCTGATGATGGCCTCGTGCTCGTATGCGCTGGCCCTGCTGGTCAAGGACCAGGGCGCGCTGGCGGCGACCATCAATCTCTTCGTCCTCCCGCTGTTGCTGCTTTCGGGGATCATGCTGCCGCTCTCGCTGGCTCCGGAGATCCTGCGCAACATTGCCAAGGCCAACCCGTTCGCCTATGCGGTGGACGCCTCGCGCGCGCTGGTGGCGGGTCACCCCGGCGACGTGACCGTAGTCCAGGCGTTCGTCATCCTCGGCGTGCTGGCCGTGCTAGCGCTCACCTGGGCCACGCGCTCGATTCGCCAGGCGACGATGTAGCTGGCCTGGCTGTATCACTGCTGCCCCGCGGCGCCAGGCATGGGACGTGCGCGTGAAATCGGGCGACGAAGTGTGACGATCCTGTGAGCGGCCGGTGCGTATCATACCAGCAGGGATGCTTGCGTGGCCCGCTGCGCGGCAGCCCATCACGCGCGCTCTTCATCGGCTGGCACATATGGGAAAGGAAACCACGATGTTCACCCAGATCCTGGTGCCGCTGGACGGCTCGACCCGCGCTGAGCAGGCGCTGCCCCTCGCGGCCCGCATCGCCCGCGCATCTGGCGCCCGCATCTTGCTCGTGCGCGCCGTCGTGGTTCCCGTGACCTACGGCGTAATGATGGAGGGCGAGTCGCTGCACTGGCGCTTGGCGCACGATGAGACCGAAGAGGCGCAGACGTATCTGAACACGCTGGCGCAATCGGAGCAGCTCAAAGGTCTGCCGGTCGAGAGCCTCGTCAAAGTCGGAGTTGCCGCCAACGTCATCCTTGATGCGGCCGCGGAGCGTGGCGCGGATCTCGTCGTGTTGACGAGCCATGGCCGCACGGGATTTACCCGCTGGATGCTGGGAAGCGTAGCGCAACACATCGCCCACCATTCGACTGCGCCGGTGCTGGTGCTACGCAGGCACGGCGAGAGCGTGGCTGAAGGGGAAGACTTCTCGCATGTGCTCGTGCCGCTGGACGGCTCGCCGCTGGCGGAGGCGGCCCTGGAGCCGGCGCGCGGGCTCGCGCTGGCGCTCAGCGCCCCCGGGCAGGCTCGCATCCACCTCGTGCTGGTGGTCGCGCCATACGAGAGCGTGCCGGAGAACATGCCCGATGCGCTGATCATGGAGGGCGCGCGGTCCTACCTGGAGCGCGTGGGACAGCGCCTGGCCGCTGAGGGCGAAGGAGGACAGTTGGCCGTCACCTGGTCGGTCGTGGCGAATCTCGACATCGCGCAGGGCATCCTGGTGGTGGCGGAGGCGGCACAAGGCGCAGAAGGCACGCCACCGTTCGGCCGCGCGGGTGTGATCGCGATGGCGACGCATGGCTATGGCGGTGTGGAGCGCTGGGCGCTGGGCAGCATCGCCGAGCGAGTGCTGCATGCGTCGAAGCACCCCATGCTGATCGTGCGGCCTCCTGAGGTGGTCGCCCGGGCGCGTGGCGCGGGCCAGCCATCGGCGTAAGGCTGGTAGCAGCGAGATATCCATCAGGCGACCAAGAGCCTCGCACGAAGGCGTGACGCGCTCCTCGTGGACACTCTTGTCCAGGGGGAGCGCGTCAATTCTTGTGTCGGTGTCATAGCTAGCTCTATTTATACGCAGGCGCAGATGTGAGCAGGTGTGCCTCAGCGAGCCATTGACACCGCAGCCACTATCGGCGTATTGTCCTTGTGGACTCATCTTGCCGTGGCGCGTGAGGCGGGGCGGTACGATTGCCCGTTGAAGGGAAACTGGACGCTGGAGCGCGCCAGTCGAGCATACCGACGTTGGGTGAAGTGTCTTCGTGGGCGCCCAGGGAAGAGGGCGCGTCGGCAGGTAGCTCGTACTTTGGACCGGCGTGAGGGATCACTCGCGCCGAGAGATGGGCATGGCCGGCGGCACAGTGGCGCTGAAGAGCCGCGCCAGCCAGCCGGCACATGCCGTTGGGCACGTTCTGCGGCCCAGGATGTCCTCCCAGATAGGCCCACACGGTACTCGGCGAGGCCTGGTTGCGTTCGCGCGAGGCTTCGCGAGGTGATGGTGGCGCTCAGCACATACTGGACGCCGGTCGAGTTGCCCCGAGGTACAGATCATGGATGCTGAGGAAGTCGCGCTGATCACCGCTGCCGTAGAGTCGTCCACCAGCCAGGAGCGGCTCCATATTCTGGTAGTTGAGAACGACGAGGCCAATCGCCTGGCTGTGCGGCGTTCGTTGCGGCGCTCTGATGTCGTAGCGGCGGTGGACGAGGCCGCTTCGGCGGGCGAGGCGCTGGAATGCGTAGACTCCGCAGTCTACGATTGCGTGCTTCTCGACTACCACATCTCCGGCACTGACGGCCTCGCGCTGCTGCGCGCGATCCGCGACAGCGCCCCCGAAACACCCGTCGTGATGGTCACCACACGTGGCGACGAGAAGGTTGCCGCCGAACTGATGAAAGCCGGGGCAGCGGACTATCTACCCAGGACGTCGCTGACACCCCCGCGGGTCGCCTCCACCCTGCGGCATGTGTTGGCGCTCGCGCGCATGGCAGCGGAGCGGCGGCGGGCGAAGGACGAGCTGCGCGCGCAGCGGGAGCGCATTCGTCGCGCGCTGCAGATTGAGACCGTGGGCATCGTGTTCTCTACCATGGATGGTCAGATCGCCGACGCCAACGATGCCTTTCTGCGTATGACCGGCTGTAGCCGTGACGATCTGGCCGCGGGGCGCGTGCGATGGGATGAGCTGACGGCGCCAGAGGGGATCCCGCGGGCGTTCGAGACCATCGAGGAGCTGCGGACAACCGGCCGGGTGACGCCCTACGAGCGGGAATACGTTCGCGGAGATGGAACGCGCTGGTGGGGGCTGTACGCTGCAACGCGGCTTGCAGACAACCGGAGCGTGGGGTTTGTCCTCGATATCACCGCCCGCAAGCGCACGGAGATGGAGCGCGAGCGCCTGCTGGAGCGCGAGCAGGTGGCCCATGCAGCCGCCGAGCGGGCGACCGAGCGCATCGCTGCTCTTCAGTCCGTGACCGTGGCCCTGGCCCAGGCCGGCAGCCCAGCGGATGTCGGCGCGGTCGTTACCGGGCAGGCGATCACGGCGCTGGGAGCCGCTGCTGGGGCGATGTTCCTCGTGGATGCGAACGCCGACGCGCTGGAGGTCGCGCACATCGTCGGCTACACCGATGAGGTACGCGAGGCGTTCCGGCGTGTTCCCCTCTCCGCTCGCGGTCCCCTCACCGACGCGATTCGCGCTGAAGAGTCTGCTTTCTACGGCACACGTGAGGCTTTGCTGGGCGCCTATCCGGACCTGGCCGCATATGTGGCTGCTGAGAGCCACATCAGCCACGCGATTATGCCGATGATCCTCGACCGCCGGGCGCTCGGCGCGCTCCGGCTCAGCTTCGCCGAACCGCGGGCATTTGCCTCGCAGGACCAGGCATTCATGGTGGCGCTGGCGCAACAGTGCGCGCAGGCGCTGGAGCGGGCGCGCCTCTTCGCGGCGGAGCAGGCGGCACGGGCAGAGGCCGAGGCGGCTGTGCAGGCCCGCGACAACTTCGTCACGATCATCTCGCACGATCTGCGCAATCCAATGACGGCCATTCAGTCTCAGATGGACCTGTTGCGGCGCCGCGCCACGCAAGGCGTTGCCCCCACCGCCAAACGGCTCGTGACCTGGCTGTTGATGGTCGGAAAGAGCGTCAAGCGCCTCTCGGCGCAGATTGACGAGCTGCACGACGCAACGCGCATGCAGGCCGGCCGGGCACTCGATCTGCAGCGCCACCCCACGGACCTGGTGGCGCTCGCTCGTGAGGCTGCCACGCAGTATCGGCACTTATCGGAGGCGCATCGGATACGCATTGAGACGGCTGTGCCCTCGCTCATCGGTATCTGGGATGCCAGTCGCTTGGAGCGTGTCCTCGTCAACCTGCTATCCAACGCGATTAAGTACAGTCCCGCTGGCGGTCTCATCAGCGTCAAAGTGACTCACGATGGCGACTGGGGCATCCTGTCGGTCAAAGACCGCGGCATCGGCGTCCCCGCACAGGATACCGAGCGCATCTTCCAGCGCTACGAGCGCGCCAGCAACGTGACGAACGCGATCCCAGGGGCCGGGCTAGGACTGGCAGGCGCGCGAGATATCATCGCCTTGCACGGAGGGAGCATCGCAGTGCAGAGCGAGGAAGGCGTGGGAACCACCTTTGTCGTGCGCCTGCCCATGACGATCGAGTAGTCTCGGATTGGCCCCAGCCAGACCCGAGACGGCGGGAGAACGCTAGATCACTTCACGCAGCGACTGCCCGGCGGTGGCGGTGCGCAGCTTGGCCAGCGCCACCATTTCGAGCTGCCGCACCCGCTCGCGCGAGATGCCCAGCTCCTTGCCCACCTCCAGCAGGGTCCGACTGCGCCCATCGCCGATGCCATAGCGCAGGATGACCACCGAGCGCTCGCGCGGTGTGAGCTGGTTCAGCGCGCGATGCAGCTCTTCGCCCAGCAGATGTCGCGAGGCGATATCGGCCGGCGCCTGGATGCCGGGATCTTCGAGGGTGTCGGAGAGCGAGAGGCGATTGTCGGTGTCGGCCGGCGCGTCGAGCGAGACAGGCTGCTCCGTCACGTGCAGCAGGTCGTCCACCTCTTCGGACGGCATGCCGGCGGCCTCGGCGATCTGCTCGGTCAGCGGATCGCCGCCGTTCTCCTGTGAGAGCTGGCTGGCGATGCGGCGCACCTTGCGCAGGCGCGTTGCCACATGCTCCGGCAGGTGAATCAAGCGCGACTGCTCGCCCGCCGCGCGGCTGATCGCCTGGCGAATCCACCACGTCGCGTAGGTGCCGAAGTGGCAGCCACGGCGCCAGTCGAACTTCTCGGCGGCGCGCATCAGGCCCAGATTGCCTTCCTGGATCAGATCAATCAGCGGCACGCCCGAGTTCGTGTAGCGCCGCGCGATGGAGATGACCAAACGCAGATTGGCCTCGATCAGCCGCCGCCGCGCCCTGGTGTCGCCAGCTTGCCCGCGCTTGGCGAGGATGATCTCCTCTTCATGTGAGAGCAGCGAGAGCCCACGGATATCATGCAGATAGCTCTGGAAGGCGTCCTCGGTGCCATCGGCGCCGCCGTAGAAACCCGCACCCTTGCCGTACAGCGCGTCCTCTTCCTCCGCACTCAGCTCAGCCAGCTCCGCATCGGTCGGCTCGACCTCTTCGGCGGCCGCGGTTGACGCCGGAGCCACAGCGAGCGTGTCCGCACCTTGCGCACCAGGGGTGGCCGGGGCAGAGGTAGCAGCGAACACTTGCCGCAAAAGCCGCTCGGCGGTGGTGTCGTGCTCTGATCGCGTTGCAGCCATGTCGCGCAGTCCTCCTCCCGAATCTCGCAGTGGACCCGGGCTTTGTGGCATCGCCCGCTCTGGCATCACCTGGCGCGCGTTCGCGCACCTGCACAGATTTTGTTCATTCTCGCCGGTAGTATACACGGCTGCCTCAATCAATCGCTATCAGGTATTCACCTGACTTTTCAGCCGTCTTTGCTGTACTCTCTCTGACGGTTTGTGGTTGTCCCCTTTTACATGCTTCACTTTCTGAATGATGATTTTCCTGCGGCATGAGACCCCGTCGCTACGGCACGTCGTCTCCGCCAGGCACATCTCATCCGCTCACTCTTCTCTACGTCCGCCTACGCGCGCGGTTACGCATACGCCCCTCCATGGGCGCGTCCGTCTGTACACAGTTTGTACAGATCGGCGCGCGGCACGCGCCGGCTGGCCCGCGACGATTGGGGGAGATTCAGCGTGTTTCGCCGGTGCCGGCAGCCGCGCCCCGGCACAAACCCCGGACAAACGTCCGATTTCGGCCGGCGAGCGTCGTACCCGCCCGACGGTCCGGCGACAAGCACCGAAAGTCAATTACGTCGTCCGGCACACGAATCTCACACCTCGCGTGCGTCGCATCTCCGCGGCGAGCGCCGTCCTTCCTATCGGGTTCCACAGCGCTCGCCCCCAGAGTGGGCACACGTCGCATCCCAGCGTGATAATCACATTCCCCCGCAAGTCTCGCGCCATTACGGCTGGTCGCTGGCCGTGCATGCACCTCCTGTCACGTTGGCCTGCGCGTGATCTCTTGCCCGCGCCGAATATGACGATGGTCACGCTGGACTGTCTGGCGAGCCAGCGCGGCGTGGGCGTGGAGCATGACGAACGACACAAGCGGCGGCGTGGGCAGAGCATCTATAATGAAGGCGGCACCGCGGCGGGCATGGCGCGCTTCGCCGCTGCTCGGTCCCACATCTGTATCTGCACGGGAGAGGCATCCGATGGCACGTAACGTCCTCTGGTCATGGCGGCCGCGGATCGCGCGACGTCCCGACGTGTTGTGCGCGCCGGTGGCAGCCGATGCACCCCGCTCCGGCTGGCATCTGGAGAATCTCTCAGGCGGCCGGATCAGCAGGTTGATGGATGTCAGCATCTACTTCACAGTCGCCGCCGGCTACCTCATCGCCGTTGTCCAGGCGACTGAGGTCACGCTGCCTGGGTTCCTTCTGCTAACCGGCGCCAATATCGCCTGGCTTGCCGTCTTCCAATTGATGAGTCCCCGGGCCAACAGTCCCCGAACGCTGAGGCTCTACGCGATGAGCCTGGTGGCATGCGCGCTGCTCGCGCTGGGCGCGCTCTGGCTGGGCGGCTACTACGATTGGATGCTGCCGGTGATCACCGTCTCGGGCGTCGCGAGCATGTTCCCGCCACGCTCCGCGCTGCTGTACGCCTCGGTGAATCTCGTTGCCGCGTTCGCTACCCTGGGGCTGCGCTATGACTTTGGCACCCTGCAAGAGGCGGTCACGCTGTTGCCCGCGTTCGTCTTCGCCTTCCTCTTCCCGTTCGTCATCCGCTGGCACGTCCAGCAGACCGAGCGCGCCGAGGCACTGGTCGCCCAGCTCGAGGAGGCACAAGAGCAGCTCCGCACGTACGCCAGCCAGGTCGAAGAGCTGACCGCCGATCGCGAGCGCAATCGCATTGCCCGCGAGATCCACGACACGCTCGGCCACTACCTCACCATCCTCGCGGTCGAGCTGGAGACCGCCCTCAAGCTCTACGACCGGGCGGACCCGCGTTTGCGCGACGAGCTGGTGGAGGCGCGGCGCGCCGCCGCCGAATGTCTGGGTGAGGTGCGCCGGTCGGTTGCGGCGCTGCGGCCCAACGATCCCACCGCGCGCTCCTTCGAGCAGGCGCTCGCCCGCCTGGCCGCCGAGTTCGAGGCCGTCGCGCCCGAAACGCAGATCGTCCTCGACGCCGAAGGGCCGTTGCAGGAGCTGCCGGCGGAGCTGCGCGTCGCGCTCTATCGCTGTGTGCAGGAGGCGCTCACCAACGTCCGCAAGCACGCCGCCGCCAGCAAGGTGCTCGCGCGCCTGCGGGTGGACGACTGCCACGCCGAGCTGACGGTGCTCGACAATGGCGCGGGCGCTGCGTCGGGCGCCGACGGCCACGAGCCAGGCTTCGGCCTGCTGGGCATGCGCGAGCGGATCGCGTTGCTCGGGGGCACCGCCATGGCGCAGCCTGATCCTGGCCGCGGCTGGCGCGTGGAGGTACGTGTGCCCGTCACCTGTCCGCTTGATGTGCCGCGCACGCCCATGCCAGCCCTTGTGGCATCTGCCCCGCGCGCCCTACCAGCAGCGGAGGATGGATAGGCCATGAGCACAAGTGCCAACGAACACATTCGCGTGCTGCTGGTGGACGACCAAACGTTGCTGCGCGAGAGCTTCCACCGCCTGCTCGATCTCGAAGGCGGCGATATTCACGTCGTCGGCTCGGCTGGCGACGGACTGGAGGCTCTGGCGCTGGTGGAGCAGCTTGCGCGCGAGGGGCGCGCGCCGGACGTCGTGTTGATGGACGTGCGGATGCCGCGGTTGGATGGCGTGCAGACCACGCGCCAGCTCCTCGCGCGCTTCCCCCGCACGCGCGTGATGATGCTGACCACCTTCGACGACGAGGAGTACATCGTCGAGGGGCTGCGCGCTGGCGCCACCGGCTATCTGCTCAAAGACGCCTCCTCCGAGCAGCTCGTCGAGGCCATCCGCGCGGTGCACCGGGGCGAGGCTCCGCTGCAGCCCTCCGTCGCCGCCAAGCTCGTCGCCCGCCTGGCCCGTGTGTCCGACGCGCCGCCCGCGCCCACAGCAGCATCCGCAGCGGCGGCGCCCGCATCCGGCCTGCCCGGCACCGAGCTGACCGAGCGCGAGCGCGAGATCCTGGCGCTGATTGCGCGCGGCGAGAGCAACCGCGAGATCGGCGAGGCGCTCTACATCACCGAAGGCACTGTCAAGAACCACGTCTCGAACATCCTCAGCAAGCTCGGTCTGCGCGACCGCACCCAGGCCGCCCTCTGGGCCCGCGGGCGCGGCCTAGCTTGAAGAGCTGACAGCGTCAGCGGTCGGGAACGTGGCCACAGGCAGGGTTGGCGCAGACCATCTCGACGCCAGTTTCGCCCCGCTTGCACAGCAGTGTTACTCTGCCTGCGTGTTTTAGCTCAAACGCAGAGAGGCGGGAGGGCCAATGGCGGATGTACTCACCTTCGCCTTGGATCTGCTCATCTTCGTCGTCCCGGTTGCCATCATTGCCCTGGCTTGTTACGGTTCGCGCGTAGTCAGGCTGGCTCCGAACCCAGAGACGTGGAGCCGCCTCGTCCGGAACGCTTGGGGTGCGGCCCTGTGCATCTTGATACTCCCATCCCTGATATTCTCGCCGCAGCATCGCGTGAGCTTCGCCCTGCACGACCTAACAACCACGTTTGGGTTGTGCGCTCTGGCGAGCCTTGCCCTAGCAGGGCTTTACGGCCTCGCTCGTAGCGTATGGCAATGTCGGAGGGAGGTTGTTCGCGTGCAGCAGAGCGCGGACATCGCGCCATCAGACTCCCACCCCTAGATTGCTGATGCTCACCTCACGCAGACTCCGCCCGCATGAGGAAGTGGTCGAAGCGACACGCTACGTGCGCAGCCACAGCGAGACGTGCGCGGGCTGCATCGTGTCATCTACCACCCCCAGCAGATCGTCGCTGAGTCGCTCCAGGTCCACCTCGTTGCGCAACGCGGTGCTAAATGCCGCCAGGGTCTTGGCGGTGTCGTACTTGCGCCGGTAGAAGCGCCGATCAATCGTCGCCTGGATGCGGCGGCGCAACGGCTGGAAGAGCGCGGCGATCAGCAGCGTCGAGAGCACGACGGCCAGCGGCTGCTGCGATGCCTGTCCCCCAATGAGCGCATGGGCGATCTGCTGCAGGGTGATCACGGTGGCGAAGTACACGGCCGCCAGCAGCGCCGTCAGCGAGCCGTAGACCAGGGTGCGATTGATGAGGATATCAATGTCGTAGAGGTGGTAGCGCAGCACGGCGATCGCGATCGTGAAAGGCGCACATAACAAACAGGCTGTGGCAGCCGCCGCGGCGAGCACGATATAAAGCGGGCTGAGCGACGGAAAGATCAGCCCGGGAAAGAGGATGGCGGCGGTTGCCAGGGTGCCAACCGCAAAGCCGAAGACCACCCACTTGGTCTGCACGCGCTGGATGGGTCCTGACACACGCCGATAGCGATAGACCTGGGCCGCTGCCGCACCCACCATCACCACAGACCATCCAAGTATCGCCGGCATGGGGTAGCGTGTCTGCTGCGGCGTGGCGTTGAGCACATAGACGGCATGGAGCGTGTCCACCGCGAGGTCGCCCACGACAATCAGCCAGGCCCACCGCGGTACGAAGCGTCCGTCGGGAAAGAGCGTGGCCACGAGGAAGGCGGCCACGAACGTGAGCTTATTGATGAGGAGTGCCGGCACCTGCCACGGCGAGGGGCTCGCCTCCACCGTCTCGGTGACCAAGACGGTGCCTGTCATGACGAGCAGCACGGCAACCAGCAGCGCCATCCAGTCATCGGACTTGCGCCACACCAGCACAGCGCCAACCGTGGTGCAGACCACTGCGAAACAGACAGCGAGCGCCGTGCAGTAGACGGCGTAACCGCCGAGGGTGAAGCCGAGCTGGTCCATTAGCGCTTGCGCCTGCGCGGGTGAGACCTGCCAGAATGCGCAGGTAGTGCCGATGCAGGTGGTCTGGAGCTGCGCGTTGTATTCCGGCAGGCTGCCGGCGAAGATGCCCAGGGTGAGCAGGATCAAGCCCGCACACGCGCCGCCCGCGAGGCCTCTGTGCCACCCGCGCAGACGTGTGTCTCGCCCGCGAGTCGCGGCCAGCGCTATTGTCTGTTTTCCTGCGGCCGCTCCTCGCATCGCCAGCCTCCGTCATCGGCGCCTCTCTGATACGTCCTCAGGCGTGTCCCGAGCGGCCTGCCGTGAGTATACGCCAGGGTGTCCCAGTGCGCAGTGAGCCTGACTGTACTCAGGATAGCCGCACGGCGTCCGGCAAGCGTTACGGGTGCCGTTACGGCGCGGTGAAGATCTGCCGCGTGCCCCGCTCGCACGCGTGTCGTACACTCTACATCGGCGGATCGGCGCGGCTCTCGCCGCTCTCTTCCGCCGCGCGGCGGCGATCTCCCCCTGTCCCACGCGCGATCTCTGGTACGATGCCGTCCCCCGCCGCGCCCCAGCCGCACGCAAAGGAGCGAGCGCCCATGGGTAAGCCCAAGGTCTTCGTCAGCCGCATCATCCCCGACCAGGGCCTCTCCCTGATCACCGATCTGTGCGACGCCACCGTCTGGCAGGATGAGCTGCCGCCCCCGCGCGAGGTGCTGCTGCGCGAGACGCACGATTGCGACGGCCTGGTGAGCCTGCTGACCGATACGATTGATCCCGCCTTTATGGATGCCTGCCCGAAGCTGCGGGTGGTGAGCAATATGGCCGTCGGCTTCGACAACATTGATGTGCCGGCCGCCAGCGAGCGCGGGGTCCTGGCTGGCAACACGCCCGGCGTGCTCACCGAGACCACCGCCGACTTCGCCTTCGCCCTCTTGATGGCCGCCGCCCGCCGCATCCCCGAAGGCATTGACTACGTGCGCCACGGCCACTGGAAGACCTGGGGGCCGATGCTGCTGATGGGCGCCGACGTTCACCACGCCACGCTCGGCCTGGTTGGGCTGGGCCGCATCGGCGCCGAGATGGCCAAGCGCGCCCGCGGCTTCGACATGCGCGTGCTCTACTATGACGTGTTCCGCCGCGAAGACCTGGAGCAGAGCCTCGATCTGGAATACCGCTCGCTCGACGAGGTACTCGCCGCCAGCGATTTCGTCAGCGTTCACACGCCGCTCACCCCCGAGACGCATCATCTGATGAACGGCGAGCGGCTGCGCAAGATGAAGTCCGGCGCGATCCTGATCAATACCTCGCGCGGCCCAGTGGTGGAGACCGACGCGCTGGTGGAGGCGCTCAAGAGCGGCCACCTGGCCGGCGCCGCGCTGGACGTGACCGAGCCGGAGCCGCTGCCCGCCGACCATCCGCTGGTTGGCATGCCCAATTGCATCGTCGTGCCCCACATTGCCAGCGCCAGCGCCGCCACGCGCGGCAAGATGGCCGAGATCGCGGCACGCAATCTGCTCGCCGGGTTGAACGGCCAGCCGCTGCCCAACGGACTCAACAATGATGCCCTCGGCCACGGCCGCAACGCCCTGCCACGCGATTGGTAGGCAGCGCGCCACGCCCGCGAACAGCAGAGGCACGTAGGGGCGGCGTGTGGCGCACGCCCTGGCCGGGGGTGAGGACCCCAAGAAATTCGGGAGAGCTGTATGAGATTCGCCAAACGCATGAGCCGCCTGGGCACCGAGACCGCCTTTGAGGTGCTTGTCCGCGCCAAAGCCCTTGAAGCGCAGGGCCGCGAGATCGTTCATCTGGAGATCGGCGAGCCGGACTTCGATACGCCCGCCAACATCGTGGACGCCGCAGCCGGTGCGCTGCGCGGTGGCGCGACGCACTACGTGCCGGCCGCCGGCATGCCGGAGCTGCGCGCTGCCATTGCCAGCGACGCCAACATGCGCCGCGGCCTGGACTTCAGCCCCGACAGCGTCGTCGTCACGCCGGGCGGCAAGCCTGTCATGTTTTTCGCCGTTCTCGCGCTGGTGGATTCCGGTGACCAGGTGATCTACCCCAATCCTGGCTTCCCGATCTACGAGTCCATGATCCGCTTCGTCAGCGCCAGGCCGGTCGCCATCCCGCTGCGCGAAGATCGCGACTTCGCGCTCGACGTGGATCGCCTCTGCGCCAGCGTCGGCTCCAAGACGCGCCTGCTGATCCTCAACTCGCCGCATAACCCCACTGGCGGCGTGCTCACCCGTGCCGAGCTGGAGCGTATCGCCGACGCCGTGCGCCCCTACCCTGACCTGATCGTGCTCTCCGACGAGATCTACAGCCGCATGATCTACGATGGCGAGCACACCAGCATCGCCTCGCTGCCGGGCATGCGCGAGCGCACGATCGTGCTGGACGGATTCTCGAAAATCTACGCGATGACCGGCTGGCGTCTGGGCTATGGCCTGTTTCCCGATGAGCTGGCCGCGGCCGTTACGCGGCTGATGACCAACTCGAATTCGTGCACCGCCGCCTTTACGCAGCTTGCCGGCGTCGAGGCGCTGACCGGCTCGCAAGCCGCCAGCGAGGCGATGGTGGCCGAGTTCAAGGCGCGGCGCGACGTGATCGTGGCCGGCCTCAACCAGATTCCCGGCATCACCTGCCGCATGCCGCACGGCGCGTTCTACGTTTTCCCCAACATTACCGGCACGGGGATGTCGTCGCGCGAGGTGGCTGATCTGCTGCTCTATGAGGCGGGCGTGGCGACCCTGGCCGGCACGTCGTTTGGCGCGTATGGCGAGGGCTATATTCGTCTGTCCTACGCCAACTCGATCGAGAACCTGCACAAGGCGCTGGATCGCATCGGCGCGACGCTCTCGGCGCGCGTCAAGGGCGCTGCCAAGGCCGTGCCCGCGGCTGCCAAGCCAGCCGCGCGTATTCAGGCGAAGGTGGCGGCCGCTGCCAACGGCGCGTCTCCGGCCGTTCCCCCCGGCAACGGCAAGTTTCCTGCTCGCACACGAACACCCGGCAAAGCTAACAGTGCCGTGTCTGCCGTGGGGCCGAAGGCCGCGGCGAACGGCAAGGCATCCGCTGCCCCGAAATCCGCGCGCAAGCCCGCCGCCACGCGCCCATAATGAGAAGGCGCTGGCGGGCAAGATGGGTGCATCAGGATACCCGGCCTACCCGTGCCACGGAGATCTTCCCGAAGCCGAGATGGTGCTGAGCTGGGTTGAGGTGCTGGCATATCGTCAGGGCGTCAGCCCGCTCCCATCTCGTGCGCCGCTACGTTCAGCGCCGCGACGGCTCATGCCAATCCAAATCTGCGGACACCCAGCCGCCGTCCTTGCGTCCGTTCATGCGCGACGCCCAGCCGCCGCCATTTGGTCTATTGCGCACCCTGCCTGCCATCCACCGGAATCGTCTCGCCGCTCCCTCGTGCCGGCTGCCCATGGTATCGCCGTATCCGGCCTGCCGAGCGACGTGCTCTCCCACTATGCTATGAGAAAATCGGAGAGTTGCGCCCATTCATAACTGTGCTATACTGTGCCCAATCTGGAGGCAGGTAGTTCTCGGCGCCTTCAAGCGAAATGAGTGTAGCGCAAGCGCGTCTGGTCATGCGTAGGATGCTGTTTGACCCGGCACTTGCATGGTTCTTGCCCACCCCCGCCCGGCTCCGCGCGCCAATGTTAGGCTTGCCCGCCGGACCGAAGCAGATCCCCGCGGTGGATCCTGCGCGGGCGGCCAAAGCGAGCAGGGACGACCGAGTCAACCGGCGCGAGTCCGGAACGCACACGCGCTCCGGCGTTCAATGGTATTCATCGGAGTTTCGGTGTTAAGGAGTGCCTCATGTCGGCGCCAGTGCCACACGATCCAGAGTCCCAGCGCCGTTCCCAACTGCAGGAATGCCCGCTCTGCGGTCGCATGCTGGATGTGGTGGTTGTCAACCCCGCGGGCGAGCTGATCGGCTGTGAAGACTGCGCCAGGAAAGGTGCGTACGTCGGCGAGGTGCTCTCGGCCGATGAGTGGTTTGCTCCCGCCGCGGTGGCCGAGGCGCTGGGGCAGTACGGCATTACCAGCTTCTCTGTTGGCAAGCCCGCACCAACCGCCGCACAGCGCCCACGCGCGCACTATTGGGAGGTCGTCGCCGGCCCTCACCATTACTTCCTCAAGCGCTTCTACGACTGGTACCCTTCCGCTGCTATCCGTCATCTGCACGGTGTGCTCAGCCACCTCGCCGCCCCGCCCGTGCCGCTGCCCGTGCCTCAGCCGGTGCCCGCCAGCACTGGTGAG
>DASUBU010000212.1:0-5549 GCA_035763125.1 Ktedonobacterales bacterium
TCAAACTGTGCGAGACCGAGCACATCGCCGACGTGCAGGCCGAGCGCGGGCGTGATGAGGACCTCCTGCGGCTGTCCGGCCGGGACATCGCGGGGCAGCCGGCCGTCGTAGAGTCGTATGTACGGCGCGGCCTGACGGTAGTCGAAGGCGTATGGCTGAGCCTGCGCGTCGGCATAATCGCTATAGGGTTGGCCTGGACCGTGCAGAACCGCGACGCCGTCGATGGCGGTAAAGACCATGCTGCTGCCGCTCAGATACGTGACCGGCGAGGGCGCGAAATCAAGCAAGTGCTGAGCGCCGGGCGTGCCTGTCGCGCGCTCGACGTCACCCGCATCATTGGGTAGGACGCTGGCTAGCGTGGTGGTCGTTTCGACGTTGACGGCCTGGACGGGATTGGAAGTGAGCACATATTGCAGCTCGACATTGGAGACCAGCGCGGAATACAGCGGGACCGTGCATAGCAGCATCACCGTGACGAGCGTGCCCAACGCGACGGCCAGCAGGAAGCTGCCGATCCGTGCGCGCGCTAATGAGCGCAATGGCAGCGCCGACAAGTGGCCGCCGCTGTGCCAGAGCGCAACGTCGCTTACGGCGCCTTCGTCCTCCGCCGTTGGCGCCGATTCGTCCTGCCGATCGGCGAGATTGGTACCGCGCATGCCCCACCTCCGCGCGCTCGCCGGCGACCAGACGTGCCTCAACGCGAGCTCCTGGGTGTGTGACGCGCGCGGAGGTCAAATTTGACAGCAGACAACAAGACGGCATCCTCCTCGGAGAAGGATGCCGTCCTGCCGGTGTCGCTCTGCCGCCAGAGAGAAAGCCAGGCGCCCATCGCTGCCGTCTACGCGCAACGCGCGCTAGGCGGCGTCGGTGTCGCTCTCGTGGGTGTCGGCGGTTTCGCGCCGCTCACGCTCATCGCTGTCGTTTGGCATGCTGACGTGTAGCGCGCGCTCCAGCTGCACGCGGCGCGAGGCGCGCTGGCGCCGATGCAGCTCCCAGAGTAGCTCCAGCTCGGCGGCCAGGGCACGGATGCGTGGCGCATAGGTAGGCGCCATGATCGGATGCGCGGCCGTCTTCGCGTAGAGCTTCTGGCGCTCTTTAGTGAGTTGCTGGATGCGCGCGAGCACGCCCTCGCGGCCGAGGCGCAGTGCCTCTTCGCCGAGGGCCGTTTCGACGACGATTGCTTCGAGCGGCGAGAGCTCTGTCTTCCGGGTTCGGGTTGCCATAGCCATAGTCCTCGCAGGTTGGATTTCGTCCCGGCATTGACGCTCTTGTGTCGGGCGCCGCCCTGGTACACGTGATAAGACGAATCCGCGCGCTGCCGGCCACACCTCGCACGCCACCCACCCAGAGGTACCCAGATCCGCCGCGGTAGGCGGCCACGCGCCGAGCCGCCGCCCGCTGATGGGCTAAGCCCTCCGTCGCGACATTGAAGATGTTCATGTGGATATGAATATTATTGATATGCCCATTGACATTATTGCATTGTCCTGGTACAGTTGCTCCTGTGAGCCGTACCACCCAGCCAGAGGACCCGTCCGCTATGCCACAGATCCACGATGTTGACGGCCGCTGCCCCGTCTGCAGCCACCCGATGACCGTCACGCGCCTTTCGTGCAGTGAGTGCGGCTCCGCGCTCGAAGGCTCCTTCCGCCTCACTGGCGCGCCTGCTGGCACACGCAGCGGTCCGCTCGCCACCCGCGCGGAGGCTGAGGCGCGCTTCGGGCGTCTGGTACGGCTGGATCGCACGCAGCTCGAGTTCGTCGAGACGTTCTTGCGCTGCCGTGGGGTCATCAAGAACGTCGAGGATATGCTCGGCATCTCGTACCCCACGGTGAAGGCGCGCCTGGCCAATGTGCTCGATACCCTGGGCTTCACCCCTGCGGACGAGCTGCCACCTGCTGAGAGCCGCGCCCGCCGCCGCGAGATCCTGGCCGATCTGGCCGCCGGGCGCATCACCGCCGACGAGGCCCAGAGCCTGCTGATGCGCGAGGCCAGCGGCGACACGGCCGACGATGACGGCGCCAATTGAGGCGCCGCGAGGTTACGTGAGTCGTTTCCGGCGGGCCGCGGCGCTCGCCACCCACACAGGAGATGGGGAGACGCAGGTATGTTGAATCCGGCCCTCGTCCAGGAACGCATTCGCTCGCACCAGGCCGAGCTCGCCCGCGAAGCCGAAGGCGATCGACTGGCCCGCCAGGCGAGCTCCGGCCAGCCAACGCCCGCCGACGCGCTGCGCTCGCGACTCAGCGATCTGCTGCTGGCCTCGGCGCTCAAGCTCAAGCGGCTCGACGCGCCGGCTGGCTTCCAGGGCGCTTACCGGGTGACCGCTGGGCCGGCCACGCCAGCCGTCGCAGCCGGCGCCCTCGTGCGAGCGCAGGGAGCCACACACCTTCGGCCGACCTTTGGCTTCTCGCTGCTGCGCTACGGCAGCCTGCCCGCTGTCGGCGTCATGTACTGGCGGCTCGATACGCTGGGCGCGCGCGGGGCGGCCGCCGGGGGCTATCTGACGCTCACCTGGCTGGCGGAGTAGCCCCGGCGCACGCCGTGAAAATGCGCCACGGCTGGTGCGCAACGCTGCGGCCCACGGTGCGTATTCCCAACGGATTCGGAAAGGCGTATGAGTATGGAACCCAACGACGGCGACGAGCGGACGCTTCCGCAACCGCCTGCCCCTCCACAGCCGCCGACCGCGCCGGAGCCGCCAATGCCGCCGGAAGCGGCCTTTGCCGCTGACAGGCCGGAGCCGCCGGTGCCACCTGTCGCACCGGAGCAGTCTCCGTTTCCTGAGGCGCGCGGCCTGACCGGCCCCGATATCGAGATTGATCTCGTCGAAGGTGACTTCCGCGTGCTGGGCGGCGCCCCGCAGCTTCTGCTGACGGTGGACGGCGAGGATATCGCCGGCCCCCTCACCACGCGCGAGAACGGGACTCTACGCTTTTCGCGGTTGCCCGACGACGCGGAGCTGCGTGTCCCAGACGGCACGCGTGTCACCGTGCGCCAAGTCTACGGCGATCTCGCCGTTACCCACCTCGACGGCGTCTTCTCGGCGCAGCGCGTGGCGGGCGACGCCGAGATTCTCGACGTAGCGGTCTGCGAGCTGGTGCAGGTCGGCGGCGATCTGGAAGCCGAGAAGGGCGGCCAGCTCCGGGTGCGCCACGTCAATGCTGACCTGCGTATCGAAGACTACGACGAGCCCCCGCTGATCGGCCACGTCTCCGGCGATCTGCAGGCGCGCAATCTGCCTGGCATCGAGCTGCGCGAGGCCATCGGCGGCGATGTCGTGCTGGACCGCTGTGGCGACGCCAGCCTGGTCGGCACAGTCGGCGGCGATCTGCACGCCGCGCGCACCACCGTCAGCCTCCGTGTGACCGCGGTCGGCGGTGACGTGATGCTCGCGGCCACCACCGGGGTGACGCTGGCGGCGGCGGGTGGCGATCTGCACGTTGACGATGTCGCCGGACCCATCGAGGCCCACAGCGTCGGCGGCGATGTCGTCATCCGCCAGGCCACCGCGCCGATTCGGATCGGCATCGCGGGTGGCGATCTGCTGATCGAGCACGCGCTGGCCGGCGTCCATGTCAGCCGTGTGGGCGGCGATGCCCGGCTAGATACGCCGCTGCGGCCGGGCGCGGAGTATAGCGTGCGCGCGGGTGGCGACATCGAGCTGCGCGTTCGCGGCGAGGTGAACGCCCGCTTCGTCGCGCAGACCAACGGCGGAGAGATTCGGACCCGGCTGCCACTCTCGGTCGAGCGAGGGCGGCGGCGCAATCTGGTAGGCGTGATCGGCCGCGGTGACGCGAGCGTCACGCTGCGTAGTGGTGGCGACATCAGCATCGCCGCGACAGACCGCTTCGAGGAGGAGCACATCATGGGCGACGAGTACGTTGGCAACGAGACCAAAGACCAGACGCAGACGCAGACGGACGACAACGACAGCAAGACCTGGGAGGGCAATTTCGGCGGCCGGCGCTTCCGCGTCCGGCTTGACCGCGGCCCGGGTCGCGCGCACGTTCATTTCCAGGGCCCCTTCGGCGAGACGGAGGATGCTGACGGCTTCGGCCCCGCCTCGCGCGACTTCGGCGTCGAGTGGGAGCGTGGCCGCGGCGCCCGCGTCTACGGCGAGTACGAGGAGAAGCTCAGCGATCTGCGCGGCAAGGCCGAGCAAACCGCGCGCAAGGCCGCCGACCAGGCGCAGGAGTACGCCGAGCGCGCTGCCCGGCGCCTGCGCGAGACCGATTGGGAATCCGTCGGCCGCGAGGTGCGCCAGGCCGTCGAAAAGGCTGTTGGCGACCTGGAAGACGCGTTCAACCAGACGCGGCGCGGCTGGGAGGGACGCTCCTCCGGCGGCGCGCAGCAGGGCGGCCAGCGGCCCTCCGGCGCACAGCGCGTGAAGATCGAATACGACGACGACGGCGACGCGGCCGCGGCTGGTGCGGCACCCGGTGCGAGCGCCGATGTCGAGGCCCAGCGCCGCGCGATCCTGGAGCAGCTCAGCTCTGGGGCGATCTCGCTCGACGAGGCCGAGCGGCGGCTGAACGATCTCCGCTAGCAGGCGGTGTGATCCCAGTCGCACCATCAGGGGCGGTGTACTCCTTCGCCGGATGCGCCGCCCGCTGCATTTATACGTGTTTGCACGCGCGCTCTTTCCTCGCCTAATGCGTATGTGCTCCCATGCGAACGGGTCCCGGCCCGCCATGACCATCCCAAGGAGCGCCCCATGCCGTCCATTCCCGCTCCCTCGGCTTCCTCCGGTCCACCTCGTCCATCCGGCGTCGCCTTCCCTGACGCCCTGCTCACGCCGCTGCGCCTGCGTCTGCTCGACGGCCTGCACGCCGGCCGCACCTGGCTCGACTTGGCCGCCGAGCTTGGCCTGATGCCCGGCGAGGTCTTCACCGAGCTCCTGCCGCTGGTCGCGGCGGGCGTGCTTGCCCGTGATTCCGCCGGCTTCTATCTGACTGCTCACCGCATGTGGCAGTGATGCCAGGTTCGGCTGGCGGCACGCCATACTGTGCGCACGGCGGGATTCGCCGCTGGCTTTAGGCCAAAGGTGTGGCGCTGCCAGTCGGAAGGGCCGTGCCGTCGCCGTTTCTGCCCGCCTGCGCAGGAATGCAGTCGTGGGCGCCTCCCTCAGACCTACCCTCGCTCATCGGTGAAAGCAGGAGTTGGAACCTGGCCGGGCTTGTGTCAGTGCGCGTGTCCAATGGATGAGGCAGCGCGGTATGCTCTTCGCACACCCCTCACCCATACAGAAAGGACCCCTGCACCCGATGACCGAGATTCGCCCGCTCGCCGAAGCTGAGCTCGATGCCTTCCTTACCGTCGCCAACGATGCCTATCCTGATCTCGCCCTACACACAGCCGAGGCCCGCGCGCAGGTGCTCGAGCGCTGGCGAGTCCAGCGCGACGACCGCACTATCGCGTACTACGGCGCCTTCCGCGAGGGGCAGCTCGTCGGCGGCATGCGGCACTTCGACTTCACCATGAACGCCTTCGGCGCGCAGGTGTTGACGGGCGGGGTGGGCCTCGTCGCGGTAGATCTCTTCCACAAG
>DASUBU010000213.1:0-7889 GCA_035763125.1 Ktedonobacterales bacterium
ATGTGCTCGTGAGGGGCGGTGATCCAGAATGGCCTTTCTGGAAGTTGAAACTCCTGACGGCAGCCGCCGCCTTCCCCTCGAACGCGACCGGCTGAGCATCGGCCGCCTCTCGTACAACGACATTGTGCTGGCCTACTCTCAGATCTCGCGGCAGCACGCTGAGCTGCGGCGCATCGCCGGCCGGTGGTGGATCGCCGATCTACACAGCACCAACGGTCTGCTGTTCGACTCTCGCCGCATCCAGGAGCATGCCCTGCAGAGCGGCGACTCCATCATGCTTGCCCCCGGCATCACGATCCGCTTCCTCGACGATCATGCCGCCGTGCCGCGGCCTCCTACCGCCCCGACGCCCAGATATGTGCCCCCCACGTCAACCGCGTCGGCCCCCGCATCCGTGCCGCCCATAGCCGCCGTCCCATTCGCATCAGCGGCGAGCAGCAGCGCCGGCTTCGGCGTGCCGCCCCCCCTAGCTGGCAACGGCAATGGCCAGAGCAGCGAGACGCCGTTCGGCGCGTGGAGCGAAGGATCGCCCGCCGCAAGCCTGGCTGCGTGGCGTGGCGCTGGCAGTGCCCAGGGTCAGTCCAGCCCAGGCTTCTACTGGTCTGATGCCACGTCGCTCCCTTCACCGTCACCAGCGGATGGTGGCGGCTCACCGCACTCTACTGGCTACCCCGCGCCATATGGCCCCCTCCAGTCCGGCGCGGGCGCGGGCGATGGCGATCCCTACCGGCGCGACATCGCCTCCGGCGAGGCGGCGCGCGCTACCGCGGGTCCCGCCACCCTGCTGCACGTCTGCCAGACCTGCGGGCGGCTCACCGCGCCGGATGCCGTCTACTGCCAGCATTGCCGCACCTCGATCACGCAGGAATGCCCCAATTGCCGTCTGAGCCTGCTGCCGATCCAGGATCGCTGTCCGCGCTGCCACACGCCCAACGCCCGATCCGTGCGCCGAGCGCATACGCGGCCGGGCGGCTTCTAGCCCGTTCGGCGGCCTCGCGCTCGCTGGCTTGACGCCCCGCATATGAGTTGCGACAATACCGGCGCGTGTGCCGCGCGTGCGCGGGACACACCCGCCCCGGCACGGTACGGCACATTCGATACGTGGGCCTTGCTCCCCCATGGAGGCATGCACTCTCATGCACAGCATCAGCAGCGACTCGCAAGCGCATCCCTGCGGCCCATTCGCCCTGGCGATGGGCCCAGGCAAGACCGAGGATAACCTCAACCTCGACGACCTGGACGATGGCGACGAGTTTGACGACGAATTCGACGATGATGAAGACGATGACGACGAAGAGTTCTGGGACGACGCGGAAGAAGGCTTCGAGGACGATCTCGAAGACGAGGACTAGCGCATTTTCAAGACCAGCCGGGCCTTGATCCGGCGCGCCGCGGAGGCGCCACCGCCATGAGCCAGTCACCGCCCCCATTGCTCGTCCGGCTGCGCGAGGCCGACGTGGTGCGCCTGTGTGGACTCGAGGCGGCGGCGCAGGGTATCGAGCTGGCGGCGCGTCATGCGATCACGCACGCGCGGCGCGAGCAGGGCCGGCTTAGCGCGACGGTCACTCAGGATGGCATCCTGGCGGCCGTCTGGGCCGATTTCTCTGGCGAGACTGTACGTTGGGGCTGCAACGGCCATGCCCTCGACGCGCCGGCTAGTGGCCCCGATGCTCCCGGCGATCTGTCCGGCGGCGCCATGCCCACACTGGGCTGCGCGCATGTCGCCGCACTGCTCAGCGTCTGGCTGCGCCAGCCCGCCGAATTCGCCGCCCCAGCCTCGCTTGCGCCCCGTCTCGAGGTCGCGGCGGCAGAGACACTGCCGATGCGCGGTGGGCAGGCGGAAGCGCCGCACGCTGCTCCTGCGTCCAGCCCGACACAGATGACTCAGCCGCGCTTGCTGCGGCCGCCTGGCCGGCCACGCAGCGCTCCCGCCCTCGCCGACGAGCTAGCCCGCCTGCCGGCTACCGAGCTTGCTGGGATCGCTCGCCGGGTGTTGCAGGCCGATCCCCCGCCACCGGAGCATGAGGCCCGCGAGCAGGTCGCCGCCGCCTTACAGTCATGGGCCATCGTGGCACAACTGCTCGCGCGGCTCGACTCTGCCGCCCGCGGTCTGCTCGCCGATCTGGCGCTGCTGGGCGGCGCGATTACCGCCGCGGACCTAGACGCGATGGCTGCCCGCAGCGGCCGTGCCCCTGGCGCGCTGCGCGCCGAAATCGCGGTGCTAGCCCGCCACGGCCTCGTCTTTGCCGCCCCGGCGGTCGGCAGGAGCGACGCCGATGGCGACGGTGGGCACGCTGGGCGTTCCTGGCGAGCAGTTGCCGGCTGGCGCATCCCCGCCGAGCTGCGCGGGGCGCTGGCGTCCGCGCTCTCGATTGCCCCGGCTGCCACGCGGGCCGAGTATGGTCCGCCCCTTCTCGACCCACCCCCCACGGTCTCTGGCGCTCTCGTCACTAGCACGAATACGAATGCCGCCGCCCTCCGCACGGCGCGCGTGCTGCACGCCACACCGCGCCGGCTCGCGCTCGCGCTCGCGCTGCTGCCACACGCCCCTTCCCCGTACAATCCCCTGATCCCATCACCGTCCGCTGCCTCCACTTCCTCCCACACCAGCACTGGAGCGACCGCTGCGGGGGTTGGGCGCGCTCCGTTCCCCCTCGTGGCGGGCGATCTGCCTCCGCGAGCTTTGACGGAGCTGGCGCGGGGCCTCGGCGTGCCATCTGGACTGGCACAGCTCGCGCGGCGGGTGCTCCTGTGGTCGCGTGACGGCACAGGCGAATACCCGCTGCTGGATCTGGTGCGCGTGCCAGCGGAGGAGCGTCCGCGGGTTCTGCGCGCGGCTTTCCGGCTCTGGCGAGCCGCCGAGCAGCCTGCCGAGCTAGCTGATCTGGCGCTGCCGGGCTCGCCAGTGGTAGTCGCATTCGACGCGCACCATCCGGCCCTGCGTCCCGCCGCGCTAGCGGCGGAGGCGCTTGCCGCGCGGGCATTTCTGCTGTCGCTCTGCGCCTCCGCCGAGCCTGGCGCGTGGTACCGGCTCGCCGATCTGCTCGATCTGGTCTGGCGGGTCTATCCGCTCTTTCTGCGCGGCCGTCAATCCGCACATGCCGCGCCCGCATGGTGGCTGCGGACGCCCCGCGATGCGCGCCCGATGCGCGCCAGTGTCCACGAGGAGTGGCTTGTCGCCGAGGGCGCGTTCATCCGCACATTCTGCGAGGGGCCGCTCGTCTGGTGGGGAATGCTCGACTGCGCCTACACGCGTGATGGGCCGCTCTACGCCGTCCGCGTCACAGCCCTGGGCCGCTACCTGCTCGGCCTGGGCGAGACCCCGCCGGCCGACGTGACCGCCACGCTTGCCGCTGCCGACGCGAGCGCGCCCGTGCTGCCCACGCGCGAGGGAGCCCTGGCGGTCCAGCCACTCGCCGCCGGCCCCGCCCTGTTGGACGCCCTCGATGGTTGGGCACACGTCACTGCGCTTGCCGGAGGACGACTGGTCTATGCGCCGAGCGCCGGGTTGGCGTGTGTCGCCTTCGACCGCGACCTCTCGCCCGAGCCGCTGCTGGCGCAGCTTCGCGCGCTGGACGCCCGCCACGGGACGCGCACCGCGGCTGCACTGGCTCCCCGTCTGGAGGCGTGGCGCGCGGAGTATGGCGCGAGCCGCATCGAGCGTGGCTGGGCGCTGCTCGAAGCACGCGACGAGCCGGCGCTGGTCGAGGCACTGGCGGTGCTGCCCGCCCTCTCGGAACGCTGCCGGCGCCTGGCGCCCGCGATCGCGCTGATCCCACTGGCCGACGCGCCCGCGCTGGGCGCGGCGCTCGCCAAGCGCGGCTACCCGCTCTGAGGGGCGGCGAAGGAGGCGGCGATGGCGCATCTCGACGACAGTAAGCGGCCCGCAGCCGTCCAGTCAGCCGCGGACGAGCCGGCGCGGGTCGCAGCCGCCCTCCAGCGCGACCTCTACCTCTACTGGCGAGCTGTCCAGTCGGTTCCTGCCGGTCTGCCACTTACCAGCCGCGGCTATCTGACACGCCAGGCGCTGCGACGCATCTACCCCAGCCTAGCCGCCGCGGCTGGCCAGCCACCTGAAAGCCCCGCCACCGAGCTGGAGGACGAGCGTCTGTTCTTCCTCCGCCGCCTGCTGGAACGCCTCGGCCTGCTGCGACGCGGCGAGGGTGAATGCCTGGTTGCAGCGCCACGCGCCGAGATCGAGCGCTATCTCGGTCATCCGCTTGCCGAGCGGCTGCGCATCTGCGCGCGGTTGTGGGTGGCCGGCGGCTGGTGGCCCGATCGTCCTGACCCGCGCGTGCTCCCGCTGCGCCCGCTGGTGCCCGCGCCGCCGCGCATCGCCCTTGTCCGCCGTCGTCTGCTCGATTCGCTGACCGAGCTATCGCCAGGCGGCACACTGCCCCTCCCGCCGGAGCCGCTCGCACCAACCGCAGCCCGCCCATCTCGCGCCAGGGCGCGCCCCGGCGCGGCCCGCCAGCCCCTCGACCGTGCGGGCGAGGCCGGGACCCAGCGAGCGGCACTGCTCGGCCCGCTGCGCTGGCTCGGCTTCGTGGCATGCGACGAGGCGGCGGCGGCGCACGCAACGGTCACGACCGCCGCCCAGGCGCTGGATCCGCGGGCACCGCCGGACACTGTGAGCGAGCCGCGCGGCTCCATCGCCGTGCTGCCGAACCTGACGGTGATCGCCTATCCGCCGCTGGCCGCTCCGGCGCTGCTGCTGCTGGATGGCTGCGCGGAGCTCGAAGCACTCGACCAGACCGCGCGCTACCGGCTTTCGCGCGTTGGGTTCACGCGCGGCCACGCGGATGGTCTCTCTGCCGAGACGCTTGCCGCACGTCTGGAATCGCTCACTGGGACGCCGCTGCCTCAGAACGTGCGCGCTACGTTCGACGACTGGAGCCGCCACGCCGAGCGACTGCGGCTGACACTTGACGCGACCGTGCTGGAGGTGCGCGCGCCGGATCTGCTCGACGCGCTGCTGGCCGAGCCGTCCGCGACGGCCTGGCTCGAGCGCCGGCTGACGCCCACCACGGCGTTGCTAGCTTCCGACGCCGCCCCTGCAGTGCGCGCGTGGCTGCTCCGGCGCGGCGAGCTGCCCGCGCTGGTGGAGCACGGCCGAGACGGCTGACGATCGCCTCTAGCGGTGGTCGAGGCCGATCTTAGTGCACCTATGCTCATAGCTCGATGTTATTGCGTGACGGCGGGCGTCGGCGTGGGGACGTGCACCGGGCTGTTCGTCTGGCCGGAGACGATCCGCTGGCCAACGGTCAGCCCTTTGAGCACCTCGTAGACCTTGCCATCGGTCAGCCCCAGCACCACCGGCACCGCCGTCCACTTGTCGTTGGCAAAGGTCAGGACGTAGGAGGGCGTTGGCGTATCCAGTGCTCCATCGCCACCCTCTTGCTGCAGCTGCGTCACCAGATCGCGCGACTTGCCGAGCGCCGTGGTCACCTGCTTCTTGGTGAGGAAGCCGCCGTGCTTCGGGTCGCCGGCCGCCTGCGCGAAAGCCACGGCGCTGGCCGGAACTAGCGTCACGCCGAAGCGCTGCGTCACGATCACCGTCGCCTTGGCAGACATTCCTGGCAGCAGGTTCGCGCCGCTGGCAGTGTTCATATCCACATCAATCAACACGGGATACATCAGCGTGCCGCCCACCAACTGGCCGATGGGATTGAGGCTCTCCACCGAGCCGTGGTAAGTGCGCTTGCCGGAGGCCGGCACACTGATCTGCGCGTCCTCGCCCTTCGTCACTCCGCCCACCTTCACCACGCTCACCAGCACCGCCACCTGCAACGAGCCTAGGTCGGCAATCTGGATGAACGGCGTGTCGCTCTTGCCGGCGACGCTGCCCACGCTGCCGTTGATCGCCGCGATCGTGCCGCTGTGGGGTGCTGTCAAGACGGCGCCGGCGAGATTATCCTGCGCCGTCTGCAATTGGGCTTGCGACACTGCGACCGCTGACTGCGCCGCATTCACCGCCGACTGCGCCGCAGCGTTCTGATTGTCGGCCGCCGCCTGCGCTGCCGCATAGACGTCCTTTGCATGCTGTACACAGAGCGTGTCGCCGGAGTGACAATTCTTGATGGTCACCTGTTCTTGGTCGTAGGCGGCGGCCAGGTCAGCCGCGGTCTGCGCCTCAATCTTGTTGAGGTTGGCGTTGGCATCGTTCTCCTTGGTCTGCGCGGCCTGCAAGGTGGCTTGCGCCTCGTTCACAGCGTCCTTGAGCTGTGTGGTGTCCAGCTTGGCGAGTGTTTGGCCGGTTGTCACGCTGTCACCCACCTGCACGTCAACCTCGGAGACCCGCCCGCTGCCAGCGAAGTTGGTGCCGTAGACAGCGCTTTGCAGCGTACCGCTGGTGGGGAAGCTGAGCGTCAGATTGCCCTGTGTCACGCGGGCATACACTGGCGCGGGCGTGAAGTACCGGACCAGCGCGACGGTCGCGCCAGCGATCAGGACCACGACCAGCAGGATAAGCGTCAGCGCCATCCGGCGGCGGGGTGCGCGGCCGACCGCCCGCGCGAGCCTGCGCGGACCCGCCAGCAGGCGCCGCGAGCCGCGCGCTCTGGGCAGACTCTCGTGGATCAGCTCTTCCTGGTCGTCGGGGTCATAGGCCATATTCAAAGTCGTGGCTTGCACCGTCTGCTGTTCTTCCGACATCACCGCCACACCTCCGCCGCGCTCTGCCGCGCCTCTCGCGGTGCATCAAGATACGTGCCGCGCCTTCAGATACCGTTCGCTCGTGCCGTCCTCGCAAGTTCAAGACGGTTGAGCTGTCCCAGCAGCCAACTTGCCACCCGATTGTGGGCCAGGCTGACCCCCAGTTCTGCTCTCCGCGCACGAGGTGTCGCGCCCTCGCATGGTAACACAGATGCGCCACGCAGACGTACGAGTGGGGGCACAGAGGCTGGCATACGGCGTGCGTGTGCTACAATCTCGGCTTGTGTGCCACGGGCCAGCCGGCATTGTGGGTAGTGCCGACGCGAGGAAACGGCCCGCGCGGCGTGTTCTCAGCGGAGATGACGTGCTCTTCAACACCGGCCAGTACGGCATCTTCTTCCTGGTGGTCTTCGCTCTGCACTGGAGCCTGCCGCAGCGCCTCCGGCGTCCTTTCTTGCTGCTCGCCAGCTACTACTTCTACGCCTCGGCCATCCCGCAGTATCTCCCGTTGATCGTGGGATTGACCGCGTTCAACTACGCGATGGGGCGCTGGGTTGCGCGTGCATCTGGGCATAGCCGCGTGGCTGCGCTGTGGCTGACGGTGGCTGGCAACCTGGGCGGCCTGGCCTACTTCAAGTACAGTCAGCTGCTCTTGAATACAGTCAGGCCCCTTTTGGCTCATCTGCCGCTGCTTAGTCCGATCTTTCAGGATCCCATCACGCTGGGTATCATTCTGCCGCTGGGCATCTCGTTCTTCACGTTCGAGTTCATCCACTACGCTGTCGAGGTCTACAAGGGCCGCGAACCGATCAAGTCGCCGGTGGACTTCGCGCTCTTCGCGGCTTTCTTCCCTACCCAGATCGCCGGCCCCATCAAGCGCTTCCCCGACTTCATGAAGCAGATTGCGCATCCGACGCCGCTGCGCGCTGTGCATATTGATGCCGCGGTCTGGCTGATTTTGCGCGGCCTGTTGAAGAAGATCCTGCTGGCCGATAGCCTCGCTCCCTTTGTCGCGACGGCCTTCGCGCATCCTGGCCAGCTCGGTCCGCTCTCGGCGTGGGCGGCGGTGCTTGCCTTCGCCGCCCAAATCTACGGCGACTTCTCCGGCTACACCGACATCGGCCGCGGCAGCGCGCAACTGTTGGGTTTCAGTGTGCCCGAGAACTTCCAGCGCCCCTACCAGTCCGCCAGTCCCGCCGAGTTCTGGCACCGCTGGCACATGTCGCTCTCCACCT
>DASUBU010000214.1:0-3541 GCA_035763125.1 Ktedonobacterales bacterium
AGCATCTCCTTGAGACCGCCGCCGGCCGGCAGCAGCCCCAGCCCCACCTCGACCAGTCCGAGATACGTCTCGGCCGCCGCGCGCACGTGCTGGCCGTGCAGGACGATCTCTGCCCCGCCACCCAGTGTGCGACCCGTGGGCGCGACCACCGTCGGCACCGAGCTGTACTTCAGCCGCAGGTGCGCCTGCTGCAAGCCGTTGATGCCCTTGGCGATCTCGTCCCACGCATCCATCCGGGCACCGTACAGCACGGTGAAGACGTTGGCACCGGCCGAGAAATCGGGCGCGTCGTTGGCGAGCACCAGCGCGCGCCAGTTGGCCTGCGCCTCGTCCAGGCCCGCATGCAGCATGGCGATCAGCTCGTCGTCAATCGAGTTCATCTTGGTGTGGAACTCGAGGCCCAGCACGCCGTCGCCCAGATCCACCAGCGAGGCGCTGCCGTTCTCCTTGACCACCCCACCTGACTTCTTGAAGTCAGCCACTTTGGGCCTCGGCACAGACGCCGGCACCGGTAGGTAGTCGCCGCTGGCGAAGTCGAAGTAACGCCGCCCCTCAGGTGTGTCCCTATAGAAGCTGCCGCCGGCCGCCAGCACGCGCTCGACCAGCGGCGGCATCTGCCGCCCCTCGGCACGCATGCGCTCGACCAGCGCCGTCACGCCCAGCGCGTCCCACGTCTCGAAGGGACCGACCTCCCAGTTGAAGCCCCAGCGCATCGCGTTGTCTATGTTGACGATGTCGCCGGCGATCTCCTCGGCCACCGTCGCCGTGTAGAGCAGCGCATCGGCGGTCAGCTCCCAGGCCAGCTTTGCGGCGCGGTCGTCGCCGTTGATCACCGTCTTGATGCGCTCGAACACGTCCGGGTTCTGCTTGGCCGCCTCCAGCGAGGGAAAGCTCACCGGCGCCTGCGCGCGGTACTCCAGCGTCGCGGGGTCAATCGCCAGGATCTCGCGCTTGCCGCCACCCTCGCCCTTGAGCCGCTTATAGAAGCCCTGGCCGCCCTTGTCGCCGGTCCAGCCACGCGCCACCATCTCGCGCACGAACGGCGGCATCTGGAAGAGCGCGCGCTGTGGGTCGTCGGGCAGGTTGGCGTAGAGGTTGTCGGCGACGTGCAGCGTCGTGTCGATGCCGGCCAGATCCAGCGTGCGGAACGCGGCGGACTTCGGCCGGCCCATCACTGGCCCGAAGATGGCGTCCACCTCCTCGACGCGATAGCCCTCGTCCAGCATGCGCTTGAGCGTCGCCATCAGGCCGTAGATGCCCAGCCGATTGCCGATGAAGTTCGGCCGGTCCTTGCAGTCAACCACGCCTTTGCCCAGCCGCTCGGTGCCGAACTCGCGCATGCAGCGCATCAGCTCAGGATCGGTGTCCGGCCCTGCGACCACTTCCAGCAGCTTGAGGAAGCGCACCGGATTGAAGAAATGCGTCACCAGGAAGTGCCGGCGGAAGTCTTCTTTGCGGCCCTCCAGCAGCATCGCCGCCGGCAGGCCCGACGTATTGGACGAGATGATGCTGCCGGGACGGCGCAGCGGCTCGATGCGCGCATACAGGTCGCGCTTGACGTCGAGCTGCTCGAAGACCGCCTCCACGATCCAATCCGCCTCGCCCACGCGCGCCAGATCGTCCTCGATGTTGCCGACCGTGACCAGCTCGACATTCCTGGGCGTGAAGAAGGCCGAGGCAGGCTTAGCCTTGATGGCGCGCTCCAGGCCGGCCTGCGTGACGCGATTGCGCGCCGCGCGGTCGGTGCTGTCCTTGGCGTCGGCGGGCACCACGTCCAGCAGGGTGACGGGAATGCCGACGTTGGCGAGCAACGCCGCGATCCCCGCCCCCATGATGCCGGCGCCGATCACCGCCGCGCGCTTGATCTCGTATGCCATGCTGAGCCCCCTATGCCAGCCGCTCGACGATCGTCGCGACACCCTGGCCGCCGCCGACGCAGAGCGTAGCCATGCCCAGTCGCCCGCCGACCGTCTCCAGATCGTTGACCAGCGTGGCGATCAGCCGCGCGCCCGAGCAGCCGAGCGGATGGCCCAGCGCGATGGCGCCGCCATGCGGATTCAGCTTGCCCTCGTCAATGCCCAGCTCGCGAATCACCGCCAGTGACTGCGCGGCGAACGCCTCGTTCAGCTCGATCACGTCAATGTCGGAGAGCTGCAAGCCGGCCCGCGCGAGCGCCTTCTTGACCGCTTTGACCGGCCCGATGCCCATCACCTCCGGCGCGACGCCGGCCACCGCCATCGAGAGCACGCGCGCCTTGGCCGGAATGCCCAGCTCTCTGGCCTTCTCGGCCGACATCAGCACCGATGCCGATGCGCCGTCGTTGAGCGGGCTGCTGTTGCCGGCGGTGACCGTCCCGCCCGCCACGAACGCCGGCTCCAATGCCGCCAGCTTCTCCAATGAGGTGTCGCGACGCGGACCTTCGTCGGTGGTGAACGTGCCGCCGTCGGGCAGCGGCACCGGGACAATCTCGCGCGCGAAGATGCCGCTTTCAATCGCCGCGATGGCCTTCTGATGGCTGCGCAGCGCGAAGCGATCCTGCTCCTCGCGGCTGACGCTGTACTGCTTGGCGAGATTCTCGGCCGTCAGGCCCATCGGAATATAGGCCTGACCCCAGGTGGTGGTCATCGTGCCCGGCAGGCCGCACATCTCGATACCCTCAGGATTGTTGGCCAGCTTGGGGTTGAAGCTCGGATTGAAGCCGCCCATCGGCACCCGCGACATGCTCTCCACGCCGCCGGCGATGAAGGCATCGCCCTGCCCCAGCATCAGCGCCTGGGCCGCCATGTTAAAGGCTTGCAGGCTGCTCGCGCAGAAGCGATTGACGGTCGTGCCGCCGGCGTCCACTGGCAGGCCGGCCAGCCCCGTCACCAGCCGCGCCAGGTTCATGCCCTGCTCGCCCTCAGGGAACGCGCAGCCGATGATCACGTCCTCCAGCAGCGACGGATCGAATCCCGGCACGCGCTCGACCGCCCCGCGCACGGCCACCGCCGCGAGGTCATCCGCACGCACGCTCTTCAGCGTGCCCTTGCCCGCGCGCCCGATCGGCGTGCGGACCGCGCTCACAATCACTGCCTCTGGCATGTTCGGCTCCTCCGTCCTCTGGACTGTGGGTACGTCTGTCTCGCGCATCAACGCTAGCCGCTCGCAGCCTCGCCTCGCCTACTCGTGCCTAGTCGCGCTCTGGGCGCCTCACGATGGTCCCTTGCGCCGTGGCGCACAGATACTCCCGTCCGTCGCGCACGGCGAAGATATCAGTACGGCAGACCGCCTGCCGGCTGCTCGTCGCCACAACGCTGCCGCGCGCGATCAGCCTGTCGCCTTGCCCCGGCTTCACGTAGTTGATCTTGTACTCGGCGGTGAGCACCTCGGGACCCAGGACGGAGCCGCCGGCATAGGTGAGCGCGTTATCCGCCAGAAAGCTGATGACGCCGCCGTGGATGAAACCGAACTGCTGGCCGAACTCGGGCCGCAGCGGCAGCGCCATCTCCACACGGCCCTGAGCGAAGTCAAGCAGCTCCACGCCCATGAAGACGCTGAACGG
>DASUBU010000215.1:0-14147 GCA_035763125.1 Ktedonobacterales bacterium
CCTTCCCCGACTTCGACGAGCGGCTGGCGCAGGGTGATACCAACTTCGCCTGGCAGTGGCTGCGCGAGAACCTCTACGAGTACGGCAGCACCTACCTGCCCGACGACCTGATCGCCCGCGTCACTGGCGAGCCGCCGACCACGGCGTACTTCGCCGACTACCTCAACGCCAAGTATTCGGAGGTCTACCAGCTTCCACCCGCCGAGTAGCCGCCGCATCGCGAATTCGTAGGGGCGGGTTGCTGCCGCCTCGCGAGCCGCGACATGTCACAAGGGACCAGGGCGCTGCTGATCGGTAGGCTCTGGCCCCTGTGCATCCGTCGCCTGCTGCCGCTTCCCACGCTTTACACGCACCTGTGTGCTGTAGCGCGAGACCGTGACCGGCTGCTGGGGATTGGCCTTCCGCACCCGCTCCACCAACTCACGTTCTTCCGCGGCCGTCGCCGTCTCCGGCAACACGACGCGAATCTCCTGCGGATGCTCCCGCGCCTGCTGATGCATCCGCGCTGCCACCACGTCGAAGATGGCAAAGTCGCCCCGCAGCGCATCGTCGCAGTAGGTGCGCAACGCCTGAGCGAGGAAAACGAGGCTCGCCTCCACCTGCTCGGCGCTGAGCCCTTTGAGGTCCCGCAGTCTCACCGCTTCTTGTGGTGCCCGCTCCATCAGCACTTTATCGAGGATGACGTAGTTGATGGGCGTATCGGGATTGATGAAGATGGGGTACTCAGGAACACATCCGTCTACCAAGCGGATTAGCCACACCTCCACACGGTCGAACTCCACACTGCGTGTCACAGTGATGGCGAGCAGCGAGGATTCGTAGCGCACGTACGTTTCCCATACGCTGGAGGCGTCCGCCGCCGCGCCATGAAAGCCGTAGGTAGTCTCGAGGTATCCGAAATGGGCGGCCACCTGGGCTTTCCAGGCATCTTCCGTCGCTCGCCGTTGCGCCTTCCGCTCCGCTCGGCGGGCTTTGGCCCGCTCCCGCTTCTCGGCGGCGGTCAACGGCTGTTTCTTCGCGTCACTCACGCACCCATACTCCCATTGCTCTTGAGACGGCGCTCCTTGGGGTACATTGTACGCTCACACGGGTCTTTTCTCGACCTCAGTGGGAGAGTCTGCCATTCATGCGCTCTTCCTCCCATCATGTGCTATCCGTCCTCACAGCTCGCGCGCGTAGACCCACAGCGGACCCTCGCTGCTGTTGTAGCCGGCCCCGGCCATCGCGTCGCGCAGGATCAGCAGGTCCGGCAGCCAGATGACCACCGATCCCAGCCCGCGCAGCCCCGCCTCTTCGCGCAGCACCAGCGCCAGCCGCCCGATGCCCTCCGACGCGCCGTCCATGTAGCGGATGTGCAGGTGGCCGCGCACGCCCGGCTCGTCGCTGGCGCGCTCCTCCAGCACCGCCAACGCCTGGATCGTCCCCCAGTCCTCCAGCAGCCACACGCGCCCCTCGCCCAAGGCCGTGTGCAGCAGCGGCTCCGTCATCGCCCGCGCCGTCCAGTCGCCGAAGGCCAGCCCACCGTTGAGCGGCGCCAGCGCGGAATGCTCCAGCCAGTCCCAGATGCGCTCGAAGTCCTCTGCGCCCGCGATCGTCAGCCGCGCGCCCGGCGCCACATCCAACGCAGCGTCGCCCGCCTCCTCGCCCGCGGCAGCGCCCGTCTCTGCCCCAGTATCCTGCTCGGCTTCCAGATCCGCCTCCACCGCGGCGGCATCTTCTAGCGCGTCCGCCTCGTAGCGCAGCACCTCCGCCACCTTGATGAAGCCGAAGCCGGCGGAGAGCTCCTGTGAGGCGTAGTTCGTGGCGCCGGTGAGCAGCCGCGCCACCTGTGCCCCCCGCTCGCGGGCTGCCGCCAGCAGCGGCGCTTGCAAGCGCCGTGCGATCCCGTGCCGCCGCAGATGCGGCGCAACGCGCATGCCCTCCAGCCAGGCTTCGTCGTCGGCCAGCATGCGCATGTGGGCCAACCCGACCGGCTCGCCATCCACCGTCGCCACCAGCAGCGCGCCCTGCGTGTCCGCCAGCCACTCCTCCCAGACATACGGAATGTAGTCGCCGTCTTCCCAGGTGTGGGCACAGAAGGCAATGACCGCTTCGCGGTCGGCTTCGCGCGCCGGCCGCACCTCGATCGCGCCCTGGCCCGCGCCACCCGCGCCATTGCCCGCATCGCCGCCGTTCGCCGCCATTCTGCCCGCTCCTACTCTCTTGTCTCCAGACGCCGGTTTCGCAGCGTCACCCCATGCTAAGCATAGCTATTCTCTCTTGCCCACGCACACCCGGACGCGCTACAATTGAGAACGTTCTCAATGAGAATCGTCTCAATACGGAGGAGTCGCATGCTGGAACGTCTGATTGCAGCGGGGCACAAGCTCACCGCACCCAGGCGCCGCATTATAGACGCCTTGTACGCCGCCGAGGGACCGCTGGCCGCGCACGAGGTCGCCGCGCGCGCCGGCACCACCACCGCCTCCACCTATCGCGTGCTGGCGCTGTTGGCCGAGCTGGGCCTGGTCAGCGAGATCGAGGAGCCGGCTGATCTGGCCGCCGCTCCAGGCGCGGGCGAGGGCCGCGTAAGGAGGTACGCGCTGTGCACGCACGCTGGCCACCACCATCACTTCGTCTGCCGCTCGTGCAGGGCCACGCTCGACGTCGAGAGCGAGGCGCTGGAGCGTGCGCTGGCCGAGCTGGCGCGCCGCGACGGCCTGGCCATCGAGCGACACGAGGTGCTGCTCAGCGGCCGCTGCCCGCGCTGCCGCGGCGAGCCAGAGGAAGGAGCAGACGTATGACAGCCGTGCTGCTCTCGCTCGCCACATTCGTCTCCACGCTGCTTGGCGGCCTCTTCGCACTGCGCCACCGCGACCGCCTGCACCTGATCCTCGGCTTTACGGCCGGCGTGCTGGTGGGGCTGGTCGCCTTCGACCTGTTGCCCGAGATCTTCTCGCGTGTCGTCGAGCTGGGCATCTCCAGTGCCGGACCGATGCTCGCGCTGGTGATCGGCTTCCTGGCCTTCCACATCGCCGAAAAGCTGACGCTCATCCACCACGCGCAAGAGGAGAGCTACGCGGCGCATAAGCACCCGCGTGTGGGCGTGCTCTCGGCGCTGGCGCTCTCGGGCCACAGTTTCCTGGACGGCGTGGGCATCGGCCTGGGCTTCAAGGTCAGCGCGAGCGTCGGCGTGATCGTCGCCATCGCCGTCATCGCGCACGACTTCTCCGATGGGCTCAACACCGTCACGCTGATGCTCGTCAACCACAACACCAACCGCCGCGCGCTCGCGCTGCTGCTGGTGGACGCCGTGGCGCCGGTGCTAGGCGCGCTCTCGACGCTGCTCTTTACCATCCCCGATTCCGCGCTGCCGCTCTACCTGGGCTTCTTCGCGGGCTTCCTGCTCTACATTGGCGCCAGCGAAATTCTGCCGGAGGCGCACAGCCAGAAGAGCACGCTCGCCACCATCGCCTTCACCGTCCTGGGCACCGCCTTTGCCTTCCTCGTCACGCGGTTCGCGTAAGGCGCCGGGCCGCCGTGAAGGGCGTGCGCAGCACGCCCCTACGAAACGGGCGCATTGAGGCAGCTCTGAAGGTTCCGCGCAGCATATGGTAGAACATGCGCAGTGGCCAGACGCGCGGGCGAGGTCAAGCGATCCAGTGGAGGAGAATTGCGACGATGCCCAAGTATATCTGCGTGACCTGCGGCACCCAGTTTCCCGAGAGCGCGTCGCCGCCGGCGGGCTGCCCGATCTGCCAGGACGACCGCCAATATGTGAATCCCCATGGGCAGCAGTGGACGACTCTGGAGGCCGAGCGTGGCAAGCACGCCATCAGTCTAGAGGAGCTCGCGCCAGGCATCATGACCATTGGCGCCGAGCCGAAGCTGGGCATCGGTGAGCGGGCCTATCTGATTGAGACGTCGCACGGCAACGTCATGTGGGACCTGATCGCGTACTTCGACCAGGCGTCCGTCGAGGCGATCCAGGCGAAGGGCGGGGTGAGCGCGATTGCCATCTCGCATCCTCATTTCTTCACGACCATGGTGGACTGGAGCGAGGCGCTCGGCGGCGTGCCCATCTACCTGCATGCCGACCACCGTCCCTGGGTCATACGCCCAGACGACGCGGTCCACTACTGGGACGGCGAGACGCACGAGCTGCTGCCCGACGTGACGCTGATCCGCTGCGGCGGGCACTTCCCCGGCAGCACGGTGCTACACTGGGCCGCGGCGGATGACGGTGCCGGCGCACTCTTCACCGGCGACACGATCAAAGTCGTCGCCGATACGCGCTGGGCCACGTTTATGTACAGCTACCCGAACACGATTCCGCTCGACGAGCGAACCGTCCGGCACATCGCCCAGAGCGTCGCGACGCGCAGGTTCGCACATCTCTATGATGGCTGGACGGAGATGAGCGGCGATGCGCGGGCGGGGGTGCAGCGCTCGGCGGAGCGCTACATCGCGCACCTGCGCGGCGAGAGCTGAGCCGCGCGCCGGGTGCTCACCACGTCTTCCTCCGCTGCCTACTCGCCTACTCCCCTGTACTCCAGCCGGCCAAGCGCCTGTGGCCGCTCACCAATACCGCACTGGCCAATCGGCACTTCGCCACCATCGAGGCGCTCGAAGACGCTCCAGGCCGCGCTCTGCATTGCCCTGCAGCGCCAGCCCATGCTCATCCGCTCCGCAACTCTGTTCTCCTGGTGGCCCCAGCACATCAAGAAACGTCACGGACCAAGACGAATCTAGTATTCAGAGGCTGCTTACCGAAAAGCTACTGACGGTGAGCTGGCAAGCATAGTCAATCAATCCAACCCTTCCCCCGAAAGTGTACGTGCCATCGGTCACCTGAACCAGCCGCCGGCCATCTATGAATAGGCTGATCGTGTGACCGAGTACTTGGATCTGATAGGTGTGCCAGGTCGAGTCCAGTTGATAGGGGGACTGACTCAGATAGGGAGACTGCCCTTGAGCCGCCTGGAGGCGCTGAACGTATGCTGCAGGGTGCTGATGAGATGAGTCGCCTCCTTTTATTCCCCCGGCATAGCCGGCGCCAAGTACGGTGGCATGGGCGAGGACGCCAAAATAGCAGCCGTTCTTAGTGTCACTAGACTTCGTAACCTTCACGCGGGCTTGTGCTGCATAGTTCGGCGTGTTGCTGAGGTCTAGCGGTGCCAATATCATGTAGGCTGAGGGTGCGGCGCAGCAGCGAGCCTTGCCTGTGCTCTGGAGGTTCCCTCCGCTCGCTGACCACTGCGAGCTGCCCCGCCAACCGTCTAGGCTGAGTGACCAGTTTGCGAGATAGAGACGGCTGCCTGGCGGCACGGTCGTTGACGTGGGAGACGGTGTGCCGTGTAGCGAGAAGAGGATCGCCTCCTGCGAACTAGCGGGAAAGGTTGGCGGTAAGAGCGTGGAGCTTCCTAATAACCCATACACGGCGACTACGATTAGCACCACCGCCATGACCGCATAGAGCAGGCGGCTCGCTTTGCCTGGAGTGGATACGACTGGCGTGCCGCGCTGTATGAGCCGCCTGAGAAGCTGCACGAGCACCGTGCCCAACAGGAAGATATTGAGCAACCACGAGACCAATCCGAAATGCGAGGGCTGGCCAAGCACCCGCCTCTCGACCCCATAGATATCCAGGAGGACCGGGAACAGCAAGATGCCCTGGCTGATGTACTCGTTGTGGAGATCAAAGAAGGCGGGCAGCAAACTGCGATCCACGTAGAGCGCAGCGCCTAGCGCGAAGCACACCACCGCACCAACCCATGCCACGCACGCGAGCAGGATGAGCGGCAAGTGTCCTTGGCTAAGGTACAAGCTGCCAGCATCAGCGCTGGCGGCGACCAAGACGCAGCCAACTAGCACCAGGGCGGGTCCGTAGAGGGACACGCGAAAGCCAAGCGTGGCTAATCGCGCGAGCGCAGGAAACGAATAGATGAGGTCCTTGACGAACACGATCGCGGCGGCGCGGAGAAATTCCACAATCCAGCGCACGATCTGTAACAGGAGGTCAAGCAGTGTCCAGATGGCCTTCACCGTAAAGTTGACGAGGCCGGCTGCTACGTTTGTCAGACCCACGACGGTGACCTGCACCGCGTAGACTGTCTGGATGCCAATGACCTCCACGTTGCGCGCCAGTTGGTCGAATAGCGCATTAACTCCCCTGCTCATCACGCGCGGCGGGATGAACGGCCTTGGTGGAGTCTTGAGCCGAGGAAGTCCTGGAATGGTCGGTAGTATGTTGCCCGCCGTGCGCTTCTTCACACGCGGAAGGGCGCGCACGATTGCGCGCTCTACAAACGCCAAGGCGAGCCAACCGCATGATACGACAATGAGCAGCCGACACATCTGTGCCAAAGCGGAAATCCCCTGCCAGCCGCTCACTACATACAAAAAGCAGGCGGATAGTACCACGCCAACGATGGCCACCGTCACGGGGCCATCAAAATCGGGCGCCCGGTGGTTCAACTGGCTAGTGAAACTCAACAAGACACCGATCAGAACAGCGACAAGGCATATGCCAGTGATGAGAAGCGCTGCCTGGCTCACTGTGCCACCGCCCAATGCGATGTTCAGTGAGCCGATCTGCAAAGCGGCAGGCCCTGAGACGACGCGGGAGGTGAGCCAAGAGGAAACGTTCGGGGATGAGGCGAAGCATGCCAAACCCACAGCGGTTGCCACGAGGGCAACAATCAGCACAAAGGCACGGAGTCCCGCTCGCGCACACGTCATCGCGGGCGCCGCGATCCACAAGCTAGAGACGACAAGGACTGCATAGATCGCGAGCGGCTGACCTACCCAGAGCGCCGCCAACATGATGAAAGCGATCAAGACGCGCGCTCCCCAGACCCGAGTCCGTTCCTTTAGCAGCCAGGCGCCTGATGTTCCCCTCACAGCCAATTGGTTCGACTGGTCAGGCGGATGCATGGTGTTGCTGCAGTAGACTGCCGTTGGCGGGTTGGCATGTCCGCACACTGGGCAGACGCGCGTAGGGGGGGCGAAGTAGCGCCATGGATAGAGCAAGCGTTCAGCCACACCTGGGTGGATAGCACCAGAAGACGCCGCGGGGTTGCTTACGCGGAAGCGCGCCGCAAGAAAGAAGGAGATGACCGCGACCCCCGCCAGCAGAATTGTCGCCAGCACTAAGGTCGTATCCACGCGCACTCTCCATCCTGTGGGGGGCTGACTTGCAGTTAGCTGCTAGCACCACGTCCCGACCCGCCTGGCTCCTACGCGCGGCGCTTAGCAGCTATACCCCAGTGAAAATTGACCATCTACGATGAGCATACTACACAGTCCGACTGACGATAGCACTATTATACATGGACAGCTCGCCAACTGTAAAGACTTTATCATGACGTGCAGCCAGGATGAGGAAGAATAGAGCGGCTGCCGCTAGACAGCGCACTCTCACCCATTAATGCTGGCACTCTACGGCTGCGACGGGATAGTGGGCGTGGAGTCCCCGGATGCGGGATAGACCGGAGATGGGGGTGGCGAAGAGGCGCCAGGGGGCGAGGTGTAGGGCGGATACGGCGGCGCGGGAGGCGCGGATGTGGGAGGTCCGGCCTGCTGCGCCCCACGCCCGCCGCGCCCACGACCCACCAGCCCGCCAAGTCCGCCCAGGCCGGCACCGACTGCCATCTGTACTAGGATGTCGAGTCCTGACCGCGCGATGGCAATGCGGGCCAGACTCATTATCCCCGCGCGCTGGGGACCACCCGCAATTTCTGGCGGCACGCGCAGGGCGGCCAGCACAAAGAGCCACAGCACCGTGACGCCCACGATCAGCCCGGCGATCATGCCTGCAAAGAGGCCGGCTTCAATTGCCCGCGCATGGCACCCCGCAAGGACGCCGGCCACGAAGTAGAGCGCAGCCACGACGGCCAGCGCGACGACCGAGGAGAGCAGCGCCCTGCCCGGTGTGAGCATCCCGCGCAGCGCCGCACCCGCCAGCGCCAGGCGGCTTACCACTAGCAGCGCGGCCAGCACCAGCCCACATACCACGCCCCACAGCGCCGCCGATCCCGCGCGCGATCTCCCTTGCGCCATCGCCGCCCTTACCTTCCCCCATGCTGCGTCACCGGGGCCGGATCTTGCCCCTGAGCCACGCGCGCCTGCCGCGCGCTCCATATTTCTCGCAGCCGGCATCTGGCTGGTCTAGTTGCCTTCGATAGGGCACTACTCAGCACCATTGGTGCACCCCGCATACGAGCATAGCGCGCGAAGCTGGGAATCGGCTGAGGAAACGCCGCTAGATGCCGCTAGGGGATGCGTGCTAGCGCCGCCGGAAGCTGTGTCACCCGCGCGAGGATCAGGTCGGCACCGCGCGCACGATAGGCCTCGGCCGCCGCGCCCATCGCTACCATCGCCGCCAGCACCGGCGGCCGCACAGCGCTTCCTGTCTCCTGCGCGGCAAGCTCGCGCCGGTAGCGCAGCACCAGATCGAGGTCGTCCGCCGTGTCGCCGACGTAGACCGCCGCGCGCGCCTCAAGCGCCTCTAGCGCGTGCGCCAGCGCGCGTGGATTGGGCTTGGCATAGATTGTCGCCGGCACGATAGAGCCGAATGGCGAGCGCCCATGCGCGCTCTCGTGCCAGCGCCAGCCATCGTTCTCTTCCAGCCCGCAGCGCTCCGCCAGCGCCCGCACGGCCCAATCCACCTCCGGCCCCACGCGCCCGGTGATCAGGCCGAGCTTGGCGATGCGTTGCTGTGCCAGCGCCGGCAGCAGCGTCTCGTCCAACAGTAGCTCCTCGTTGTGGACGAAGCCAGCCGCCTCCGGCCCGTAGACCGGCTCGCGGCCGAACAGCTCGCGCGCCAGCGCCGCGCCCCAATAGAATTCGTCGTGCGCCCAGCGCGCCTCGGCCTCGCTGGGGATCGCCGTCGCGGGCAGTGCCGCCAGCAGCCATGCCACGCCGCCGCGGCCCTCGCGCGCCGCCTCCGCTGCCTGCGCAGCCCAATGCGTGACGGGTGCCTCGGCTTCAGGTGCGCCGCGCCACTCGCGCAGCCGCGCCGTCCAGAGCGCGGCGAAGAGGCGCGTCAGGTCCCAGTCGCTGTTGAAGCCGCCGGCGAGCTTTAAGGCGGCCACATCCTCCTGGCTGACCATCGGGTCCGGCGGCTCCAGTCCCGCTGCGCGCACCAGCCGCTCCGAGCCGTGGATCACTGCCAGGCGATACGAGCGCTGCGTCTCGATCAGCACGCCGTCCACGTCGAAGAGCGCAGTATCGAGCAGCGCGCCGCCCAGCGCCGTCGCCCGCTCCAATCCTGGCCGCAGCCATACGTCACTGTGATCGTCACTCCGCGCCTGCCGCACCGGCATCGGTCCTCCTTCGCTGCACCCGCAATCTGCGCTGCTGGGGGCAGCCCCCGCCATGTGAGCGCACGCGCCAGAGTATAGCATGCCGGGCTCATAGTCCTGTTGCTTCCACTCAACCTCCCCCCGTTTGTGATCGAACCGCGACGCCCACCCTTTGACAAGAGTGGGTGCGCTCCGGTAGGATGGGGACGTGCCCCTTTGGGGGGCACGCAAGTTGCCCGCACTAGGCGGGATGGTGCACGTGGGCCGACGCTGTCCCGCGTTCCACTGGAAATCCGGCGCTAGGGCGCGCCGGTGAGTCGTTCGTAGCGTGTATCGTCTCGTAGCGCGTCGCGGTGTACTAGCGCATGGCCTGGGACGGCGGAGGGCCCCAGGTGACGAGGTGGGGGCCGTTCGGAACAATCAGCGGGGAGCCCCCAGGGCAGGCGACGCCACTGCCCTATCCAAGGTCGCGGACAAATCCGGTGGGCGACTGCCGGGACAATACGCGGCTAGCTGGCGGATCCATAGAAGAGGAGATGCGCACACCTATGTGCGGCATCGTGGGCTATGTTGGCCCGAAAAACGCCACTCCGATCCTGATGGACGGCCTCACGCGCCTGGAGTATCGCGGCTACGACTCCGCCGGCATCGCCGTCATCTCACCATCTGGCGAGCTGCGCGTCCACAAGGCCGCTGGCAAGCTCGATAACTTGAAGTCCGTGCTGGCCGTGGCTGAGCTCGAGCCAGCCGGCCAGACGGGCATCGGCCACACACGCTGGGCTACCCACGGACGGCCCAGCGACGACAACGCCCATCCCCATGCCGACTGTTCCGGCGCGCTCACGGTGGTGCATAACGGCATCATCGAGAACTACGCCGAGCTGCGCGACGAAATGGCGGCCAAAGGGCATACCCTGCGCTCGGAGACCGACACCGAGGTGCTCGCCCACCTGATCGAAGACGAGCTGGCGGGTGGCGCGACGCTCGGTGACGCCGTGCGGGCGGCGCTGCGGCGTGTCACCGGCTCCTATGCCATCGTCGTCGTCAGCCGCGCGCATCCGGGGCGGCTAGTCGGCGCGCGCCTCAATGGCCCACTCATCGTCGGGTTGGGCGAAGGCGAGAACTTCATCGCCTCCGACATCCCTGCCATCCTGCGCCACACGCGCGAGATCGTCGTCCTGGAGGAGGGCGAGGTCGCCGAGGTGACGCCGGATACGGTCACGCTCACCGACCTGGCGGGTGCGCCCGTCACGCGTGATGCGATGCACGTCGAGTGGGATGTCGAGGCGGCGGAGAAGGGCGGCTATCCGCACTACTTCGTCAAAGAGATCCACGAGCAGCCCCACGCCGTCACTCGTGCGCTGCTCGGCCGCGTAACCGAGCGCGACGGCGCCCGCGAGTTGCGGCTGACGGAGATGGAGCGGCTCGCCGCGAGCGGCATGCTCGATACGGTCAGCCGCATCACGATCTTGGGCTGCGGCAGCTCAGTCAACGCCGGCCTGCTTGGCAAGTATGCCATCGAGCGCTGGGCGCGGCTGCCGGTCGAGGTGGCGGTCGCCTCGGAGTACCGCTACGCCGACCCGATCGTCGGCCCCGATACGCTGGTGATTGCCATCAGCCAATCGGGCGAGACCGCCGACACGCTCGCCGCCGCGCGGCTCGCCCGCGAGCATGGTGCGCCGATCGTGGCCGTCTCGAATATCGTCGGCAGCGCCATTACGCGCGTCGGCGACGCGGTGCTCTACCTGCAAGCCGGTCCGGAGATCAGCGTCACCGCCACCAAGACCTTCGTCACCACGACGACAGTGCTCTACCAGCTTGCGCTCTGGCTAGGCCGCTACCGGGGACAGGTGCCAGACGCCGAGCTGGAGGCGGAGCTGGCCGCATTGCTGGCGCTGCCAGAGCAGATGGCGCGCACCCTGGAGGCGGTCGAGGCTGAGGTGGGCGCCACGGCCGAGGCGGCGGTTGCCGAGCTGCTGGCCGCCAGCCAGAGCGCGATGTTCATCGGCCGCGGTCCCGGCTTCCCGCTCGCGCTGGAGGCGGCACTCAAGCTGAAGGAGATCTCATATGTCCATGCTGAGGCGTACCCAGCCGGCGAGCTGAAGCATGGGCCTATCGCGCTGCTTGAGCCGGCGGTGCCGCTGGTGGCCATGACGCTCGCCAGCCGTACCTACGACAAGGTCATCAGCAACGTGCAGGAGGTCAAAGCGCGCGATGCGGCGGTGGTCGCCGTCGCCACCGCGGGCGATAGCGGCATCGCGCGCCACGCCGACCACGTGCTCTACGTGCCTGAGGCGCCGGAGCTGCTGGGGCCGTTGCTGGCGATCATCCCCATGCAGTTGCTCGCCTATCACGTCGCCCTGGCCCGCGGCTGCAATATTGACCAGCCGCGCAACCTGGCGAAGTCGGTGACGGTCGAGTAGTTCGCGTCGCGTCCGTCGCCTCGGTGTGTGTGTGGCGACGCTTCGATCGCTCACGACATAGGCAACGGACAGCAACCACAGGCGAGCGGAGGATAGTCCTCCGCTCGCTTGCCATGCTCGACCACGTAGCCCCCTGATGGACTCTTTGCGGACCATGTTGAGTAGCGTGTCGGGCTGGCTGCCGTTATCGCCCCACACTCACCATGTGCGCCTGAATCTTGCCGTCCACATTAGCGGCGCCGAACCGCTGAGCGATGGCTTCCGCCGCGGTCTCCACGGCCTCGCCCAGTCGCGCGGGGTCACGCGCCTCGATCTCGTTGTACAGTGGCGTGCCCTGACAATAGGCGATCGCCGGGGCGCGGCACGATGACGCACGACTGCGCTCCGCAACTGTATCCATGCGGGGCGATTCCGTGAACCCGGCGTTGGCGAGGTCGCGCTCGATGGTCCGGCGATCATGGTAGCCATGAGGCGTCCGCGCGAGGAAGCGCGGCGGATCCTCAGGAAACATGGCTGCGAGCGCCGTCGTCACGACGTCGGCAAACTCATTCTCCTCGATGCGATCCCAGACGCTGAACATGAACACGCCGCCCACACGCAGGACCCGGCGCGCCTCCGCAAACGCCCGCACCTTGTCGGGAAAGAACATGACGCCGAACTGGCAGACCACCGCATCAAACGTCGCATCGTCAAAGGGCAGGTGCAAGGCATCCGCCTGGCGCCAGTCAACAGGACGCGCCGTGCCAAGCGCGGCGGCGTGCTCCAGCATCGGCTGATTGAGATCCGTCGCGATGATCGCGGCATGCTCGGGAAGCGCGGCAGACAGCGCGCGCGTCAGAACGCCCGTGCCGGCGGCAATCTCGAGCACGTGTGTCGTGGTCGAAGCTTGACGCGCAAGCCGGCTCGCCAATTCAGCTGCGTAGGGCTCGAAGATCAGGGGAACCAGATACGTCTCATAGAGCTGTGGAATCGAGCCTGTGAAGTCCTTGTCAATACTGGTACTGGGATCGCTCATGATGGGGCCTCACTCCATGTCGTTGCCACGGCGCGAGCACGCGCTTGATTGCCCACTATCGACCACAGCAGGTGCAAGAGAAGCGTCCGCCAGCCGGCCCATTGAGGTTACGTGGCGGAGAGCGTCCATGCGCACATTCTAATAGCTCATAGCAACCATCGCTTGATCGAAGGGTGTTGTGTGTGCCAGCGTCATCGCCGTATACGGCGTCCGGTGTGCGCATCGCTCCGTGCCCAGCCATGCGCGCGGCGAAACCATCTCACTCTCCACAGTGTTCATCACCACAGCGAGTGAGGCATATCGTCCGGTGCTTGCCCAACCCAGGCCGTCGGCTGAACAAAGAGCGGGGAGAAGACATTTCATGACGCGAGCGCATCCCTTTCGTTTCGGCGTGATCTGCGAACACATGTCATCCGCCGAGGCATGGGCCGCGACAGCCCGCCGCACAGAAGAGCTTGGCTATTCGACGCTCTTCATCCGCGACCACTTCATCCCGGAGCCATTCGGCGACCAGTTTGCCCCCATGATCGCCTTGATGGCAGCCGCCGATGCCACCACGACCCTGCGGGTTGGCAGCCTGGTGCTCGATAACGATTACCGGCATCCCGTCTTGCTGGCGAAGGAGGCCGCCACACTGGATGTCCTCTCGCATGGGCGGCTTGAGCTGGGGCTGGGGGCTGGCTGGGCGAAGACCGAGTACCAGCAGGCGGGCCTCTCGTTCGACGCCCCCGGTGTACGGGTGAGCCGGCTCGAAGAGGCCATACACGTCATCAAGGGCCTCTTTGCCCCCGAGCCGTTCACGTTCTCTGGCGCCTACTACCATGTAGACCAGCTCAACGGCTTTCCCACGCCCATCCAGCGGCCACACCCACCCATCCTCATTGGCGCGAGCGGGAAGCGCATGCTGGCCATGGCAGCGCGCGAAGCTAGCATCATCGGCATCCTGAACGGCGACTTTTCGACTGGCATCGCGATTGATAACCCGCTCAAACGCTCGCCAGCGGCAGTGGCCGAGAAGATCGAGTGGATTCGCCAGGCGTCCGGCGAACGCTTCGATCAACTGGAGCTGAGCATGGTGATCGCGCCCATGCTGACCTCAGACCGGCGACAGGGAGCTGAGCAATGCGCGCTCGACCACGGCTGGGACGCCATCCCTCCCGAGGACGTGCTGGCGATGCCTTCCATCTTCATCGGATCGGTTGACCAGATTGCCGAGCAGATGGAGGAGCGGCGAGCGCGCTTCGGGTTCTCCTACTATGTAGTCTCGGATGCCGACATGGAGACGACGGCGCCGATTGTCGCCCGCCTGGCCGGGTCATGAGGCCATCGGGAGGCCTGAGAGGAAAAGAAGGATACAGCCACGTATCCGTGCGCTTGGGAGATCATATGGAATCCGCAGCTCGCGGACATCTAGTATCTAGCTGA
>DASUBU010000216.1:0-58504 GCA_035763125.1 Ktedonobacterales bacterium
TGGCCACGCCCCACGACCACCGCCGCCCGCCAATTAGGGTCACGCCGTACGTGGGGAGTGGCAGCCACCCCACAGACAAGGCAGAAGCAGGCAGGACACCATGGACACATCAGACCCACAGCGTGCACTCGCAGCCCGCGCGAGCGGCGGACAGCCGTGGCTTGCTAGCCGTTTACTCCATCGACAGGTGGTGAATGCGTCAACGCTTGAGCCGGTGGGGCGGGTCAGCGACGTCGTATTTAACCCTAAGACCTGCCAGGTCACCGCCCTGATTGTTCATGCAACGACTGCTGGCGATGGTCTACTCGCAGCCGCTCGCCGTGCGGTCGGACAGCGCCGCGCGGGCGGCGCAATCGGGATCGACCACATCGTTGCGCTGAACGGGGACGTCGTCATCGTCGACAGCAAGCCGGTCGCCTCCGCAGTGCTGCTCGCTCCACAGCAGCCCTCGGAGCGCGAGGCCTGTTTGTTATGTGAGGCGTGTGAGCTGACGATCATCACCATCCACGGGATGTGCCTTGGAGAGCTGGCTGACCTCCTGTTGGATGAGCGCGGCAGCCTTGTCATCGGCTATGTAGTGGCGCCAACCAAGTACGCCGAATCGCTCCTGCTGCCACTGGAGGCGGTCTTGCCAGCGGAGCCACCGCACACGGAGCAGGAAGTGAGTGCTGCAGTGGCGTTGCCCTCGTCCGGCTCGTCAATGGACGCTCACGTGCGGGTCATTCCGGCCTCACCTCGGGTCCGCATCGGCGAGTCCCTCATCGTGGTGGTCGAGGAGGTCGAGCCACTACGGCAGGACGCGGTGATCATCAGCAGTCAACCAATCAGAGAGCATCCAGGGCGCGTGGGTGGGCGCCACTGGCGTTGGGCAGCTCGCCGAACAAGGCACTGAAGCGCGTCCTGTCTGGCGGCAAGTATCCCTCTTGCTTGCCTGCCACAGACCCAGAGCGATATAGTTGGAGCATGCGAACGTTTGGGCACCGGCTATATCCCGCCCGCATACAGCGCCTGTGACAGATGCCCTGCCTAATAAACAGAGAAGCTCTCTGGCTGCTGGCCGCAGGGAGCTGTCACGATGGTATGGTGTGCCGAGTGGCAATGGCTGATGATTGGCACGACGACGAGGCGAGGAAGAGGCACGATCCCGATGGCGAGCAGCACGCAGGCCGCGAGCGCGGCCCTCAAGTATGCCGACCAGCACCGCGACGAATTTCTCGAAGGGCTTAAAGCGCTGCTGCGCATCCCCAGCATCAGCACGCTCTCGCGGCATAAGAAGGACATCCGCAAGGCGGCCACGTATGTCGCCGAGGCCTTGGAGGACGCGGGGCTGCAGAAGGTCAAGCTGATCAAGACGGCAGGACATCCGCTGGTGTATGGCGAGTGGCTGGGCGCGCCTGGTAAGCCGACGGTGCTGATGTATGGCCACTACGACGTGCAGCCGGTGGATACCACGCCATCGGATCCGTGGCTGAGCAACCCCTTCGAGCCGGCGATTCGCAACGACAACATCTACGCGCGCGGCGCGGTGGACGACAAGGGCCAGATGTACGCGCTGATCATGACGCTGAAGTCGTTGATGGCAGCCGATGGGAAGCTGCCGCTCAATGTGCGCGTCTTGTTCGAGGGCGAGGAGGAGTCCGGCGGCGAATCCATCGAGGCGTACGTCAAAAACAACCCGAAGAAGCTCGCCTGCGACGTGGCGCTGGTCGCTGATACCGGCATGCCCGCGCCCGGCGTGCCGGCGCTGGTCTACGGCCTGCGCGGCCTCGTGTACACCGAGATTCACGCCCGTGGCGCCAAGCACGACCTGCATTCCGGCGAGTACGGCGGCATCAGCCCCAATCCGATCCATGCACTGGCGCAGGTGCTCGTCGGACTCAAGGGTCCGGACGGCCGCATCACCATCCCCGAGCTCTACGAGCGCATGACGCCGCTGACCGACGAGGAGCGCGCGCTGTGGGAGCGCAATCCCGTGGATGTGATCGGCAGCATGAAAGAGGAGATGGGCGTTGACGTGCTGCCAGGCGAGCAGGAGTACGATCCGCGCGAGCGACAGACGGCACGGCCTACACTCGAGGTCCACGGCATCCGCGGCGGCTTCGTGGACGAGGGAGGGAAGACGGTGATTCCGGCCGAGGCGACGGCTAAGGTCAGCCTGCGCCTGCCGCCGGGCCTGCCACCGCACGAGGTGGCCAAGCTGCTGGCAAAGCGTGTGGCGGAGCTGTGCCCGCCGGGCGTGCAGATGCATGTCACCGAGCTCAGCGGCGGCGACGCGGTGCTGGTACCCCTCGACAACGTCTACATGCGTGCGGCCGAGCGCGCGCTGGAGCAGGAGTGGGGTCGTCCACCGGTCCTGGAGCGCTCAGGCGGCTCGATCCCGGTCGGCGCGCTCTTCGACAGCGTCCTGCACGTGCCAGTGGTCTTTATGGGCACAGGCCTGCCCGACGACAACATCCACGCGCCCAACGAGAAGTATCACGTGCCCAACTTCTATCACCTGATCCGCCAGGCGATCCGCTTCCTGGAGATCGTCGGCAACGATCCCGCCATCGTCGCGCGACCCGCTACTGCCAAGTCGGGAAGCCGGCAGCGCTCGACCGCACAGACACGCGCCAAGGCGGGGGCTGCGACGAAGTAGCCAGCTCGTCGCGTCGGTGCAGACGTTTAACTGGAGACTGGAGGCGCGCGATGGAGCTAGAGATTAGCGGCATCTATCCGCCGGTGCCAACGTTCTTCGACGAGCACGAGGACCTCGATCTCGCTACGCTCCGCGCCCACATCGCGCGGCTGCGCGAGCACGGCATCACCAACATCGTCGCGCTCGGCTCCAACGGCGAGGCAATGCATCTGACGCCCGACGAGCGGCGCCAGGTCTTCACGACGATCCGCGAGGCGGCCGGACCTGATGCGCAGGTGCTGGCCGGGGCGGGCGCCAACTCCACCCGCGAGACGATTGCCCTCACCCGGCTCGCCGCGGAATGCGCCGCCGACATCGCGCTGATTCTGCCGCCGCACCACTACCGGTCCGCGATGACGCCGGCCGCCCTGCGCGCACACTATCAGGCGGTGGCAGACGCCAGCCCGCTGCCGGTGATGATCTACAACATGCCCGGTAACTCGGCCGGCATTGACCTGGACGCCGAGACCGTCATCGCGCTCTCGGCGCACCCCAACATCGCCGGCCTCAAGGATAGCTCTGGCACCGTCGCTAAGATGGCCGAGGTCGCCGCTTTCGCTCGTGAGGGATTTGTCGTGCTGGCGGGTAGCGCGGGCTTCCTGCTACCGGCGCTCGCCGTCGGCGCACGGGGGGCGATTGCCGCGCTCGCCAACATCGCTCCGCGCGAGTGCTTACAGTTGATGGCGCTCTGGCGGGATCGCCAGCTGGACGAGGCCCGCGCGCTGCAAGCGCGGCTGATTCCCCCAAACACGGCCGTCACGTCGGGCTACGGCGTCCCGGGACTCAAGGCGGCGCTGGAGTTGATCGCGGGCTACGGCGGTGCACCTCGGCGTCCGCTGTTGCCCCTCGGCGACGACGCTCGCGCACGGCTGGGTTCAATCCTCACCGAGGCCGCTATTGCACAGTGACCCGTAGTCGTCGCTGGTGAGAGGGCATCCAGAATGGAGACGAACGCGCAGAGGGCCACACGTCACGAGCGGGCGCTGGTGCTGGCCGGAGGCGGCGTGACAGGCGTCGCGTGGGAGCTGGGCATACTTGTGGGCCTGCAAGACGGCGGCCTGGAGGTACGCGCTGTTGACCGCATCGTGGGCACTTCGGCAGGATCAGTAGTGGGCGCCCTGGTCAGCAGCGGGGTTGACTTCGAGACGCTTTTCGCTGGGCAGCGCGTACCGCCGGACCAGTCTGCCGAGCGCGCGGTGACCTTCGATGGAGAGGCGCTGATGGCCGCGTTCGCAGAGTTCATGTCTGCTGGGCCGATCAGCGGCGACGCATTGCGTGCTCGTATCGGCCAGTGGGCACTCGGCGCAACGACGGTGCCAGAGGATGAGCGGCGTGCGATCATCACGGCGCGGCTGCCCATCCAGCAGTGGCCGGACCAACCAGATCTCAAGATCGTGGCGGTAGATGTAGAGACCGGCGCGCCGCACGTCTTCGATCGCGCGTCGGGCGTCGCGCTAGTTGACGCCGTTGCCGCCAGTTGCGCCGTGCCGGGCGTCTGGCCGCCCGTCAGCATCGAGGGCCACCGCTACATGGATGGCGGTATGCGCTCCACGACGAACGCCGATCTCGCCCACGGCTGCGCACGCGTTCTGTTGCTGAGTCCGCTTGGCCTGGTCAACATGGGTCCGCTGGGCAACCCCGCGGAGGAAGTGGCGGAGCTGGAGCGCGCGGGCAGTGTCGTGCGCGTCGTCACGCCTGATGCGGCATCGGTGCAGGCGATCGGCCCCAATGTGCTCGATCCCGCGTACCGTGCGGGCGCGGCGCGTGCCGGTCGCGAGCAGGGCCGCGCACTTGCGGACTCGCTACGGGCCTTCTGGCAGGGCACGTAGATCGTCAGGAATCAAGCGGGACGTGACGATCGCCTTTGCCGCGGCAGCAGGAGCAGCATCACGAGCGGCCCCAGCGCCAAGAAGCCAATTCCGGCGCCCAGGCCAAAGCGCGCGGCGATCAGGCCGACCGCGCCAGGCAGTGCTATCTCGAAGGGCGCGCCGAGCATGGCTACCGCTCGCACAAGCCCAGAGCGGCCCGGCAATATGGCGTAGGCCGCCGCCTTGGCAACCGGATACCAGCCGATGGCGCCAAGCGCGGTCACCGCGAGGCCGAGCGCCGCTACGAGGGCGTTGGGTGCGAGTAGGAACACCACGACGCCCGCCAGCGCCGTGAGGGCCATCCACGGAAGCAGCCGGCGTCCCGCGACGCGCAACTGGAGACGATCGAGCGCGACCAGCGCCAGCAACCCTGTCCCTAGCGCCAGCGCGATCACCACGCCGATGACCTCTTGGGATACCCCCAGCCGATCGTGAAGATAGAGCGCGGCGAAGGCGAGATAGACTTCATCGAGCGTCGTGGCCAGCAGCGAGATGGCCACCCAGCGCAGCAGCTCACGATTGCGCAGCGCGGAGCGTACCACGGCCCATAGCGGCTGCCATGCAGGCTCGTCCTCCACATTGGCCCGCGCGAAGCGAGGAAAGCGTTGAGGCACGAGCACGAGGACCGCGGCGAGCCAGAGCGCGGCAGCGCCAAGGCACAGCTCGCGCCAGCCCAGGCCGAGCGCCACGCCTGCCCCCACTGCCAGCGGCGCCAAAAGATCGCCGATGCCCGACATGATCGTCCAGCGCGTCATCGTGCGGCCCAGGGCCGTCGAGGCGTCTACCAGCGCGGCCTGCGCAAGTCCGACCGCCGCGCCGTTCGCGGGAAACAGGACGCCACAGGCGAGTAGCAACAATGCAAAGCTCGGCGCCGACGCCGCGAGCAGGAAGGCCGCCACCAGGCAGAGCATGCCGACGAGAATCGGCAGCCGCTTGGAGGCACGATCGCTGGCGAGATTGATGCCGGGCTCCAGCAGCAGACTGGAGAGCGCCCCGGCCGTAAAGAGGAAGCCGGCCTGATCATAAGAGAGATGCAGCGTGTCGCGCACCAGCGGCAGCCCGACGACGAGCAGGCCAGTGGTCAACTCATCGAGCAGTGCCGTCGCCGCCAGTGTCGCACGTAGCAGGCGCGGCGCCGAAACCCGGAAGCCGGCAGCGTGAGGATCGAGTTGAGTCATGCGGGAAATTGCCTCTCCGTGAGATGACGTCTAGAAGCTGAGTCACCTGACAAAGAGGCGGGCCACGAGACGAGCGGCCGAGGCACACCGCGAACACGACACAACCGCCGGCACCACGCCGACGGCGGCAGGAACTCGGCAGTTCACATGCGCGTCGCTTCTAACAAGGGTCGCGCAGGCCCATCGCCGACTACTCCTCGCGTGCTGCGGCAGCGTTTCACGTGGCACAGGCGAGCTTCGTCCGCTGCCTGGGCCGTCCGTAGCGTGGCATAGACTGGCATGCCACGTCAACCACAATCTGTCACTTTTCACCAGGTGTCTCCGTAATAGCAGAGGAGCACAGCTACGCTATCCCAACGCCCGTACGTCGTGTACACTGTCACCACACGCTCATCTATATCAGCGGAATCGTCTCGTCCCCGTGGAGCACGCAGTTCGGAAGCGTCCCTGGAAAGGTGTGGCGCATCGTGGCGACATCACAGCTCAACTGCCCGCATTGCGGCACGCCAGCCATTCCCGGCGACCGCTACTGCGGGACCTGCGGCGAGCCGGTGGATCCCACGCTGGTTGCCGAGCTGAACACGCTCTACAGCCGCGTCCACACGCTCGACGAGATCATCGTCGCGGGCGATGGCGCCTACTCTATTCAGGCGCTGCGCGACGACTACGTGCGCCGCTATCTGGCTGAGCGGCAGGCGCCAGGCACAGGCGCTACTGCGGCTCCAGCAGGCGCGACTCCCGCTCCTCCGCCGGGTGCCACACCCAACGTGGCCGCCGCTGTACCCATGCCCGTGTCGGCCCCAGCCACAATAACAGCACCGGCCGCACCGGCCCAGCCCAGCCAGCCTGCGCAGCCGGCCGTCCCCCGCCCGGTCTTCTCGTGGCGGGCATTTCTCGCCGATCAGGCCATCGCCATCATGGCCTACCTCGGCGGCTTCCTGCTACTGGTCGCCACACTCAGCTTCGAGGTGGGCGCATGGCAGGTGTTTGATGACGCGGTCAAGCTCGCCGTCGTGCTGGCCGTCTATATCGCCTTCGGCGTCCTCGGCTTCGCCCTGCGGCGCTCCATCCGGCTGCGCACCGTCGGTCGTGCCTACCTCGGCGTTTTCGCCCTGATGACGCCGCTCGTCGCGCTGGCCGCCTACCGCTTCGAGCTGCGCGGGCTGGGCTTCCCGGTCGCCGGCATGCTCTGCGTCTCCGCTGCCTATGCCGCCATCGTCTACCTCGCGCTCGCCTGGCGCACAGACTTCCCCGCCTACGCCTATCTCGGCTGGGCCGCTTTGATCCTCGCCGCGCTCGCGATTCCCCCATGGGCTGAGGCGCCGCGGGAGTGGATGCTCGCGGCACTCGCTTTGGGCGCGATTCTGCCGTTGCTTGTCGTCATCTCTGCACGGGCGCCCGCCGTCCTCCGCGAGCCCGCTTTGCCCATCGCGGCGGTTGCCAGTGCTTTCGCCGCTCCTGGCACCGTCATCCTCGGCGTGGACTACGTCATCCAGAGTACGGTGCATACCATTGCCGCACCTTCGATTGCCGCGATTGCGGCCGCTGCGGGTGCGCTGGTTCCGCTAGCCCTCGGCTGGACCGTCGCATTGCGGCGGCTGGCGCCGCGCCCGCCTGAGGCGGCTCTCGACCTGATTGACTGGTCCATCGCCGCGGCGGTCACCCAGGCCGCGATTGCCACCGCCGCCTGGCTCGACGCGACACGTGCTGAGATGTCGCTAGTTCTGTCGGTGGTAGCCCTCGCCGAGCTGCTGGCGATCATCGCGCTGCGGCGCTTCCAGCAGGCGCGCTTCTCCCTGCGCTACGCGGTGGAGGCGCTGGCCCTCGTGCTGGCTTTCGTCGCCGCGACGCTCGTCTGGAGCCGGCCGCTGCCCAACAGCGAGCTAGTCGTCGCGCTCTCCATCGGCGCGCTGATCGCTCTCGGCGCCGCGCTGCTCGAGACAGCGCCGTGGCTCGTGCTCGTCGCGGGCGCGTTCGCTTCACCCGACTACTACACTGTTCTCGCCGGTCAACTACCACCCGCGGTCCAGCCCGATCTGCTGCGCGAGGCATTCCAGTTCTCGCTGGCAGCAGCCGGCCTCGCGATTGCACTCTGGGCGGCGGCGCTGGCGCTCTCGGCCTGGCGCCCCAGCCGCTCCTACTCATGGCCCGTCTACGCCATCGCGCTGGTCAATGCTCTCAACACACTGCGGTTTCTGCCAGGCCAGGACCACGGCTATCAGACTGCTATGCTAGCGATCTTCGCGTTCGCCGCGCTTGCCGCCGCCCGCCGCGAGGATCAGCCGCTTATTGGCGGACCGGTCGTCGGGTTCTTCGCTCTGTTCGCGGTGCTGCCGCTCACACTCGGTACGTTCAACGGATGGACTGTCGCCGCGACTACGCTGCTGGCCTATCTCGTCGCGCTAGCCGTGCGCGGTATCCTTGGCATGCGCTGGGCAATCCCGTTCGACATCGCCGCGCTGGGCGCTACAATCGCCGCCACCATCCAGCTTAACGCCGCGAACACGACGACGGCCTCCGCCGGGTTGCTCGAGGTCTCCTTCGCCGCCTGCGTGCTCCTGCTGGATGCGGCGCTGGCTACGGTGATTGTGCTGCGGGAGCGCCGTCCAGAGCTGATGAGCTTCCCTGGCCTCATCGCGCTCGCGGCGCTGCTCTCCGTCCACCATCACGTGCCGGCCTTCGTGCTGGTGCTGGCTGTGGCCGCCGCTGGTGGCGCGCTGCGTCTGTGGCGTGGTCGGTGGTGGGGCGTCGCGCTCTATGGTTCGGCGGCACTCGGCTCGATCTGGTTCGTGCTCTCGCTCTTCGACCTGCTTGGCCGCGCCGCCGAGTGGCAGACGATCGCGCTGCTGATCTTCGCGGCCGTCGCCTTCGTGCTGGCCGCGCTGGAGCGCCAGCCAGCCTCCACCCCCGTCGCGGTACTCTACGCACTGGCCGCCACTGCGCGCATCCCCGGTCCCAATGCGCTCGTCCCGACGCTCGCGATCACCTTTGCCGCGGTGGCGCTGGGCATCGTGCTGCGGCTGCGCGTCGGCCGCGTGTGGGCGCTGGCCCCCTATGCAGTCGCCATCTTGGCGTCGGTTTTCGCCGTCTCGCGAGTGCCCAGCGGTGACCCAGGTCTGACCCAGGCGCTGCTATTGGTCTTCGCGGCCATCGCGTACGCAGTGGCGGTGCTCGAAGGCGCGCCACTGGCGGGCGCCGCGACCGCGATCTACGGGATGTGGGCCGCCCTGGTGCAGCCCGATGCGCACGCGCTGCTCCCCCTGGCGCTGCTGCTGGCGGCGCTCGGCTTCGCCATCGGCCGCGTAGCTGGCCCGCGCTGGTCGTGGCCAGCGTACCTCGCCGCTGCCGCGGCAGCGGGGATGACCGCTATACTGGGCTCTCCCAATCCTGGCTTCGAGGCGCTCGCCCTGTTCGCGCTGGCCATCACCGCGTATCTGCTCGCCGCCCTCGAATCCCGCCCCGACCTGCTGCCGCTGCCATTGGTGCTGGGTGCGCTGTCCCTCGCCTCTGCGGCAACCGCCCTCGGCTGGCGCGAGTGGCAGGCAGTGCTCGCCTTCGCCACCCTGGGCTGGCTGTATTACGGCGGCGCGCAGCTCTGGCAGCACCTGCCCGGACTCCGCCCACGCCCGATCCACTGGCCAGCCACATTCTCCGCCGCGACAATTCCGCAGCCTGCCACGTCCGACGACGTCCGGCGCTTTGGCGCGCGCCTGCACGAGTGGGCGGGAATCCTGCTGGGGACCGGAACCGCGCTCGCCGCAATGCTCGCTGCAGATGCCTTTTCGCCCCGCCGCGGACCGACCGCAGCCGTGGTGATCGCGCTGCTCGCGCTTGCCGGCCAGCTCGCCCTCCAGAGCCGCCAGCCGCGTCTGCGCCTGGCGCTCTATGCTGCGGCCCTGCTCGCTGGGCTCGCCGTCTCCTGGCAGGCGCGCTGGCTGGGCGCCAGCAACACGCAGGCCTACGTGCTGGCTCCCGGCAGCGTGCTGATCGTCGCCGGGGCCGTCGCCCCCAGCGATGCGCAACTACCCCGCGCGAGAGAGCTCGGCCAGCTCTTTTCATTGGCGGGCGTGGCGCTCCTGCTGCTCCCCACGCTCGGCCAGTCGTTCGCCACCGATCCCAACTGGCTCTACGCGCTGATCCTGGCGGTTGAGGCGCTGGCACTGGTGATCGTGGGTGTTGGCACCCGTTCGCGACTGCTTGTGCTCACCGGCTCGCTTTTCGTCGGTGCCGCGGCGTTGCGCGGCGCGGCGCTAGCCGTGGATTCCGGCGTGCCGATTCCGCTCGTGATTGGCGGACTGGCGCTGCTCCTGATGGGCGGCGCCACCTGGCTCAGCCTGCGCGTGCGCCAGTCTGGACAAAGCCAGCCCTAAGGGCATTCGTCGCTGCCACATCCGCCGCCGCCCTCTTTCTCTACGCCGCATATTCCCACGTGGCACGCCCCCTGCGGCCTGCGCGTGACGCACCTCTCCACATGCGAGACTTGACTCCGCACGCAGAGCGAAAGGATGCGCGCATGGATGCAACCGCCACCAGCGAGCCGTTCCAGATCAGCCCAGAACACGCCGCCCAGAGCAGCCGCGGCCCGACCATGGTGAATCTCGGCGGCGGCGAGCGCTGGATTGACATCAGCGCGGGAACGGTGCTGGCAGCCACCGGCCTCGCCCTCGCCGGTTTCACGCGCCGCTTCATCACTGGTTCCGCCCTGGCCGTGGCTGGCGGCGTGCTCGTCTACCGAGGCCTCACTCGCCGCTCGCGCCTGTATGGCACGCTCGGCATTGTCCGCGCAGGACCCGCCACCGGCGCCGGGCTGATCGTGGAGCGGGCCATCACCATCAGCCGCCCGCGTGACGAGGTCTACCGGTTCTGGCGCGAGTTCGGCAACCTGCGGCTCGTCATAGCCGGCCTGCAGACCGCCTCGCGGCGCGGAGATGGACTCTCGCGCTGGATCGTCTCCGCGCCGTTTGGCCGGAGAATCGAGTGGGACGCGCAGCTTGAGGTGGATGAGCCTGGCAACCTGCTGGCCTGGCACTCGGTTCCAGGATCGGGTCTCGCCAATCGGGGCATTGTGCGATTTCTCGAGGCGCCGGGCAATCGCGGGACGGAGGTGCGCGTACGCCTGGAGTATCAGCCGCCGCACGGCAGTGCAGGCGCCGCGTCCGCCAAGCTCTTGGGTGAGGAGCCGAACCAGGACCTGCGCGCGGCACTGCGCAATATGAAGGCCCTGCTCGAGACCGGAGAGGTTCCCACCACGCAGGGGCAGCCAGTGGGACGTCGCTCCTCGCTCATCACGCTCATCGAGAAGGTAAGGAGACCGCTGCTGTGAAAGCTCTCTGCTGGAACGGCGTGCATGATGTGCGCGTCGAGACCGTCTCCGATCCGACGATCCTCAATCCCCACGACGCGATCGTCAAGATCACACTGACCGCCATCTGCGGATCCGACTTGCACCTCTATGACGGCTACATCCCTGCGATGGAGGCTGGCGACATCGTTGGCCACGAATTCATGGGTGAGGTGGTCGAGGTTGGTCCAGAGGTCACGAACGTGCGCGTGGGCGACCGAGTGGTGGTGCCGTTTCCGATCTCATGCGACCAGTGCTGGTTCTGCCGGCACGACCTGTGGTCGCTGTGCGACAACACCAACCCCAACGCCTGTGGATGGCCGAGAAGCTCTTTGGCCACACTCCTGCCGGTATCTTCGGCTACTCACATCTGCTGGGCGGCTACGCGGGCGGCCAGGCACAGTATGTCCGCGTGCCCTTCGCTAACGTCGGTCCGATCAAAGTCCCCGATGGCGTCTCCGACGCGCAAGCGCTCTTCCTATCCGACGTTCTGCCCACCGGTTACCAGGCGGCCGAACAGCGTGGCATCACACCCGGCGACGTGGTGGCGATCTGGGGCTGCGGGCCAGTAGGGCAGCTCGCCATCCAGAGTGCCTATCTGCTCGGGGCCGAGCGCGTGCTCGCCATTGATAACGTGCCTGAGCGCCTGCGTATGGCCGCGGAGCACTGCCGGGCCGAGACGATAGACGACTCTCAGGTTGACGTCGTCGAGCGGCTGAAGGAGCTGACCGGCGGCCGCGGCCCCGACGCCTGCATTGACGCGGTTGGCATGGAGGCGCACGCCTCTGGCGTTATGGGGGTCTATGACAAGGGACAGCAGTGGATGCGCATCGAAACCGGCCGCCCCCATGCGCTGCGTCAGGCGCTCCAGAGCTGCCGCAGCGGTGGCACCGTTTCTGTCCCGGGTATCTACGGCGGCTTCCTCAATGCAGTACCCATGGGCGCTGTCATGAACCGCGCACTGACCGTGCGCAGTGGTCAGACGCACGTTCAGCGCTACCTGCGGCCATTGCTGGAGCGCATCCAGCGCGGCGAGCTCGATGCTACATTCATCATCACCCACCACATGCCGCTGGATCAGGCGCCTCTCGGCTACCAGATCTTCCGCGCCAAGCGAGATGGCTGCGTGAAGGTGGTGCTGGATCCATGGCGCGCCGCGGCATGAGCCAGCTACGTGCCGGGTGATTTCGCCTCCGGCTCCGCGGTCGGCTGCGCGCCACTGGAGATCAGCGCGTGCCTGGCGCCGGCTGTCCTGGTATTCGCTCATCAGCGCGCGCCTCGTGCTCTGGCCCACGCAAAATCTCTTCACCGCCGCCTCCGCTGCCGGAGCTGCCGCCGGCAAGCGAGAGGTCGCCTTCGTGTGTGTGCTCGGCCGGGGTCGCCTGGTCATCCGCCGCATAGGGGGCCGCGGCGCCGTAGGTCTTTGGCCCGCGCGTCGTCTCCTCCGCGGCGCCGTGCGGCTTGCGCGCCATCTTGCCCGCGGGCGGTGTCGTGTGCTGGCGCCGCTGGGTATCCTTGCGATGCCCCTTCGCCGGCTGGTTTGGCGCGTCAGGGCCCTCGCCTTTTGGATGCGACGCGCCAGGAGCCGCCCCCAGGTCCACGCCGGTGCCTTCCGGCCCGCTGCCGCGTCCCGGCGCCCACGAGCCATTGATTGCTGCCTCGCGCTGCGCCGCTGGACCAGACTGGTCTTCCTTCGTCACGCCAAGAGGCGTCACCTCATTGGCGAATGTCTCATCTCGCCTCTGCTCCTGGCCCGACTGCTCGTCGCTCATGCCGTGCTCCTTACCGGGGTAGCGGACTGGATCGCCACACGTGCGCCGCCTGCTGGTCCCTGTGGCACGCAGGATGAGCCTGCGTCTTGCGGTGCGAGCGCAGGCTACAAGTGGCGGTGGGCGCTGGCTCGCGCACTAGCGAGGTGTGGCCTGTGCCCGTGGCGCATGCGCGGCGAAGAGCGCCAGCATCTCGCGATTGAAGGCCGGGATATCGCTTGGCTTGCGGCTGGTGACGAGATTGCCGTCCACCACCACCTCCTGGTCTAGCCAGCGTGCGCCGGCATTGCGCACATCGTCCTGGATCGTGAAGTAGCTGGTCATCGTGCGGCCGCGGGCGACGCCGGCCGAGATGAGCTCCCAGGGAGCATGGCAGATGACCGCCATTGGCTTGTCGTCGCCACTGGCCGCAACGATAAATGACTGCACCTTCAGCTCCATACGCATGGCGTCGGCGTTGAGCGCGCCGCCCGGCAGCATCAGCGCATCGTAGCGCTGTGGGTCGGCGGCATCGAGCGTCGTATCAACCGGAAGTGCGCTGGCCTTGGTGTCGTGCTTGAATGCTTGAATTGTCCCGCCATGCGGCGCAAGCACCTCGACCTGCGCCCCGGCGTCTCGCAATGCCTGTAGCGGCTCGGTCAGCTCGACCTCCTCGACGCCATCGGTCGCGAGAATCGCCACACGCATGCCAGATAGCTGTGCCATCTCGTTCTCACTCCTTGCTCTCGAGAGCGGGCTGTATCGCACTCTACCGCGCTCAATGGCCTCGCCTGTCGGCGCGTCGTCCGCGCTTGCCTTTTGATTCTCAGTCGTCCCTCTGGCCCTGGGCCGCGGCGCTGCCACTCTGGAAGAGGTAGTTCGATGAGAGCGGATCACGCGCACCAGGCGGAGCCTCTCCCACCATTCTGGCGAAATTGAGCAAGTCACGATGGAGATCGCGCTCGAAGCGCTTTCCGGCTCCGAGTATGTCGGCGACATCGCCGACGAAGCCGTACGGCGGATCGTAGGCGATCACCGCCTCGATGAGCGTTTTGTCTGGATCCTGCGGCGTGAACGTCACACGCCCGGAGTTCTCCAGCCCATCGGTCGAGCGCCACCCAACTTGCCGGTTGACGATCCAGTTCTCGTTCTCGGCATCCCACTCGTGCCGGCCGACTGCATCCACGACCCAGTGGGTGTGTGTCTCGTCGAGGTAGGTCACCTCCAGCACGAAGTGCATAAACTTCGGAAAATCCTCGAAGTGCGTCCACATCGCGTAGACTTGCTCGGCCGGCGCACGCACCACCACTGACGCACGATGCACTGCCATTGACTGCTCCCCATTGCCCAATGACGGCCATGACTGCGCGGGCCGCAGTTGATATCCGCAGCCCGCGTCCGGCTATCGGCCCATCGCCACACCAGGGCTTAGCGCTCAAGCGTCGGCGTGGTCCCGCCCTCAGCCGTCTCTCCGGCTCCGACGATGCCTGTGGAAGACGGGTTCGTCGTATCGGTACCGAGCCCTTCCAGACCGCTCTCGCTCTCCTCTAGCGAGCCGCTACCGACCACACCAGTCTGGCTCGGCGTCTTGCCCGATCTGCTGAGATCCTCCGGCGCCGCATAGGCGTTCTCGGTGTCTACCTCCTCGGCGCCGCCAGCGTAGCTCATGTCGCCTTCCAGCGGCATGCCGGTCGCCTCGTCGGTGCCGGTGGCGTCAATCGGCGTCTCAATCAGCACGTCGGACTCTTCATCTTCCATCAGCGGCTCGGAACGGTCCCGCGCGGTATCCATCGGCGTGCCACCCATGCGCTCAGTCGGGGGCAGCCCCGCTCCGGCGTCCATGTCGTCGGCGGATCGGCCGATGTTCGAATTGTCGTTGGTGATACGCATGTCCCGCTCGGACGGCGTGTTCTGTGCATGCTCCATTGCCTGTGTCCTCCCGCTCTCGCTCGCGGTCAGTGCGCCATCGGTTCCCCCTGACGACGCACCCATCCTCAGCCGCCCGCCAGTACTGAGAACCGGGATGGCTCTGAGTGCGCGGCGCCTACGGGAGATAGGTGCAAGTCTCGTGCCCCGACCTCTCCTCGGCTGAATGGTCCACGATGGATGTCCGTCACGGTCTGGCGCTCAGTGCTTTGGCTCCCAGTCGCCGGTCGCCTCGTCCTTGCGATACTCGTGCTTGACAGCAGCCCACGCTACGTGAAACGCCGCCTCCTCCCGCGACTCGTTCCCGCGCCGCTTGCCCGGAGCGGCGTACTCGTCCCAGGCATTGTTAAACGCATCCATGAAGATTCGCTGCGCGTGCGCCGGCAGGTGGCCCCGCACGCTTTCCGGCAGCTCGTTGGTCGAGCTATACGGCATGTCGCGGCTCCTTCGCTCCATTCTGATGGCCGCGCTCAGTCGTACCGGGTGCCTCTACCTGCGCTGGCTCTAGCGCCTCCATGACCGCGCCGAGGGTCGTACCCCACACCAGATGCGCCGTCAGGAGCAAAGCCCGCCGCCCAGCGGGCCGTTCGCCTGATGGCGGCAGCAACCCCAGTGACGGCATCGCCACGATGTAGCTCATCGCCCACACGCCCAGTCCGACCGCCGCACCCGCCAGCGGACCCGGCACCGGCATCCGGCGAGTAAGCGGCCCGCCAACCGCACCGACCGCCGCGCCATACGCAAAGTGCGCCACCAGCGACAGTGTCGTGTGCAGCGCGCGCCCCGGTCTGCGCCGCAGGACCGCCTCGCTCGCCTCGCCAGCCAGCAGGGCCGGGGGGAGTGGCGCTCGTTCCTCTGGCCCTAATTGGCGGTAGATCAGCAGCATTGCCGCCGTCATCGGCAGAGTTGCCACCGTTCCCGCCAACGCGCCGTTCACCATCCGCCGTAGTGGACTGGGATAGACACGCTCGTGTGGCAACTCTCCTTCGCGCCCACCAAACGCGGCCAACAGCGGCTCACTGATGTTGCGCATCGTCTCCTCCTTGTCTGGGTTCCCGCCGCGAGCGGATGTGCCGCTCCTCGGACTGCATGCTTGCGGCATCTTCCTGCGTTGGTAGCAACAGGTCCGTACAGAAGGTGTAGAGCTGTTCGAGCATCTCCGCTCGATGCTGCTCGATGCCATGTCCATCACCCTGAAAGAGCACCAAGTTCTTGGGCTCGCCCGCGCGCTCGTAGAGCATTCGCGAGCAGAGATCGGAGAGCACATGGTCGAGGGTACCGTGGATCAGCAACAGCCGACGGCGCGGCGCCAGCTCCGAGATGGCCTGCGTACCGAACGTTTGGCTGGCCACCGTCGCAACACCGACGACGGCGGCGCTCTCCGCGCCCGCCGCTATGACCACCGCCCCGCCGAACGACCAGCCGATCAGCACAACACGCCGCGCCCCACGCCGCTCAAGATACGCGATCCCCGCGAGGACATCCGCCACACAGTCGTGCAGCACATTCGGATTGCGGTAGTCGAGCCGCAGCGCGGTGATGCCCACCGCTGGCAGCCGCTCCGCCAGGTCGGCATAGATGCCGGAGGGCCCAAGCGTACCGCCGCCGGCCCCACCGCACATGATCGCGGCGCCGACTGCACTGGGCGCATCCGCCAGCAACCCTGGCACCAGTCCGCGCGCCGAGGGAATCGCGGCCACCTGCTCGCTGGACACGGTTCGCCTCGCTTTCTCGCGCCGCTCATGCTGCCGCAGCGCACTGGGCCACACCACCTGCGCCTCTATCACTCGCCACTGACTCGGCACATCGCGTGCCGTCCGCCTGGGCCGGTCGCCACCTCAGCCAACTCGCCAGCACCGGACCCTCTGCCAGCGCATCCAACAGGTGGCTGCGCGGAATGGCTGTCACGCGGCTCTCGATGGCATCATGCATACGCGCCAGGAGGGCCAGGATAAGCCGCCCTCGCTCCTGGGGGGGTATACTGAGGCTAGCGAATACGGGGACAGTGCGCGGGCCAGCCACCTATCCCCGTCGTCAACGTCCGGAGGTGCGTGTGCCGATTGACCAGGCTTCTATTCCTGCTTCCACTCCGCGGCCGCCACGGCCAGATCCCTTCGCGCTGACCTACCACCATACGACCGTCGAGGGCCACCCAACACGCTACGCTGTCTGCGGCGCCGGTGATCCGTTGGTGCTGGTGCACGGCCTGTCAGGCTCGTGGCTCTGGTGGGCCCGCAACCTGCGCGCGCTCTCCAGCCGCTACCAAGTCTACCTTCTCGATCTGCCAGGCTTCGGCACGCAGGGGGGACTGGGACGGCCACGTTTCGCGCTGGATCAGACGACTCACTGGCTAGCGGAATGGATGAAGTCCGCGAGGGTGCCGAGGGCGCACTTCGCCGGCCATTCGATGGGTGGCTACATCACACTGCACCTGGCCGCTCACCGGCCAGAGCTCGTTCGCCGGCTCGTGCTGGCCGCACCGGCAGTCTTCCCCATGCGCCGCTCGCTGTTCAGCGAGGTTACGCCGCTGGTCACTGCGCTGCGCCGCGCCGCGCCAAGCTTCCTGCCGATCCTCGCGCTCGACGCCCTGCGCGCTGGCCCGCTAAACCTCCTGCGCGCGGCTACCGCACTGCTGCGTGCGGACCTGCACGACCAGCTGCGGCACGTGTCCGCGCCGACACTGCTGATCTGGGGCCAGCGCGATGTCCTGGTGCCGCCGGCCGTCGGCGAGCACCTGCGCGACGAGCTGCCTGATGCGCGGCTGCTGGCCATCCCGAATGCCGGCCACGTCGTGATGTACGACCGGCCCCGCGCCTTCGACGAGGCGGCCCTTGGCTTCCTTGCGGGCCAGCCCGTTGGAGTTGAGAAGAGATGAGAGTGCTGTATCGGACCAGGCGGGTGATCGAGATCATGTGAATAGGCGCCGCGCAGACTCTGATCATCGTCTTGATGCTCAAGGTCTCGGCCACTAACGGAATTGGCCCGCTCAGGATCAGTTCAAACGCGGATGCGATGCTGGGAAACGCGCTGGTCGGCCTGGTGCCCGCGATGCTCATAATGTCAGTTGTCCTGCTCATCATGCCTCGGCAGGAGCGCGGATGACCGTGGCCGTCATCCCTGACGGATCCATTCTCCAGATCCACTTTCCTTTGCTGATGCGACTCAAGTTAGCCCGCTAGCCTCCATAGAGTACAATCCACCTTGGACGCCCGGCTTTCTGTTCCCGGTCCGCGCAGGCCGACAGCGCCGCCGGCGGAGTCGAACCGCTGGGCGCCGAACCGCTGGGCCGACCGGGGCTGGCCCGGGCCTTGCCCCCGCATACAGAGCACAGACTGGCGGAGCGCTCATCCGTGGGTCGGCCGGCCTGCAGGTCTGTTGGCCGCGGTCGCCCCGCTCGTCGCAGTGTACGAACCCACCATATAGAATGAGGATGACGATGTCTCGGAGCGCCTCCCGCCCATCGGTTACCTCGCAGCCTGAAGATACGGCCGCCGCCAACGGCGCAGCCCCCTCGCCTGCCGATGGACGCGTGCAACACTCCCCTACCCTGGCGCCCGCTGGCACGTCCGCAGCCGAACTCTTTCCTTTCCAGAAGGTGCTGGTGGCCAATCGTGGCGAGATTGCTGTACGCATCATCCGCGCGCTACGCGACCTGGGCCTTGAATCGGTCGCCGTGTATAGCGATGCCGACCGCGACGCGCCTCATGTGCGGATAGCCGACGAGGCTGTGCACCTGGGTCCGCCGGCCCCCAGCGAGAGCTATCTCAACATCGAGAAGCTCCTCGACGCGGCACGACACACCGGCGCGGGCGCGATCCACCCCGGCTATGGCTTCCTCGCCGAGAATCCGGCGTTCGCCGACGCCTGCGCCCAGGCCGGCCTGATCTTCGTCGGCCCCTCCGGAGACGTGATGCGCGCGTTGGGCGAGAAGACGGCCGCCAAGCGCATCGCCGTCGCGGCTGGCGTGCCGATCGTGCCGGGCTACAACGCGGGCCTCGCCGACGCTGCACACGCCGCGCAGGTGGCGGACGAGATCGGCTATCCGGTGCTGCTGAAGGCGGCGGCCGGCGGTGGCGGCAAGGGCATCCGTTTCGTCTTCGAGGCGGACCAGCTCTCTGGCGCACTGCGGTTGGCAAAGAGCGAGGCCCGCACGGCCTTTGGCGACGATACGGTGTATATGGAGAAGGCCGTTACGCCCGCGCGCCACATTGAGGTGCAGATCCTCGCCGACACCCATGGCCACGTCATCCACCTGGGCGAGCGCGAGTGCTCGATTCAGCGCCGGCACCAGAAGCTGATCGAAGAGTCGCCCTCGCCGGCGCTCAGTCCCGAGCAGCGCGAGCAGCTGACCGCTGCCGCCGTGGCCCTCGCGCGCGCCGCAGGCTACGTCAACGCGGGGACGGTCGAGTTCTTGTTCGGCCCCGACGGCAGCTTCTATTTCCTGGAAGTCAACACGCGGCTCCAGGTCGAGCATCCGGTCACCGAGCTACGCACAGGCCTCGATCTCGTCCGCGAGCAGCTGCGCGTCGCTGCTGGCCTGCCCCTCAGCGTCACCCAAGAGCAGCTCGATTTCCGCGGCCATGCCATCGAAGCGCGCATCACCGCCGAGGATCCGCTCAACCGCTTTCTGCCCGCCAGCGGTATGATCGCCGCGCTGGAGAGCCCTTCTGGTCCCGGCGTGCGGCTGGATAGCGGCATCTACCCCGGCATGCCAATCCCGCTCTTCTACGACTCACTGCTCGCTAAGCTGATCTGCTGGGGGCAGGATCGCGCCGAGGCCATCAGCCGGCTGCGCCGCGCACTCGACGAATTCACGATCGCCGGCGTGCGCACCACGATCCCCTTCCACCAGTGGCTCATCCGCCATCCTGACTTTCTTCAGGGCCGCTTCTCGACCGACTTCATCGCCGAGCAATGGCATCCTGAGGCAGCCGCGGAGCTACAGCCGGCGACCGATTCCGATGGTGAGCCGGATCGCTTGGCGCCGGAGCAGCTCGCCGCGCTGGTGGCCACGTTGGTAGCCGAGGCCGAGGACCATGCACAGGTCCAGCGCCGCCGCGCCGCGACGGCCGAAGGCGAGGGTGGTCCTGGCAGCGCCTGGCGGATGACAGGACGCCGCGCCCAAATGGGTGGCTGGTAGGCGTCCATACGCTCTGTTTCACGTGAAAGCGCAAATCCTCCGCCACTCTTGCCACCGCAATTGTCGCGGCCACACGCATTGGCCGGCTCACCGCATCACCCACCGGCTGGTGGGCCGCCGCCATCGCATCAAGGCATGACTATTGCACGCCCCTCTCTCGCCGCGACAGCACGCGCACGACATCGCCTCGTCGCCTCAGCCACACACGGCTCGCCAGCATAGGAGCGCACCCCAATGGACCACAAACCCAAACCGACCCGCAACGCCAGCCGGCCTAACGGGCATATTTCCGCCCAACAGCGAGCTGGCGAAATCGCGTATATCCTGCAGAAGGCACGCGGCGAGTGCCTGGCCGACCTTGACAAGGTCGAGGATGAGCACGCCCGCGAGCTTTTCGGCAAAGTCGCAGGCTATCTCGAGGTCGCCGTCAAGGCGCTCTACAGCTATCAGGGCGGCGATGAGCAGTCTCAGCGCGTTATCCACTAGCCCGCCAGGGCGCAACGCCGAGGCGCCAGGCGCCCGCCCGCCGCTGGCCGAAGTCTGGACCACCGTCGCCGGTCGGCGCATCTTCGCACGCATCAATGCGCAGGCCGCGCCGCCGGAGCAGCCCCCTATCGTACTGGTCCATGGCCTCGGCGTCTCGGGCCGCTATCTCGTTCCAACCGCGCGGCTGCTCGCCGCCCACTACCCCGTCTATCTCCCCGATCTGCCTGGATTTGGACGCAGCGCCAAGGCCGGCGGTTACCATGGCATCCAGGAGCTGGCCGATCTCCTTCTCGCCTGGATGGACACCTGGCAGCTCGACCGCGCCGTGCTGTTGGGCAACTCACTCGGCTGCCAGATCATCGCCCACGCCGCGGCGCGCCATCCGGAGCGTATCGCCGCCGCGATCCTCACTAACCCTACCGTGGATCCCGCCAGCCTGCCTACCGCCCGCATCCTCACGCGCTTCCTGCGTGCCATCCCACACGAGCCGTTGTCCCTGGCTGCCATCGTCGCCTGCGACTATCTGACCGCGGGGCCGCTCCGCATGGCTCGCTCCGGCGTCTCGATGCTCAGAGACCGAGTGCAGACACGCCTGCCGCAGATGCCGATGCCGACACTCGTCGTGCGCGGCGAGCACGATTCGATCGTCTCGCGCGCCTGGGCGCAGGAGGTGACGTCGCTGCTGCCCAACGGGCGCCTGGTCGAGCTGCCGGGCGGCTGCCATGGCATCTGCTACGATGCCGCACCCCAGCTCGCCGCCACCGTGTGTGCTTTCCTGGAGCGGTGTCTGCCTTCCGCGCCTGGCGCAACACAGGCATGCGCTCGGACATCGCCAGCCCAGTGAGCCGCTCATCACACCAGTGCGATGGATGCCACGATCTACGACAGGATATCAGGTATGACGACGCACCGCGAAGGCTCTCGATCGGATTCCCGGTCTCGAACGATCTGCGGCCAGCGCCAGGCAAAGTCCCGCCGAGGTCTTGCCATCGGCGCTGGTGTCGCCGCCATTGTGGCATTGCTCGCCAACTCCGGCAAGCTCGCACGATAGGTCCGGCGAGCGGATCTCTGCGGCCAGGTCGTCGTGATCAGCGGCGGCTCGCGCGGCCTAGGGCTCGCACTCGCTGAGGAGTTTGCCCGCCATGGGGCGCGGCTGGCGATCTGTGCGTGCGACAAGCAGGAGCTGGAAGCCGAGAGGAGTATATGTACGGATGCTGGGGTGAAGGTCTTCGCCGAACCCGCTGACATGGCGCGTCGCGACGAGGCCGAGCGGCTATGCCAGCGCGTCGCCGATCACTTTGGGCCTGTGGACGTGCTGGTCAACGTCGCGGGGGTGATCACAGTCGGCCCGCTACTGGATCAAACCTTGGAGGACTTCGAGCAGGTGATGGCTGACAACTTCTGGACAGCCCGTCAACTCTACCTTCGCCATGCTGCCTCAGATACTGGCGAGGCGGCAAGGTGAGCGTGCCGCATCTCTTGCACTATAGCGCGAGTAAATTCGGCTTGTACGGGTTCTCCTGCGGCCTACACGCCGAGTTGGAGAAGGACGGCATCGGCGTCACGACGGTCGTCCCCGGTCTGATGCGCACCGGCACGTACCTCAACACCGTCGTCAAAGAGCAATATACCAAAGAGATCGCGCTCTTCAGTGTAGTGGGCAGCCTGCCACTCATTACGACGGGCGCCCGACGCGCCGCCCGCCAGATCGCCGCCGCGCATCCGCGGCACCAAATCAGCGAGTGAGCCAATGAGCCGCCGATCGGCCCGACCTGAGGGAGAAATAGGCGGGCGCACCGCTACGAGAGGCCGTAGCCGCCGGCGAAGGCCATCGCGAAAATGCCCAGGAAGATCGTGAAGCCAATGAGCGTGACATCTCGCCAGAGCGGCCGCTCGCGCAGCGCGTAGGCCAGCACGATGAAGACCGGAAATATTACACTGAGATATCTTCCTGTCGAGTTGAGCCTGTCGAAATTGAGCACTGGCACGACGCAGCTCAGCAATGCGTAGAGCGCATATGGCGCCCCCAGCAGGTGCCAGACCGGATAGCACGCCGCCAGAAAAGCCAGCAGCGCCAGCGAATAGGTCGCGTAGAGCACAGCTTGATGGGTGCTGTGGAACCAGTTACCGGGATGCGTCAGAATCACGACCAGTTGCTTCACGGCGCCAAGCTGGAGGTGGCCGCCCTGCCAGCCAATCTCCGACGCCTTCGCGTACGCGAACGGATCGCCGAAGCGGAGCTGGCAGTAGATCGCGTAGAATGCCAAGCCTAGCGGCGTCAGCGCCAGCGCGAGCACATCCCAGCGCAGGGCATGCCGCGTGCGCAGCCAGTCTAGCCCGTAAGCTGTCGCCACTGCAAGCGCGACGATCAGCCCTGTCGGACGCGCGGCGCTGGCCAGTCCGGTCGCCGCGCCTGACAGCCACCAGTTCCTACGCTCGATGCCCAGGAACGCCAGTAGCACAAAGAGCAGATACAGCGACTCGGTATAGGCCGTCCCGTAATAGAAACTGAACGGAAACATGCCGAGCAGCAGTACCGACGAATAGGCCACGGATACCCCGAAGCGATCCGCCACCAGCCGGTAGAGCACCACACTCGCCGCCAGGAAAGCCACCCACGAGATGAGCATCCCCGCGAGCAGATAGCCGTTGCTGTGCGAGAGGTGCGTCGTGACGATGCCGAGCAGATGCATCGCCAGCGGATACAGCGGGAAGAAGTTGACCGATGATGGTCCAGTGGTGGAGTAGGTATAGCCGTTGGACGCGATGCGGACATACCAGTTGGCATCGCGCTGCTGCCACGAGCTCAGGATGCCGTGGAAGACGCCGCCATGTGCTGCTAGCCGGGCGCCAACGGTTCCGGCGGCATAGACCATCACACGCGCGCTGAGCGCGATGGCGAGCGGTGCGGCCATCCAACCCTGCTCGTGCCACACCCAGGCGAGTAGCTCTCTACCTCGGAACCATGCACGCTGATATGCCCTTCGTCCGACCACCAGGCTACCCGCACCGCGCCCTCCGGCCGGCCGCTCCGCCTGCTCCACCGACGCCACACATCCCTCCTGGCCGCCTTCTCAGGGCGTCATCTCTCGCGCTTGATCGCACATTCCAGCCGAAGCAGGTGCAAGCCTCGACAGTATCAGGTCGCTCTCGGGTGGGCAGAAAGCAGTATAGCACCACGTGGCTACCTGCGCGGAAGTACACCGTGTGGCCAACCGCTGGCAGCGTGACTGCCCCCCTGACATCGTGAGCTATATGCATAGACGAGCGAGAGAGTCAGCAGGAGCATACGCGGATTTCCGAGAGCGCTCGAATGTGTACGAGTACGTGAAACGAGGATCAGCCTATCGCGCGGCAGCGGTCTTACGACGCGGCTGGCCGAGTCGTCGCGCGGACACACAGGCTGGAAGGCTGGCATGACGGCCGCGCGGCCAGCGCACGCCGATGGCCACGAATCGCAGCCGTTGAGAGAGTGGGATGGGGAGGGTCGGGAGGTCATGACGCGCGGCACACGAGCGGCGAACAGGAGATGCGAAGCCTTCTCCGCAGCACGTCCTCCTTCGTTAGGGAGTGCCCTCGGTTGCCACTGAGAGCGGGCTGGCGCCTCGGCCAACCCGCTGTATGTCGCTTGGCGGAGAAAGGGTGCCCGCGCCTAGCCTTGCACCGCCGCACTCAGCTTCTGGGCCACGTCCGGCGGCAGCGTCTGGCGCAGGATGGTCCCGCCATGCACGTTCAGCTCGGCGATCGCCTGATCGGCATGCTCGAAGAGCACCATCGCCACGATTGCCGAGCTATCGGGCCGCAAATTGGTCGCGATCTCGCGCAGATAGTCGTCTTTGAATCCGAGATCTACCACCTTGCTGGCGACGAAGCCACTGCCCGCGCCGAGCAGTGCGCCCTCCACGAGATTGCCCTTCAGCAGGCCGAGCAGTCCGCCGGCCAGCGCGCCCGCTACCGCGCCCTGCTTGGAGTCGAAATCGTGCGTTTCGTGGATGTTGATCTTGCCGCTGGCGTCGCAGGTGATAATCGCCGCGTTCTTCAGATGGATCAGATGTTCGTGGTTGAGCTGCTGCAAGTTCTGCAGCACCTGCGCCGCGCGCCCGGCGCCGGCGAAAGCCACCACCAGGACCTCGTTGGGATCTTCAGTTGCCACCGCTCTCACTCGTCCTTTCACCTGGCGCGCCGCCCTCGCGACCGCAGAGTCGCGAGGGCGGCTGGCGCGCTCACTCCGCCGCCATCATACGACGCCGGGGCAACTTCTTGCTTGCCAGGATAGTACATCCGCGTGGCTCAGGCCGCCCCCTCGCGCGCAGGTTGCGGTGTGCAGTACAATGCAGCGGGCGCACCGCCGTTGATGTCGCGCCCGTCACGCTTGAAATGAGGACAGGAGTCATGTCGGAACAGTCGCGAGAGCCACGCAGCGTGGTGGACGCGCTCAAGGAGCGCGGTCTGATCAGCCAGATGACCGAGAGCGGGCTGCCCGAAGCGGCGGCGAGCGGCCAGCTCTACGTGTATTGCGGCTTCGATGCAACGGCACCCAGCCTACAGGTTGGCAACCTGGTCCCGGTGATGGCACTCGCCCATTTCCAGCGCCACGGCCACCGGCCGATCGTGGTAGTCGGCGGCGGCACCAGCATGATCGGCGACCCCAGCGGCCGCTCGGCCGAGCGGCCGCTGCTCCCTTCCGAGCAGGTCGCCGCGAACGCCGAGAATATCCGGAAGCAGCTTTCCGGCTACCTCTCCTTCGAGGGACCGAACGCGGCCATCATGGTGAACAACGCCGAGTGGCTCAATGCCATCTCGATGATCGCGTACCTGCGCGATATCGGCAAGCACTTCAACGTCAACCAGATGCTGGCGAAAGAGTCGGTCAGGTCGCGGCTGGGGGACCAGGAGCAAGGCATCTCTTACAGCGAGTTCTCCTACATGGTCGTCCAGGCCACCGACTATCTGCACCTCTTCGACGAGCTCGGTTGCACTGTGCAGGTCGGCGGCCACGACCAGTGGGGCAACCTGACGGCCGGGGTGGACCTCATTCGCCGCGCGCGGGGGGCGACCGTCCATGCACTGACGGCGCCGCTGATCACCACGGCCAGTGGTGCGAAGTTCGGCAAGAGCGCCGGCAACGCGCTGTGGCTGAACCCAGAGATGACGACGCCCTACGAGCTGTACCAGTACTGGATCAACGCCGAGGACGCCGATGTCGGCCACTACCTCAAGGTGTTCACGTTCCTGCCGCTGGACGAGATCGCCGAGATAGAGCGCCGCCAGGCCGAGAATCCGGCGGCGCGTCAGGGCCAACGCCGTCTCGCCTTTGAGGTGACGAAGCTCATCCACGGCGAAGCGACCGCGCGCGCTGTGGCTGCCGCCTCGAACGTGCTCTTCGGTGACGGCATCAGCGAGCTGACGCCGGAGGTGCTGCCGCATCTGGCCAGCGCCGTCCCGACGACGACAATCGCGCGCGTGCAGCTCGCGCGGGGCCTGCCAGTGGTGGACGCGCTGGTGGCGGCGGGCGCGCAGCCATCCAAGGGTGCGGCGCGCCGGCTGATCCAGCAGGGCGGACTGTACCTCAATGATGAGCGCTGGACCAACCCCGAAGGCACGCTGGGTGAGGCTGACGCGCTCTTCGGGCGGGTGATCCTGCTGCGCGCCGGCAAGAACAAGTATCATCTGCTGCTTGTCGAGTAGTCCTGCCAGCATGAAAGGGAGCGCCCGTGGACGGTACGACAGACATCGCGCCCAAGGAGCAGAACCTGGGTATCGGCGGCTTGTCGCTGCACTTCGCCACCTGGGGCGAGCACACCACTCCTGAGCGCGCGGTGCTGCTGATTCACGGGTTGACCTCCAGCTCGCGCGCGTTCGCCCAGATCGGCCCGGCCCTCGCGGCGCGTGGCCTGTATGCGATCGCGCCGGATCTGCGTGGCCGGGGCTTGAGCGACAAGCCCCGCTACGGCTACGGCATCCCCGTCCACGCCGCCGACCTCCTCACCCTCTGCGACGCGCTGGGACTGGAGAGCTGCGCCGTCGCTGGGCATTCGCTCGGCGCGCTGATCGGCCTCTTTCTGGCGGCTTTCTCGCCGCAGCGCGTGAGCAAGCTCGTGCTGCTCGACGCCGGCGGCAAGGTCCCCGACGACACGCTCCAGGCGATCGCCGTCTCGCTGTCGCGGCTGGGGAGGGTCTATCCCTCGCTCGACGACTATCTTGCCACCATGCGGCAGAATCCCGTCCACGAGTGGAACTCCTTCTGGGAGGCCTATTACCGCTACGACGCCGACGTGCACCCCGACGGCACCGTAGCCTCGCGCGTGCCGCGCTCGGCCATTGATCAGGAGAACGCCGCCACCTTCTCGACTCGCACTGAGGCACTCTCGGCCTTTGTTCGCGCACCGACACTGATCGTCCGCGCGACCGTGGGGACGCTCGCGCCCGACCGCGGCTTTATCCTGCCCGCCGACGAGGCCGAGCGTTTGCAGGCCGCCATCCCCGGCAGCCAGCTCGTCGCGATCCCCGGCGCCAATCACTACACGCTGGCGGATTCCCCGGCGGCTACGGAGGCGGTCGCCGCGTTCCTGAGCGGCGAGCGTTAATAGCACTCCTGTCTCCCACCCTATCATCTATGCGACCGCGCGACTGGCACACGATGTGCAGCCAGTGGCCCTCGCGCGCTGTGCCACGACCACCCAAGGTCAGGCGAGCGGACCGCGCAGCCGCGCATAGCCGGGCAGTGATGCGCGGGATATGTGTGCTTCCGGCGCGGTTGATGCGCCGATTCCAGGATGGAAGGAGAATCCACATGTCAGGCAGTATGGGCATGGGCCGGCAGGGAACGACCGGCGGCATGGGTCAGGCCACCACCGGCGCCCCGAACGTGACCTTCGATCTGGTGAGTGTTCTGTTTCACGCGCTCGACGGCGGCTCGGCGCTGCAACAGTACATCCAGGACGCCCAGCAGGCCGGCGACAACGAGCTAGTTCAGTTCTTCCAGCAGATCAGCCAGCAGAATCGCCAACGCGCCCAGCAGGCTGAGCAGCTCCTCGCCCAGCGGCTCGGTGGCGGGCAGCCTTCGCATTAACCCAAGCTGTGCACGGAGGATGAGGCCGGCAGCGAGCACCTGACAGAGCGGCTCGACCGGGGGGCGACCAGAGGCCGAAGCGGCGGGCGGTAGTCCACAGCGAGGCGTCGTGCCACCGCTGTGGTAGCGGCTTCGATCTACCGCCTCCATGCGGCTCTGACCCATCTCCTGGCGCTCGCCTGCTGGCCGCCGATTGCTCGCAGATCCCAAATCCAAGACGTAGTGGTGTGTTATACCTCCACGGGGACCTTCACGGGGACCTCTACCGGGGCGTGGACGAGACGGCCGAATCCTGCACGCCGGTGCAGGGCGCGCAGTGGCACGGGAGCCCACCAGTTGAAGTGGCCCAGGAGCCGCATGACCGCGGGCACGATCAGCGCCCGCACGACGGTGGCATCGAGGGCGACCGCGATCGCCAGGCCGATCCCGATCGACTTGATGAGGACGACTTCAGCGAGACCGAAGGCGAGGAAGACCGCCACCATGATGGCCGCTGCCCCCGTGATCAGGCGACCGCTGCGCTCAAGCCCCTCCGCGATCGCGTGCCGGTTGTCCCGTGTCCGTAGGTACTCCTCTTGGATCCGGCTGATGAGCAGCACCTCGTAGTCCATAGACATCCCGAAGACGATCGCGAACAGGATCACTGGGACGGTCGGGTCGATCGACTGCGCGGTGAAGCCGAGTTGTTGGCTCAGATGCCCATCTTGGAAGATCCAAACCAGGGCCCCGAAGGATGCCGCAATCGAGAGCAGGTTGAGCACTACGGCCTTCAGCGGCAGCACCACTGATCCAGTGAGCAGGAAGAGGACGAGGTATGTGATCAGGACGACGAAGATGACCGCCAGCGGCGTCTTGTCGATGATGTAGTTGATCACATCCACGTCGAAGGCCGTGTCTCCCGTTACGAGGAGCTGCCCGCCAGTGCCGATCGGCTCGGCGCGGATCGCGCGCAGGATCGCACGCGCAGCGTCGCTCGATGCCGGCCGGTTGCTGACCGCATTGAGCAGCACGATGTGCGCTCCGGGCTGTGGCGGGGTAACGCGGAGCACCCCCGGGATCGTCGCTATGCGCCGGCTCAGATCGGCCTGGTCCTGTACGCGCTGTGGGGTTGTAGGACTCCCACTCCCGTAGTTCACGACCACGCTGAAGACGGTCTGGTCCTGCCCGGGAAAGCTGTTGATCAGGGTGTCGAAGCCCTGCCGCGATTCGAGCCTTGGCGGCAGTTGGTCGATGCCCGCGTTGGCGAGGCGAAGGTGTAGGAACGGGGTACCGGCGAGCACCAGGAAACCCAGGGCCGGCACGAGCACGACGACCGGGCGGCGCATCACCCAGGTGGCCATCCGGTGCCAGGCGCCGCGGCCAGACTTCGGCCGCCGGCCCACGATCGGGATCGACAGCCAGTTGACCTTGGTACCAAGGACGGCAAGGAGGGCGGGCAGAAACGTGAGGCCGTAGAACACGGCGACGCCCACGACGATCGCGCCTGCGGCACCCAGCGACGCCAGGAAGGTGCCCTGGTAAAAGAGCATGGCTGATAGCCCGACCGCGACCGCCAGTCCAGAGAACGTGATGGCCCGGCCGGCCGTGGCCATGGTTATAGCCAGGGCATCGGGACGACTTCTTCCCGCGGCCAGCTCATCCCGGAAGCGGTTGACGATGAAGAGCGAGTAGTCGATGGCGACCGCCAGCCCAATCAACGTCACGATGTTCAGGGCATATTGCGAGACATCGGTGACACGGCTGAGCAGGAATGTTCCGGCAAGGCCGCCCACGATTGTGCAGATCCCGATGGCGAGCGGGAGGCCCGCGGCTACTACCGTTCCGAAAATGATGAGCAGCAGGATCAATGTTACAGGCAATGTGACCGTCTCGGCCCGGTTCAGGTCACTCTCGAGCGTCGCGCTGAAGTCGCGGTTGATTGGCACATCCCCGGTACCGACCACCGTCAGGCCGCTGGGAAGGACGGCCGCCCGTAGCGCCGTGTAGTCGGCGCGTGCCTGCACACCTTCACTCTTGATGGCGACGCGGACGAGCGCCTTGTGACCATCTTTTGAGATGAATGCGCTGGCGGTTGATGCGTCGCTCGTGTACGGCGTGATGATGCCAGTCACGCGCGGATCGTGCTGGATCGGCGCGAGCGCATTCTCGAGCTCCGCCTGGAAGGCCGGGTCAGTGGCGAGATGGTCCGGGCTGCTGAAGATCAGCAGAAAGCTCGATCCACCCGTCTCGCCCGTGCTCAATTGATCGTTGATCAGACTGGCGGCACGGCCTGCTTCGAACGTGCTATTGGTGGAATTGCCGGTGCCTAGCATACCCCCGGTCATCAGACTGTAGATGAATCCGCCGAGCAGGACGACGGACACGACCAGGGTGGCCCAGCGCCACCGGTAGACGAAACGACCCCACCGTGCAAACATACTTCGCTCCTTTGCCTACGCTCCTCATGCCGCTCATCTATTTCGCTGCGGGTTACGGCCATGGGAGCGGCAAACCACATCCTAGCAACCAACTGTGTCGCCAACATGTCGTCAACGTGTCGAAACCACTGCGGTTTTGTCGCGAGCGTGCATGCAGATGGAAGCGGCCGCCAACCCGGCCCAGATCATTCGTAGAAACATTGCCCCATTGATATCAGCGTCGTCATGGTGTGATTGTGGCTCGGTGCAAGGGGTCTTGAACGTGGGGGATCGCAGCGTTCACATAGGCGGAGGTCGGGTCTACCTTTGGCTCGGGCTCGTCGCAAGCCGCGGACATTCGGGCCGGTCTTCGGATGCGAATCCTCACAGAAATCGACGCAGGATGTCCCCAGACCTCAGTCGGAATGCACCTTGACGCCGACGAGGAGCGCCGCACCCGGCCCCGTGAGCAGCCGGATCGGCCGCTTTGGCCGCAGTCCGGCCGCCCGCTGCCAGCCAGCCAGCTCTTCCAGGGAATAGGTGCCCGCGCGACTGGTGAGGGCAAAGTAGAGATCGGTCAGCGCGCCGAGCTGCCCGCCCGCGCCGGGGAACCGCGGGCGCACCATATCGCCGATCACCAGAATACCCCCCGGCCGCAGCGCCCGCGCCGCCCGCCTCACCAGCGCCGCGCATTGCTCGGCGACGAAGTGATGCAGCAGGTTGGCGATCAGAATCACGTCGTAGGCGTCCGTGCCGAGATCGGCGGTCAGTGCGTCGCCCGGCTGGTGGGTGACGCGGTCGCCCAGGCCCTCGCGCGCCAGCAGCGGTGCGGCAGCCGCCACCGCTTCGGGCAGATCGAGCACCACCGCTCGCAGGTTGGCGTGGCGCTTGCAGAGCGCCACGGAGTAGTAGCCGTGGCCGCCGCCGATGTCGAGCAGATCATGCGCGCGCGTCGGCACTGGAATCCGCCGCGCAAGCTCCCCCGCCACGAGGTTGGCGCCCGAGCGCATCCCGCGCTGGTAGAGGCCCCATTCCGCTGGCGAGAGCGTTTCGTGCAGGTCGGCCGGCTCGCCGGTACGCACGAACTCCTCGGTCCGCGCGACGAAGCGCTCATCCAGCACCTGCAGCAGCAGCGCGTCGTAGAGCGAGTGGGGACTCTCCTTCAGTAGCCACTTGCGGGCGACCGGGGCGAGGCTGAATCTGCCAGCCCGGAAGCGCAGATAACCAGCGCCGGCTAGCGCGCCGAGCAGCTTCTCGGTCGCACGCGGTTCCGTCGCACAGCGCTCGGCGATCACCTCCGCAGGCAGGGGCCCGCCAGCCAGCGTCTCGAAGACACCCAGTTGTGTCGCAGCCAGCACGCTGTGCGCCAGCAGCAGCGCGATGAGCGTATCGAGCAGCGGCGTCGGGGCCAGCCGGGCCACCAGCGCCGCCAGCTCCAGCGGATTCTCCGGGAGAGCGCCGAGCTTCATGCTGCTTCCGCCTCCCCACTGGCGTGGCCGCCGGTATCGTGTGTTTCGCGCCGCCTACACCTGCGGCGCAGATACGGCGACGGGCCGCTTGGTTGCACGGAGACGACCGCGCACCGCCGCTCCGCCCTTGACCACCAGCGCCAGTCGCTCCGGCTTGGCCAGCAGTCCGACATCTTTCAGCGGGTCGCCGTCCACCACCAGCAGATCGGCCAGCTTGCCCGCCGCCAGCGTGCCGAGCTGGTCGTCCAGCCGCAGCAGCTCGGCCGCCGAGCGCGAACTGGCGACGATCGCCTGCATCGGCGTCATGCCGTGCTCGGCCATCAGCGCCAGCTCGCGGGCGTTGCCGCCGTGTGGGCCGACGCCCGAGTCGGTACCCATGGCGACCTTCACGCCGGCCTCAACCGCCTTGCGGAAGCTCGCCCGATGCGTAGCCATCACCTGGCGCGCCTTCTCAATCGCGTAGGGTGGCAGCAACCCCGGTTTCGCTGCGGCCAGATCGAGCACATCCTGCGGAGCAACCAGCGTCGGCACGAGGTAAACGCCGCGCCGCAGCATCATCTCAATCGCCTCATCGTCGAGATAGATGCCATGCTCGATGCTGGTGATGCCGGCTTCCAGCGCATTCTTGATGCCACGATTGCTCTGCGCGTGGGCCATGCAGCGCTTGTCCTGCGCAGCGGCCTCGTAGACCGCGACGGCGATCTCCTCGATGGTAAACTGCGCCGACTCGGGCGAGTCGGCCGGCGAAAGCACGCCACCGCTGGTGCAGAGCTTGATCCAATCGGCGCCCGCTCGCAGGATCTCGCGCACCTTGTGGCGCATCTGATCGGCCCCGTCCACCACACCAAACGGCACATCAGACGGCAGACTCTGACCCAGGTCAATGCAGCACGGCATGAAGCTATCGCCATGCCCGCCAGTCTGCGAAAGGAACGAGACGGCGACGCGCATGCGCGGCCCGGCGAACAGCCCGCGCTCGATGGCCAGCTTCACCCCTGCCGGTGTGCCTCCGGCGTCGCGCACGGTCGTGATGCCTGCCTCGACCGTTGCACGCGCATTGGGCACGGCGTACAGCAGCGAGAGCGAGGGCTGCGTCATCAGCCGGCGCAGCAGGTCGTAGCCCCACTGGCCAGCCAGATGCACGTGACAGTCAATCAGCCCCGGCAGCACCGTCATCCCGCTGGCCTCGATCACCGTCGCATCGGCCGGAAGGGCCACGTCGCGCTGCCGTCCCACCGCCCGGATACGGTCGCCGTCTAGCACGATCATGGCATCGTCTATCGGCTCGCCGCCCGTCCCATCAATCAGCCGCGCACCCACAATCGCGACTGGGCCTTCCCAGGCTGGTCCACCTGCGCTCGCCCCGTCGAGCGCCTCGCGCCCTGTGGTGGTCTGCTGGTCGTGCTTATCGTGTTCGGGCATGCCTGTTCCTCCAACCGCTTTCGCCGCACCGCCACAGCGCAGCGCTCGCATGTAGGAGTATAGCAGAGCGCAACAGCGCCGCAGCATCCAGTCGGTGGCAATGGCGGCACGGCTGGACCATCGGAGCGCGCTGCGACGATGGACACGGCGGCACACGCAGACGAGTTAGCCCGGCTTCCTCTTGCGCCTGGGAGGCATCAGAACGGCTTGAGGACCATCAAGGCGAGGATGACACTGACCGCCGCAGATTCGTAGACCGAGGCCGCCCGCACCGCCGGATCGGCAAGCGCCTCCCGCAACTCTGGAGTAATCTGCTGTTTCGCAATTGCACCCTTGAGCGCACGCTCGAACACCTTGCCACGTGGAAGAAACACCAGGATAACCAACGGAATAAGCGAGAGAAAGAGCACCAACGAGATGAAGATCCACGTGGGCCGGCTACTCACGATATAGGGCCAGTGACCCACCCACCCAACGAGCAGGCCAGTCACGAGCGTTAATAGAGATCCGCGGATGACGAGCGCTTCGTCGAAGCGGCCTACCTACCAGAACCATGACTTCCTGGAGCGTCGGCAACGAGTCAATCTTTGGCATCTGCAGCCGGTGAGGCCACGGCCAATCAAGCCAGCCATGAGGGCGATGACGCACACGATGTGCGCGAGCTTGAGCAGTAAATACCAAGTCATATCATCATCGTCCTCTAGTGGGCGAGCAGCCACCAATTTCAATGCACACGATGTGAGACAAATAGTAGCTGGTGCGGTATACTCGTGTCAATGGGTACACGTACATATCATCAACGCCAACGGGCACAGTCCGCTGAAGCGACTCGCCAGCGGATCGTTGACGCCGCACGCGCGTGCTTGATCGAGACGCCTCTGCTGGCGGTCGGCATGGAGCGTATCGCCGAAGCAGCGGGCGTGGCGCGGCGCACGATCTACCAGATCTTCGGCTCGCGGGTGGGCCTCTTTGCAGCGCTGGAGCAGGATCTCTTTCTACGAGGGCGATTTGTCGAAATACAAGACGCTTTCAACAAGAACGCCGATGCCCGGCAGATCCTGGAGGAAACCCTCCCCGCTTCCGTGCGCTTGATGCAGCGCGAAGAGGCGATCTTGCGGGCGCTTTTCTTGCAGTCGCTGATAGATCCCGAAGCCGCCACGCTTACTAAACGTATCGAAGAAGGGCGCATCGGGGGGATGCGCTATCTCGCGCGGTTATTGGTGGAGCAAGGCTACGCTCGCCCTGATCTCACTCAGGCGGAGGTGGGAGATATTCTAGCCCTCCTCACGGATTTCGCGACGTACGACCAACTGAAGACCCGGATGGGACTTTCCCCAGAGGACATTCTGCGTCGCCTGCACATCCTGGCAGCTCGTCTACTCCGATGACACGGCGTCGCGGCGGCGAGTGACGGCACGACCATCGTGTTGGCCGGCGCAATCCGCGCACCTGCGTCTCGCCGGCTGGCTGGAGGATGTCATCCCGCCGCGGCCTACGGGCTGGCCGTCACGCGGACTTATCACGCACCAGCTGAGTGCTAGCCGAGACGCTCCAGCAAGGTATCGGCGCCGTCCTCAGCGCGACGGTACAGCCATACCGCGCCAGATGGAACCTCGCCACGCAAGTACGCCACGGCCGGCTCGCGCATCACCCGGTAGGCGAGCTGGTCGAGCAGGGCGATGGCGTCTGCCAAGGGAAAAAAGCGCGCGTCCGAGACGAAGCCGTCGGGGTCCTCGGAGGCCAGCTCGCCACGCCACTCGGCAACCTCACAGACGTACGCCGTCGCAACGTACTCTTCGGGCGCCGCGCCGGGGTAGCCGCGCAACAGGCCGTGCATTATGTGCATCTGCGCGATGTAGGCCAGCGATCCCATGCGCACCAGTGTGATGCCCGTCTCCTCGCGCAGTTCGCGGGCCAGCGCCTCGTGCAGCAGCTCACCCTGCTCAGCCACGCCGCCCGGCAGCGCCCACCTGGGGTGCGGATCGTCCGCGCCCTGCTGCCGCACGAGCAGGATCTCGTCATCTCGCCGCAGGAGCGCGGCGGCGATGGTATACGTGACGTGCGGCATAACCCTCCCAACAGCTTCAGAAGAGCACTCCATCACACCGCAACACGTGTGTGCTAGACATAATCGCATAGCCCCTGGCGCAGAGCCTCCGTGTCGCCTTGCTCGACACCATACAGCACGTACTGCAAGGGGAATGTGGCCGCGTAGCGCCTCGCGCGCTCCACCATGTGCATCGCATCCGGGTACACTGGCGCCATTCGCGCGAGAAACGCCTCTCCATAGCCAGCGCGGCAGATAACCCCGGCGATATCCAGCGCCGGATCGCCCAGGCCGGCGCTGCCGAAGTCAATCACGCCGGTCAGCCGGCACGTCTGCGGATCGTAGAGCACGTTGCTCGGGCCGAAGTCGCCGTGGCGCATGGCTGGCGTCCAGCCACCCGCGCGGACCATAGCCAGCAGCGCCGCGAGCTGATCAGCCACCACCTCGCGCGCGTCCGGTCGCATCGGCGGAAACAGCCGCTGCTCGATCCGCTCGGCCAGGTCGGCCCATTCCTCATACGAATCGCGGATGCTGCGCGCCTCCGGCGGCAGCTCGTTCGCCGAGATCGCGTGCAGCGCGGCCAGGAATGCCGCCAATTGCTCGGCCACCGCCTGCTGGTCGGCAGCCGGCAGCGCACGCACCGTTTCGCGCGCAAGCTCTTCGCCTGGAATGCGCTCGTAGCCATCCACATCGTCCGCTACATACACGGGCCGGGGCACGGCCAGAGGCAGCCGGCCGGCAAGCGCCCGCAGCAACGCCGTCTCTGTTGCCAGCGCCTTCACCGCTTGCGCATGCCGCGGAAAGCGAAAGACCATACGCCCATTCACCAGCACAGCGTCGTTGTTGTCACCTGCGCCCAGCAGGTGAATCTCCTCGACCGCCAGCGCCGGGAATGTCTCGCGCAGGCGCGCCGCATATCCCGCCAGCCGCTCCGCCGAAATCGTCATGACGCACTCCCAGCCCTCGCGGGGTGCAGCCATAGCACCATCTCCTCTTCGTCGAGATACGTTTCGCCGAGCTTGAGGGCGCGAGGGATGATCCCGTAGATCTCGAAGCCCACGCTCAGATAGAGGCTGCGCGCGGAGGTGTTGGTGGTGACGACGGCGAGGTAGATTTGCTCCAGGCCCGGCATCGCCCGCGCGCGCTCGATCGCAGCTCCCACAAGTGCCCGTCCGTAGCCGCGGCCACGTGCCTCCGGCGCCACGTACATAGAGTAGAGGTTGGCCGTATGGCGCGACTTCTCATTGGGCGCGCGCACGATGACGACCATCCCTACCAATCGGCCCTCGTCGTAGGCGCCCAACGTGAAGCTATCACCGCTCGTGGCGCCTTCGCGCAGCCGCTCATTCGTCTGCTGTAGCGGGCGGTCCTTCGACTCCTCGTACGACGAGCCGAAGGCCTCCGGATCCTCGCGCAGTGCGCGCAACCGTAGCGCCCAGTACTCAGCCGCGTCCTGCTCGGTCAGCTCACGAATCGGCATCTCGGCCCTCCCGAAATCTCCCTGCTGTGGCGCCTGCCCCCACCGCTCCACTGTTGTAGTCTACAATTGACCTCATAAATGGGTGGTAAGCCGCACCCAACAGGAGGACGCAGCACCCCTGGACCTGACGGACGAACATTTGTGCCCGCTGTTTGTGCCCGTCGTCATGTCGCTAGCAGCCCTGACCCTCGTGCTCGGTCAGCGTGTCCTGGTTGGTGCCGCTGAGGCTTCAGTAAGAGACAGCCTCGCATTGGCAACAATAAGTACAAATAGTGCACACAGTACCCCGATAAACAGGAAGGTCGTGTCACGAGAGCCGGCATGGGTCAACGATTGACCGACAAGAAAGAACCCAAGCGAGTTCGCAGCCAAAACCTGGAGCCGCGTGAAGCTCACCACCCGTGCCCGTAGCGTATCTGGAATCACCCGAGCGGAGTAAGACGAAGTGGTCACATGGAACAGGGGATCAACAGCATAGTACAACGCCGTGATCAAACCAAGGGCGTAGACGCTGGCGGCGAGCGGGTACAAGCAGAATACCAGTAGGCTGAGCAGGCTCACCCCGGCGAGGAGTTGCTTGAGGCTGTACCTGCTGTGTATTCTCGGCGCCGCCCAGGAGCCTGCAACACCCCCGATGGCTGCGGTCGTAAAGATAAGCCCAATGGCAACTGATGACGCATGCTGCTCTTTTGCCAGCACGACCACCAGTAAGTACAGCCCTGCCTCGACCCCAATGCGGCCAGCAGTCATGAGATTTAAGAAACGAATGACTGTCGCCCTACGATACCAGGCAAGCGCTTCCCGAATGTCTTTGTGGAGTGCTTTGCGTTCCGCTGTCGTCTCAGCGCTCAATGAAGAGCTGACGAAGAAGATTGATGCCGCATTGACTAGATAGGAGACACTGTCGGCCAAAAACGTGGCAAAGCCGCCGGCCAGCTGGAACAGAAAGCCGCCCAATGGTGGTCCGACGAGTATTGCCGCCTGGCTAGCCGCCTCCATTTGAGCGGACGCCGCCGGATACTGCTCTGTGGTGACAGCACGGGGGAGCGAAGCGAACCGAGCCAAGTTCGCGAAGACGAAAAAGGAACCTTCTATCGCGCACGCCACATACAATGCCGGCAGGTTCAGTCCGTGCAGCCCTAACGCCAGAGCGATTCCACCCATTGCCAGACCGCTCCCGAGATTGGATACAACCATCACGGTCTTGATATTCCAGCGGTCAACCAACGCACCAGCCGGAATCGCCCAGAACACATACACCAGACCGCGTATGGCGGCCACGTTGCCGGCCTGCGCCGGCGATCCGGTAAGCGCCAGCACCACGAGTGGCAGGGCGATGCTGGTGACTTCCGAACCAACCCAAGAAACGAGCTGGCCAGACCACAAGAGCATGAAGTTCTTTTGTTTCCAGAGAGACGTCGCCATGTGAGGACAATTGTAACAGGTGAACAGCGACGAGTGGCTTGGTATGCATGTCCTGCCTACCGCACATCACGAGATAGTTGTAGCCTCGGTAGAACTACCGCACGGTCTGGAGTGCATCGCGGTCGAAGCTTGCTACCGATGTTCCGCCTACGATCCCGATCCGCTGGATGCAGCGCTCGCGACGCCGGGCATCGAGATGATCGCTCCCCACCGGCGCAGCCGCACCCGGCCCAAGACGCAGGAAGGGCAGCCGTTGCTGCCGCTACAAGCGGCGCTGGGTCGTCGAGCGCCTCTTCGCCTGGTTGGGCAACTTCCGCCGGCTGGTGGTGCGCTACGAGCACCATGCGCTCAAGTACCTCGGCTTCGTCCAAGTGGTCTGCATCCTCATCCTGCTCCGACAGGGTTTATGAGATCACCTGCAATCTAGCGCAGGAGGGCCGCTCGAATCTTTTGTCCGTGCTGGTCGCGCCCTGCGCGGTCGACGCGCTGCCCGCACTGGTCGTATCGCCGGCATTGGCCCAGCTGCTCAGCAGCGAAGCGGCTCTGGTCAGAGAGCGGTAAGCTCAAGGGGAGGGAGCTGGATGGGAGGACAAGCGGCCGGGACTGGCAGGAGGGTGATGTGATGGAAGCCTTTACGCTATCGAGCCTGGTAGCGGTGCGGGAGCAGTCGGGAAGCCTGTACCACGAATTCTTGCGTGTGCCCGCGATGAGTGCGGGCATCTATCAGTTGGCGGCTGGCGCGGACGATCCGCAGCAGCCTCACACCGAAGACGAGCTCTATTACGTCGTGCAGGGACGGGCAACGATTCGCGTCGGCGAGGAGGATCAGGCCGTCGAGTCGGGCGCGCTGGTCTTCGTGGCGGCGACCGTGCCGCATCGCTTCCATTCCATCACGGAGGATCTGACCGTGCTCGTCTTCTTTGCGCCCGCGGAGTACTCGCGGTCGGCGCACAGCTGAGCCGCAGGGGCGCCAGGGTCATTCAATGATCCCCTGTGCTTCCAGTCCGCGCAGGCGGACTTCGCGGCCGCAAGGACTTCCAGGCGCGACTTCAGTCGCCGGCCCATCGCCGCGTTCGGCGCACACCTGAGTCGCCCAGGCGCCTGCACGCTAGCCCATCGGGGTATATCCTGCTATACTGGACTCACCAAGATCACACGCGCTCGCCTGTATCTTGACCACGGCAAGCTGACGTATGCTTTCCGCGTTTCTCCGCCAGACATACCGGCTTTGCCTCCGAGGGTTGCCAATGCCCCAGGTCTTGATCGTAGACGACGACGAAGACATCCGCGTGGTGCTGCGCATCGCGCTCGAAGATGCCGGCTACGCGGTGCATGAGGCCGCCAATGGCGCCGCCGCGCTCGACGTGTTGCGCCAGGCGGACTCCGCCATGGTCGTGCTGGTGGACTACGTGATGCCTCGGGTGGATGGCGCCGGCCTGCTCGACGCGGCCGCCGCCTTATCGCCCAGCGCCCCCCAGCATGCCTACATCCTGATCACCGCAAGCCCGCAGCGCATCAGCCCCGACTTCACAGCTCAGCTCGATGCCCGTGGGGTGATCGTGGTATCCAAGCCATTCGACATGACCGCAATTCTCGAGGTGGTGGCGCGCGCCTCGGCGCAGCTCGTGCAGGTGTCCTAGGCAGGCAGGCGGCTGCATTCAGACAAGCGGCTGCTCGTTCGACTCGTGGGGCGGCAGGTGCGTCTCCATTCCCACCATGCGCGTTGCCCGCGTCAACGGCACCAGTTGCGTGAGCCGCTGCCCCAACCGCATCAGCGCAAAGAGGTAGGTATCGTGCGGTGCTGACGGCGCGCTACCCTTCAGCGAGTACGCATCGCCGCCCGCCAGCAGATAGTCGGCGGGATAGTGGCCGAGCACCGGCAAGTGGCGCTGCTCGGACTGCGCCGGCAGATCCGCCGCCGTCTGGGCATCAACCCGGGCGTACACCACACCTACGCGGCCTGTCTCGCTGGACGGCCCCAGGCGCTCTGCCACCCGCTCGGCGTTGCGCAGGCCGGTCTCGGCCGGCTCGGTTATGACGACGATGTAGTCCAGTCCCACGGCGAACACGCCGGCACGCGCGAGCATCGCGGCGTCAATGTCGAGCAGAATGACATCGGCTTTTCCAGCCGTCTCAGCACGCGCCCGCTCGACCAGCGACGCGACCTCCTGTGGGCGTGGCGACTGCGGTGCCCAGAACACCAGATTTTTCACCGGGCCGCGCTGAATCAGGCTCATCACTCGCGCGTGGCGATCGGTCACGTCAACCAACAGCACACGCAAGCCTTGCGCGACCAGCACCCGCCCGAGGTAGTATGCCGCTGTGCTGACACCGTGGCCACGATGCTCCTGGGTGAGCGCCACCACACGCGCCCGTCCACCTGTCCGGGGAGCGCTCGCTCCTTCCGTGGCCATGGCTGTTCCCGCTCTCCAACAATCGGACGCACTCACGCGCCGGGCGGCTCCCGCGGATCGCGCTCACCCCGCGCCGCCTCTCTCCAAAGCACTTTCCAGGCCAATTTCCTCTCGGCCACCGATCGGCCTGTTGAGCATGACCCGACACAGTACGGGTGGGGAAGGAGCAGGAGTGCGTTAGGCGGGATCAGCAGTGGCGTCGGGATCGGCCGGATGCTCGCGCGGTTTGGCCTCCGCCCACTTCGCGTGATACACGTCCAGCAGCGCCTCGACGAGCTCCGCCCGGCGCTGATAGAGCTGCCGCGGCACGCGCCGCTCGCAGCGCGCCAGGACATACGCCGTCACGATGGGCAGCGCGATGGTGGAATCCACATAGCACACCACGGCATCGGGGAGCATATCGGGATCTACTTTGCCCCATGTGACGGCCTCGCTCGGCGTGGCGCCCGACAGGCCGCCGGTGTCGGGTCGGGCATCGGTGAACTGCACGAAGTAGTCGTGGCCCTTCTCTTCGATGCCTAATACCTCTTGGATCTGCGGCTCCGTCTGCAAGGCGAAGTTTTTTGGGCTGCCGCCCCCCAGCACGATGACCGCGCTCTCGCCGCCCCCGCGCTTGGCGTCGTAGACAATCGCCGTCGTCTCGGTGACGTCAGCTTCGGGATCGCAGCCAACCTCGAAGCCGTTGGCGCGCAGCGCCGCGATATTCATGCCGATCGTCGAGTCGCCGGGACTGGAGGTATAGACCGGCACGCCGGCCAGGTGCGCCGCGGAGAGCACCGAGCGGTACGGCAGCCCCAGCACCTGCTCGCGCTCCAGGGTGTAAGCCCCCAGCCGGTAGTGCAGCTCCGACGTGCTCATGCGGTGCTGAAACTCGGGCAGCTCGAGGCAGCGATACAGAAACGCATCGGTCTGCAGCAGCACCTCATAGTCGAAGACGATGTCGTAGATGCGCACGACCCGCTCGCGGTGCAGGGCGATATCATCGAAGACGGGGCCGATCTGGTAGAGCTGGTGTCCAAGCGAGCGGTGCATATCGTGATAGAGATTCGCGCCGGTCGAGACAATCCAGTCCACGAAGCCGTGCTCGATGAGCGGGACGATGGCCGCATACCCCAGTCCCGTCGGCGTCAGCGCCCCCGAGAGCGTGAGGCCCACCGTCACATTGGCATTCGGACGCAGGATCTTGCGTGCCATGAGCTGGCAGGCCTCCTGCAACCGCGCAGCGTTGTAGGCCAGGAAGAAGTGATCCACCAGATCGGCGGCGCTCAGATCGGGGGGAATCGGTTGGGGATGCAGCAAACGCCCTGACGCCATCGGCAAGGTCTCCTGAGGTTCCTGGGGGTGATCTTCGTGTCACAACAACGACGGCCGTCCGGCCTACCTGGCGCCGGTCAGCAGCGCACTCTGGCTAGTCTACGACGCTAAGCGCCATGCGCGCAAAGACGCTCCAACAGATGGGCACATCACTCACCAGATCGCACGGCCGACCGGGTACGATTCTAGAGTGCAGCGCACTCGCAGGACCCTCCGCATCACGGATGGATGAAGAGCGCGCCGACCGTCACCAGCGCGGCGGCGGCCATCACCACCAGCGTCAGCCCGCCGAACACGTTCGCCAGCCGGCCATTGGCATGCTCGCCCATGATGGCCCGGTCGTTGGCGACACGCAAGATCAGCGCGAGCAGCGGTACAGCGACAATGCCGTTGATCACGGCGGTGTAGACCAGCGCGGCGATCGGGTTGATGCCGAGGAAGTTGAGTGCCAGCCCAACCAGCGTCGAGAGCGCGATCACTGCGTAGAAGCCGCGCGCATGGTCTAGCGTCTCGCCCAGCCCTTCGCGCCAACCGGCCGCCTCCGCGATGCCATAGGCCGCCGAGCCCGCCAGCACCGGCACCGCGAGCAGTCCCGTGCCAATGATGCCCACCGCGAAGAGCGCCTGCGCGAAGGGGCCTGCAATCGGCCGCAGCGCTTGGGCGGCCTCCGCCGCCGATTGGATATTGGTGATGCCATGGACGTGGAGCGTGCTACCAGCCGCCATCACGATGAACCAGAAGGTGACGCTGGCGGCCACCAGCCCAAAGACCGTATCCAATCGCAGCGCGTGCATCTGTTTGCGCAGCGCCGCCGCCTCGCGTGGCTTGTCGTCGCCATGCCGCAGCCGGTGGTGGGCGGTGGCCTCTTCCACCTCCTCTGAGGCCTGCCAGAAGAAGAGATACGGGCTGATGGTCGTGCCCAGCAGGCCAACCACCAGCGCGAGATAGGCTGGCGTCAGGTCGATCCTGGGCACCAGCGTCGCCAGCAGCAGCCGGCCCCAATCGGGCTGGATCACCACGCCAGCCGCGACATAGGTCAGCAGCGAGAGCGTCAGCAGCTTCAACACGCGCGCGTAATAGCGGTAGGGAACGAACACCTCGACGGCGAGCATGCCCAGGGCAAAGGCGATCAGCAGCGGGACGTACGGCACAGCCGGCATGAGCAGCCGCACGGAGGCCGCCATCGCGCCCAGATCCGCGCCGACGTTGATGGTATTCGCGACGAAGAGCAGCAGCACCGCCGCCACCAGCACTCGCCGCCGGTAGTGTTTCCGCACGACCCCCGCGATGCCCTGCTCGGTCACCAGCCCGATACGGCCGCACATCTCTTGCACGGCGATCACCAGCGGCAGCACGTAGAGCGCGACCCACAGTTGACCCACGCCAAAGAGCGCACCCGACTGCGAGTACGTCCCAATACCGGAGGGGTCATCGTCGGCCGCGCCGGTGATCAACCCCGGTCCCAGCACGCGCAGGAAGCGATTGACCCGGCGCAGAGGGCGAGGCCGGCCGCGGTGCTTGCGCAGCGCAAGAGGCCGAAGCGGAGTGGCAGGCGGCGAATCGGCCGGCATCGGCGGCTTCCTCTCGTACTGGGCGCGTACCGGCGGCGGTTCGACGGCTCGCGCGCGGCAGACCCGAGGGTCACACCCCCCATGGGTAGAACGACTGCGCTAACGCTGCCAGAATTGGAAGGCCGCGAAGCCCGCCCCAACCAGGAATAGATCAATGTGCAGGCGGACGAGCAGTGCGCCTACCACGCTAAAGTAGAGCCGGTTGAAGACTGGCACGTACCAGAACAGTGCGAACAGCAGCAGCATGCCGTACCAGCCGAAAGAGCGCATCATGGCAGCGGTCTGATGCGAGAGATACGGCTCGATCGCGCCATAGCCATCCAGCGGCGGAATCGGCAGCAGATTCAGCACGACCGCCGCGACCTGGAAGAACGCCAGCACCGCCAGCGCGCTGGCCAGCGCCGTGTGCGACCCGAACGCGACCATGCCAAGCAAGAAGGGGATTGCGAGCACGATGGCAAACAGCAGATTCATCGCCGGCCCAGCCAGCGAGACCGCGCTGCGCCAGCCGCGACTGCGCAAGAGCTGCGGCTGCAGGTACACCGCGCCGCCTGGCAGACCGATCCCACCCAGCACGATGAAGACGATCGGCAGCAGGATGCTCAGCAGCGGATTGATATACTTGAGCGGGTTGAACGTGAGATAGGAGGCGGTGCTAGCGCTGCGGTCGCCGCCGATGTAGGCAGTGGCGGCGTGTGCGAATTCGTGCAGGCACAGGCTGAAGACCCAGCCGACGAGTACCAGCCCCACCGTGCCCGGCACCAGCCAGCGCGGATCGTCGAGCCACAGCACCACGCCGAAGAAGCCGAGCAGCACCACGAAGACGGCGACGATCTGCCAGTTGACGTAGCCGGCGATATCGCGCACGGGACTGCCCGACGAGCGGCGATAGGGCGCGGCGGGCGGCGGGCGGAACGGACTGGGCTGGAACACGAGGGACATCCTTTGGCTAGCGGCGGAAGAGACGCCTGGCAACGCCGCCGATGGAGACGACATCGTCAGTGCCGAGGAAACGCGAGAAGGCGAAGTAGGCGGCGGTCGCGGCCAGAATCGCGCCGCCCACGCGCACGGCCAGCTTGGTCGTCTCGACGACCGAAGTGGGGCCGGGCGGCAGCACGATCGTGGCGACCGTGTAGACGAAAAGCGCCGTCAACGCCGTTACGACGCTGGCTGCCAGCACGTTGAGCACGAACGCCCACAGCGGGCGCAAGCGCAACCCGCGCAAACGCGGACGGAGCAGGAGCAGCAGCGCCAGCGCCTCGCCATTGGAGCCCAGCGCCGTCGCCAGCGCCAGTCCGCTGGCGCCCATTGGCCGCAGCAGAATGATGCTCATGCCGATCACGAAGAGGAACTGCAGGATGCTCACCTCGGTGGCGGTGCGGGTGTCGTGCAGCGCGTAGAAGCAGCGCGTCAGCACCTCCACCAGCGCCAGGCCGAGCAGCCCGATCGAGAAGTAGATCAGCGGCTGTGAAACGAGCGGCACCCGCTCGGGTCCGAAGTCGCCGTGCGCCATCAGCAGGTGAACGAGCGGATCGGCGAGCACGATCAGGCCCAGTGCCGACGGGACGGCCAGGAAGATCACACCGCGCACGGTGCGCATGATCGTGTCGCTCAGCCGCTGCCACTCGTTGGCGGCGACCAGCGCCGCCAGTGTGGGGAAGGCTGCCTGCGAGACGGCCATGCCAAAGACGCCGACCGGCAACATCACCAGCGTAAAGGCGGTGACATAGCCGTAGACGACGCCTTGCTGATTAAGCAGGCCAAGCAGGTCGCGGTTGATGTAGAGTGAGATGAAGATCAGCGCGGCGTTGAGGATCCGCGGGACCATCAAGCGGAACATCTCGCGGATGCCGGGATGCAAGAAGTCGAGGCTCGGCCGGTACTGCATCTTGGCCCGCACGAGGCCGGGAATCTGGATCGCGAACTGCAGCACGGCGCCGGCGACCACGCCGTATGTCGGCCCCAGGATGCCCAAATGTCCGCCGAAGACGCCAGTCTTCTCGTCCACCAGCGTCGCCACGATGCCGCCGACCAGCGAGACGGTGTAGATCACCTGACCCAGCGCCGGCAAGGCGAAATGCTGCCGCGCCTGCAAGATCGCCACGGCGATCGTCGCGCCGCCAAGGAAGATCGGCTGCAGCAGCATGATGCGCGTCAGCTCGACGATGATCGGCCCCTCGGGATTGTTGTTGGTGAAGAAGGGGTGCAGCGTCAGATCGAGAAACGGCTGCGCGAAGATGAAGCCCAGCACACCCAGCAGGGTCAGCGTCACCATGCTCAGATTGAGCGCCGAGCTGGCGATGTGCCAGGCGGTCCGCTTGTCGCGGCGGTCTATCAGATAATCGGCGAAGACGGGAATGAAGGCCGAGGCCAACGCGCCACCCGCGACGATGCTAAAGAGCATGTCGGGCAACGCGAAGGCGTTGGTGAAAGCATCGGCCTCGACAAGCTGCCCGCCGAAGGTGTAGGCGAAGAGCGAGGAGCGCAGGAGTCCCAGCACGCGGCTCACCAGCAGCGCCGCCGAGACGATCAGCGTCGCGCGCGCCAGGTTGCCAACACGCAGAGCGCGCATCTGGACCGACGGCGCCTCATCCACCTCGACGCCGTATGACGCGCCCGAGCTAGCCGCCGCACCGGGCGGAGCCGAAGCCACATCCACGGCAGGCTCTTTGGGTGCCCGCACGCCCTTGTTCCAGCTCGACTCGCGCGGCGAGAGCGGCACGACGGCGGCCAGCCGTCCGGTGCCCGTCAGGTCGCTGAGACTATTCCACGGCGATGACTGCTCCATCGCCGGTGTCCATTCGTACTGTTGCTCGCTCTGCGCATCTGTGTCGCCAGGGGGCGCCGCCGCGAACTTCGCGCTCGCGGTCTCCCAGGGCGGATTCTGCGGCTCATCTGTCGGCCAGGGCGAAGCGGCGTCGCGCCGGCCCTGGCGCGCGCGCTCCTGGTCGCTCGGGTCCCGCCATCGGTCCATCTGCCGCTCCCTGCCGCTCCTGTCACCCACCGCGGGCCTAGCCCTCCATGTTGATGGTGGTGTACGGCACGCGCCTCCGGCATGATATCATCCCAATCCGGCGCGGGCAACGAAGCGTCGACATCAGTACGGTTTGCCGGCGGAGCGCGGGAGCGGAGCGCGCGGGGTGCGGCCAGGCGAGTGGCACATCACGTGCTTGGAGTGGGGGTGAGCAGAGGTCACGCCGCGCTACAACCGCAGGGCATCCGTGTCGTACAATGGACGGAGCCGCCGCGGGCGGGGCGTGTGCACGTGATGTGCCGAGTAGTGGCGGACCCGCGGCGAAACACAAGGCGCAGGAGGGCGTGGATGGCCCGGCAGGCAGCAACGCGCAAGCGCGAAGACTACGCCTACGAAGACGAGCAGGGCGAGCAACGCGGCGGGCGGCTGCTGCGTGAAGTGCTGGAAGTCGCCATCATGACGCTCCTGCTCTTCATCGTCGTCCATCTGCTGGTGCAGAACTATCGCGTAGACGGGCCGAGCATGACGCCGACTCTGCTCAACCAGCAATACATCTTGGTGGATAAAGCCCAATACCTGTTCAGCAAGCCCCAGCGCGGCGATATCATTGTCTTCGCCTGGCCCAAAGACACCACCCAGGACTTCGTGAAGCGCGTGATCGGGGTGCCAGGCGATACGGTGACGGTGGATGCCGCGGGCAATGTGACGGTGGACGGCGTGCAGATCAACGAGCCGTACGTCAACGACCTCGATAATCCCTATCAGCCCAATACCTGGGTGCTCGACGCCAACCAATACTTTGTGCTGGGCGACAACCGCGGCGATAGCTCCGACTCACGCGATTGGGGGCCGGTGCCACTCAACGACGTCATCGGCAAAGCGGCGCTGGTCTACTGGCCGCTCAACCACCTGCACCTCCTGCGCGACTGGTCGGGCGTCTTCTCTGAGGTGCACCAGTAGCGCGGCTACGGCGAGAGGCGCTCGATGGTCCAGCCGCCATCGGGTTGCCGGGTATAGCGCAGGCGGTCGTGCAGCCGGCTGACGCGTCCCTGCCAGAACTCGATGACCTCTGGCACGACACAATAGCCGCCCCAATAGGCGGGGCGCGGGATTTCGCGCTCGGCGAACTGTGCGTCGAGGTCGGCCGCGCGCCGCTCCAGCGGCTCACGCGAGGGCAGTGGCTCGCTCTGGCGTGAGGCCATCGCGCCGAGCTGGCTGCCCCGCGGCCGGCTATGGAAATACGCGTCGGACCGCTCTGCCGAGAGACGCTCGACGCGCCCCTCGATCCGCACCTGGCGCTCTAGCTCGACCCAAAAGAGATCGAGCGCGGCGCGCGGGTTCGCCGCCAGCTCGCGCCCTTTGCGGCTTTCGTAGTTCGAATAGAAGAGAAAGCCAGATTCATCGAAGCCCTTCAGCAGCACCATACGCACCGATGGCCGCCCGTCGGGTGTGGCGGTGGCCAGCGCCATTGCGTTCGGCTCGATCAGGTTCGCCGCCACCGCCTCGTCGAACCATGTGCCAAACTGACGGATCGGATCAGCATCTACCTCCGCCTCGCTCAAGCCCCGCGCCATGTAGTCTTTGCGCATGTCCTGTGGCGCCATCGCTCTCACCCTCGCTCCCATCGGTCGCCATGCGGAGCCGATTCCGCTCTCCTCGCCCAGATGCTAGCGCGGCTGCACGGATGCTGCCAGCCACCGCGCGGATCACTCGCCAGGTGGCACTGGCCTTGCGCCGTCAGATGGCAGCCCACGAGTAAGAGGAGGTGCCATGGCGTTGCGCATTCTGGTCGTCAACGACACGCAAGAAATTCTGGAACTGTTCGAGGAGATCCTCGGCCCGGAAGGCTACGAGGTTATCCCGTACTCGTTCGCGATCACGGATATGCCGGAGATCGAGCGCATCAAGCCCGATCTGATCATCCTGGACTTGATCTTTGGCTCGGAGAAGTCTGGCTGGCAGATGCTGCAGAAGCTGAAGATGGTCCCCTCCACTGCGAACATCCCGGTCATCGTTTGTACCGCCGCGACCAGAGAAGTACGCGAGATCGAGGGGTATCTGCAAGCCAAAGGCGTTGGCTTGATCCCCAAGCCGTTTAACCTTGACGAGCTCTTGACAGAGGTCAAGCGCCGGTTGACGATGCACCCACGCGCGACCGAGACAATTATGCAGATGGCCGAGCAGGGCGCCGAGAGAGGCACCACGCAGCCAGATCCAGAATCCAGGTGTAGGGGCGGTAGGGACGATGGGGACAGGCCTGATCCTCAGAGCACAAAGAAAGGTGGCGGCGGCTAGGACGACGGCCGCTGCGGCCAGGGCCGTTGACGCTCCCCGTATACTGGCACCGACAATCTGCCAGTTGCGAGGAGTGTGCGATGTTCCACGACGACGACCCGGCCCAGCTCTCCGATGAGAACCGTCACATCGCGCGCTTCACGCTCGACTTCACGGACCCTCCCGCCGACCGCCAGACCGCCCTGCGCGCCGCTGGCGATGCCAACCTCGCCGCCGGCCGGCCGCCCTATGCCGGCGTACGCATCGAGAGCCGCGACGAGCTGCTGTGGATCGTGCGCGAGCGCGAGTGGGACGTCAGGCACGATAGCTACGCCGTCAAATACATCCTCGGCCCTCGCGGCCAGCACGTCGAGCGCGCCCACCTGGCCTACGCCAACCTCGCCGGTGTGGATCTCAGCGGCGTTCTGCTGCGCCGCGCCGACCTCAGCCATGCCAATCTCACCCGCGCTACGCTCAGCGCCGCCGATGTGATAGACGCCGACCTGAGTCACGCCGACTTGGGCTTCTCCACCATCGAAAAGGCGCACCTCGGCTGGACGACACTGACCGGCGCCCATATGCGCGGAGCCAACCTGCGCGGCACGCTACTGCTTTTCGCCGATCTCAGCGGCGCCAGTCTCTTTCGGGCGGACCTGCGCGGCGCCAGCCTCTATGGCGCGCGGATGAGCGAGCGCACACTGCTGGGCCGCATCGCGCTGGATCGCACGACGCGCCTGGCCGACGTGCTCTGGAACGATGCGCCGCTGACCGGAATTGACTGGAATCAGCTCCCACGACTGGGCGACGAAGAAACACCTCGGCAGCCATCACGGGCTGGAGATGACGACAGCTCCGAAGACGCGCACGCTGGCCGCGCGGACGCCGAAGCCGCCGAGCGCGCCTATACACGGCTCGCGCTTGCCTTGCAGCAGCAGGGTATTGACGAGGCCGCCGCACGCTTTGCTTATCGGGGGCGTGTGCTGGAGCGCCGGCTCGCCTGGCAGCGCGGCCAGCGTGCGCGGTGGCTTTTCCTTGCCTTGCTGGGCCTGCTGGCCGGGTACGGCTACCGCATGGGACGCATCCTGGCCGCGTACCTCCTGGTCATCCTCCTCAGTGCCGGCGCATACTATCTGCTGGGCCTGCAGAGCCCGCCCCATCTGCTGCCGCATGAAGCGTTGCTCGTCAGCGTGACGGCGTTTCACGGGCGCGTCTTCGCCGAACAGTTCCACGTGCAGTCCTTGCAGGCCTGGGTGACTGCCTTCGAAGCAGTCGCCGGCCTGGTGATCGAGGGCGTTTTCATCGCCATGCTGGCCCAGCGCTTCTTTGGCAAGTGACGCCGCGATACTGGGGATCGGCCGTCAATGACTACCCACACGCTGACTCTCGCCTTGGCCCAGATGCGCTGCGAAAAGGCCGGCATCGAGGCAAACCTCGCGGCTACCACAGCTGCTATCGCGCAGGCCACGGCGGCTGGCGCGGACATCCTCTGCCTGCCCGAAGGCAGCCTGACCGGCTACATTGACCCTCTGCACTATCCCCACGACGCCATCGCCCTCGACGGCCCCGGAGTGGTCCGCTTGCTCGCGCTCACCTGCGGCTACTCCCTCACTCTGATCGCTGGCCTGGTTGAGACTAACCCAGTCGGCCCGCCGTTCATCACTCAGCTCGTCGCCCGCAACGGCCGCCTGCTCGGCATCTACCGCAAGCGCACCATCCCCGCCGACGAGAGCCATCTCTTCACGCCTGGCCCCCCGAGCGGCCCAGCCGCCACGCCCATCTTCACCCACACCGCCGTGCCATTTGGCCTGGCTGTCTGCGCCGACATTGACACACCCGCCGTCTTTGCCGACGCCGCGCGCGCCGGCGCCCGCCTCGTCTTCGAGTGCGCCGCCCCCGGCCTATACGGCCCGCAAGAGACACGCGACTGGCGCGCCGGCCATGACTGGTGGCGCGGCGAGTGCCACACGAAGCCCGCGCGCTACGCTCGCGACTACGGCCTCGTGATCGCCGCCGCCACGCAAGCCGGGCGCACCCGCGACGAAGACTTCCCCGGCGGAGGCTACGTCTTCGACGCCAGCGGCGCCTGCCTGGCGGAGTCTGCCGACTGGCTAGAAGGCCTGTTGGTGGCGCGCATCGCCATCGCAGACGACCAGACCGCGCGCTAGCCGAAGATCTGGGCGACCGGCAGGGCCAGTCCCTCCACCACGCTGTAGCCTTCCAGCGTGTCGCCAGCGCCAAGCGTGAGCACCGACTCGTCCGGCTGGTGAACCTCGATCACACGACGCGCGGGCCAGACGACCAGCACCACCCGCACGCCGGCATCCAGCCACATCTGTGCCTTCTCCGCGATCTCAGCCACTCGATCACCCGACGAGACCACCTCGGCCACCAGATCGGGCACCTCGCGCACCCAGCCCGGCGCGCCCAACCGGGGCGGCACACGCTCTTGCCGGATGAATGCGAGGTCAGGCGCACGCACAGTATCAGGATCGCGCGCGATGAGGAAGCCAGTCTCAGCGGCATAGAGCCTGCCCAACCCATGCGCCAGCACATGCTGCCCGATCAGGATGCCGATCATCATTGCCACTTCGCCATGGTCGTCGAACGCGGGCGCCATCGCACGCACCTCCCCACGCACCAGCTCCGTGCGCAAGCCCTCGCGCGGCAGAGCGGCGAACTCCTCCGCCGTCAGCAGGCGCTGCTTCGGTACCGCCGACATGATTCCACTCCCGCTTCTTTCAGACTCCGATCATTCGCGCCGCACGGCCGCGCCAACATAACCTCCCCGCGTCTTACCGATCATACCACTCCGGACGTGGAGCGGTCTTCTCAGGCGGGCGGGCCTTGTGGGCCTAGCTCCCCTCCAGCGGGCGGCTGCGGGTGAGAGCGCGCAGCCGGTCCTCGTTGAGCCGCACCGAAATGCGTGCGATAGGCCGCCCCTTGAACCCAAAGAACACGACGCCGCTTTGCTGCCGTTCGCTCCCATCCGTGCCCGGCCAGCGCGCTGTGTAGCGTGCAGCCACTCCCTGCGGACTCTCGTAGATCGCCACATCCTCGAACTGCATGCCCTCAAACCGGATGAGAGCCTGCGCAGCATGTTGCGTGAAGGCCTCGCGCTGACGCAGGCTCGGCAAGAACGACGGCATCTCAAGTGGCCCGTACTCTACGTCCGGCTCGCACAGCGAAGCCAGCGCCTGCCAGTCGCGCCTATTGAGTGCCGCAAAGTAGCTTCGCGCAGCCTGCTCCTGCCACACGCGCTCCGGCGGCAACTGGCTGGTTGCGGCAGAGGCTACGCGAGCAAACAGCTCGTCCAGCTCGTAGGGCTTGGGCAGCAGAAACGCGAAGCCGCGGGCCGCCACCTCCTCGGCTGTGAGCCTCCAGCTCGTCACCACTCCGATGGGCGTCGGCTGCGCACGCGCACGCAGATCCTCAACCGACTGCAGCGGGTCGGCCCCAGATGTGGCGAAAAGGTCAGTAAGGATCAGCCAGAATGTCGCGCGGTCTACATGGCCGAGCGCCTCGTCAAGAGACGCCGCACTCGTCACGTCGTAGCCCTGCTCGGCTAGCGCCAGCTCGGTGGTGGCGCGCAAATCAACGTCATCCTCGACGAGCAACACGCGGAAGCTCGATCTGCCTGGCGCGCCCATGCACCGTTGTCCTTCCCAACCCACACGGGTGTCACAGCAGCCTGCTCCGTCATACTGCGCGCACACCACGCCACCACCATCAGGAGGGCACCGCCCTTGCCGTTTGGACCGGCAGAGCTTCCTACGGGCAGTATACATGGTTGGGCAAGCGATTGGATGCATCCACTCGCGGCGCGATCAACGGCGCGGCGGGCGTCCCGTTGGCATGGCGACGGGCGCCCGCCATAGGCGCAGTGCGATACAAGCGGGCATGTTATGGCGAGTCAGCGGCCTCTCTCGCAGCCTCAGAGGCTATCCACCTGGCGGCTATGGCGCGAGATATTCAGCAAGACGCCAACGGCGGCGAGCGATGTCACCAGCGACGAGCCGCCGAAGCTGACGAAGGGCAGCGGCACGCCAGTGAAGGGGATCACGTCTACCGTCGAGCCGACATTGATCGCCGCTTGCGCCACCAGCCAGCAGGTGATCCCACACGCCAACAGCGTCGCGTAGGTATCTGGCGCGCGTCGCGCGATGCGCAGCCCCCGCAGCGCCAGGAAGGCGAAAAGCCCTAGCAGCAGCGCACAGCCCAGCAGCCCCAGCTCTTCGCCGACAATGGCAAAGATCGAGTCGGTGAAGGGGTTGGGCAGATAGCCGGCCTTCTGCACGCTGTCGCCCAGCCCGCGCCCGAAGACGCCGCCGGAGCCCAGTGAGAGCAGTCCCTGGCAGACCTGCCACGCGCCATCACAGCCTGGCGGCAGTGGATGGAGAAAAGCCTCCAGCCGGCCGCGGCGGAATGGCGTCGCCGTCACTAGCACCCAGTAGGCCAGGCCGCTCAGCCCGAGCGTGGGCGCAATGTACGCGGCGCCCGCGCCCGCGGCGAAGAACATCGCCAGCGCCAGCGCGGCCACCACCAGCGAAGTGCCCATGTCGTTCTGGAGGAGCACCAGCCCCACCACCGTCCCTGCTACCACGAGGAAGGGCACCAGCCCACGGCGCAGTGTCCGCACGCCCTCACCCAGCCGCGCCATCCAGTCCGCCAGATACACGGCCAGCGCCAGCTTCGCCAGCTCGCTCGGCTGGATGGAGAAGAAGCCCAGATGCAGCCAGCGCTGCGCGCCATACGCCTCGCGCCCAAAGACGAGCACCGCCCCCAGCAGGACCAGCGCGACCAGCATCCCCACACGCGCGAAGCGCCGCCAAACGCGGTAGTCCACGCGCGACGTGATGAGCAGCGCCGCCAGACCTATCAGTGCCCACACCAGCTGATGGCGGAACCAGTAGCTAGGATCGTCTGGACGCACGAACTGGCTCGCGCTGAACACCATCACCAGCCCCAGCAGCAGCAGGACCGCGACACCGAGCGCCAAGGCGTAGTCCGGCGCGCCCGGCCGTCGCCATGCCTGTAGCCGTGCTGCCAGTGGCAGGCGCAAAGTAGCCGTAGCAGTGGATCCGGTTGCCGCTGGAGCGGACTGCCGCCCCGCCACGCCCGCGGCGGCCACCCCCCTTCTGGGTGTGCTCGCTGGCCGTGGCAACCCAGGAGGGCCAGGCGCCCACGCCTGGTCAGCTTCTACCGTCGCAAGCTCTGCCGGGAATATCCGCACAGATGGTCGCGTGTGGCTGTCGGTCCGTCCGCGGCGTGACTGCGCTGCCCGCGGCGCCTGTCGCTCGTCGGTCGCCTCCATCCGCATGGCGCACATGCCTCCTGCACGCAGCGCAATGCAACCAGCGTGCCACGAGCGGCGAATGCTTGCGTTAACCCGCAGCCTGTTCCGATGGCGCCTCATCGCCGCCGAGCCGATCGTCATGTTCGAGCAGCGGGCGCGTTTGCCACAGCGGCATGGTCCGCCCGCGGCGCAGCAGCCGCTGCAGCCCCTCGACCAGCGCGACCACTGCCTCAATATCGAATGGCTTGGCCAGCACCGGCACCACCAGGCCCTCTACCGCCGGCTCCCCTGGCTCCGACCAGCCGGCCTCGCAGGCCGCCGTCAACAACGCATACGCGTGACGAGCAAGGCGCGACTCGCGCCCGGCCGCGCGCAGCACTTGCTTGCCGTTCAGGCGTGGCATCCACCAATCCACCAGCACCACTAGCGGCTCGGCACTCTCGCGCAGCAGCGCCAGACCAGTCAGGCCGTTGCGTGCCTCGTGCACCACGTATCCCGCGTCTTCGAGCACCAGCCGCAAGACCTCGCGGATATCATCATCATCTTCGATCACCAGCACCGACGCTCGCCCGCATGCGGCCCGATCATCCATGTACGTCACGATAGTGTCTCCTCTCACCGCATGGGCGCCGCCGACCGTGCTCCGTCACGCCCCCTTCACCAGATCTCTATAGCAACCCACGTACCAGTGTGACACGACCTACTCCGCCTATTCACGCGCGTAAACCTCACTTGCCTCCGCACGTCTACTTCCTTGGGTCGAGCGCCATCGTCACGCCACATCACGGATTAGCCCAGCAGCTGCCTCTAGCGCCGAACGCCGAAAGGAGCCCGGCATGGCAGACTCCGATCCCACGCGACACGATCCCACCTGGCAGGAGACCGCTGACGAGGCTCGCCAGCACCGTATCGAGGCGCTGCGCAACATCGCCGCTGAGACCCCCCAGACGCCTGCCGAGGCGGCCGCCGACCGCCGGATCGAGGCAGCGCGGCAGCGCCCATCGCTTGCCCCGCTGCGCCGCCGATCCCGTCCACGCGCAACCTGGCTGGCCGCCGGCACGCTTGTGCTGGCGATCGTCGTGATCGCTGTCTTCATCCTCACCCGCCCCGGTGGCGCTTCCACCGGCCAGCAGGCCGCGACCGCGACCACAACCGGGCGCAGCGGGCCACTGGTCATCCGCCCGGCCGTGGATGCGCTGGGCTGCCCGACGGCAGCCGCCTGGTCGGGCGACGGCGCGCAGCTCGCCGTACTCGGCGCCACAACCTGCGATGAGCAATTTGGGCACGGCATGCTCAATGTCTACAATTTCCCTGCCGGCAAGCTCATCGCCAGGTTCCAGCTCGACAGCGCAGTGGCGCAGGCGATCAATTCCAGCGACATACAGACCCTCTCGATCTCCTACACGCACGTGCTGTGGCTCGGCCCTGCCATCTACGCCACGTTCCTGGTAAACAACCCCAGCGCCACGACCGACGACGCAAAGGTGCCCTTTGTCGGCCTGCTCCGCGCGAACCCCAGCGATACGACGGCCTTCGCGTTCGTGCGGCCCAATGGCGAGGGACCCAACGTGTACACGCGCTGGAATCCCGTCACAGGCCAGGCGACGATGACACGGGACGCGATCGTGGGATCAAACGGCAATGTCTTCGCGACACTGCCGCCGTCGCTGGCCTACGGCTGGCAGGCCGGTGGCACGCCCGATCCGCTCAACCCGCTTGCCGCTGGCAGGCATCCGCCGACCGATCCCGGCGGCCCCATTGGCGACCCATCCAACAACGCACGCCTGACGATCTGGCAGCCAGGATTCGTCGTGCACGACACCGGCCGCGACGCCAGTTCCGGCGTCTACATTTTCAGCACGGACTTCGCCGCCGTCTCCGGCGGGCAGCCCTTCCTGTTCGATGCGGTGCATCTTCAGGGAGTGCTGGTGCCGTCCGGTCACCCCGCGCCAGATAGGAAATCGCTCGCCGCGCTCGATCTCGCATCCGCGCCGTGGCTGCCGGTGCGCGACGCGGCGCTGCAAGCCGTGATAGATGCGCAACCCACACTCGTTGTGGTCGCCTGGCGGCCCGATGGGGCAGTGCTGGCCGTACACGCTGGTATCCCGTTCGACCAGAACGCCACGCCCACGACCTCCGACATCACGTTCTACGACACGTCCACTGGCCACGTGCTCGGCACGTTGCGGCCGCCTGGCGGCGCCAGCCATACCGTAAATCCTTTGCTGTGGGCTCCCGACGGCAGGGCCTTGCTGCTGGTCGACAAGGAGGCGGGCAGCATCGTCATCTGGACCCAATCGCAACTGCCGCACTAGCCAGCCACAAGTTCATCCGTAAACCTCTCTCCCCTCCAGACGTCTATCCCCTGGAAGGCGCCCACCGACGTCACACAACACGGAAGGCCGGGCGGTCGCCGCCAGCACCGACAGCAAAGGGGAGGCTTGATGTCCGACTTCGACCCTACGCAGCACGATCCCACCTGGCAAGAGGCCACCGACGATAGCCGCCGGCAACGCCTCGATGCGTTGCGTGACATCGCCACCCATACGCCCCAGGCGCCTGCCGATGCTACCGCACAACCAATCCGGGCTAGTGAGACGCCGCGCTCATCGCTTGCGCCTCCGCCGACGCCACGCGGCCCAGGCGGCCGCTCGTCTCGTCCACGCCCCCTCTGGCTGGCTGCCGGTGCACTCGTGCTGATCGTCGTCGTGGTCAGCGTGTTCGCCCTCACCCGCCCCGGCGGCGCCTCCAGCGTCCTGCAGACGGCGGCGGCGACCGCGACCGCGACCACAACCCCGCGCACCGGCCCGCTGGTCATCCGCCCGGCGGTGGACGAGCTGGGCTGCCCCACGGCGACCGCCTGGTCGGACGACGGCACGCAGCTTGCCGTGCTGGGCACCACCAACTGCGACGAGCAGCTTGGGCAGCACAAGCTCAACGTCTACAATGTAACCACAGGCAAGCTTACCGCCAAATTCCGCCTTGACAACACGGTGATCAACGCGCTCAAAGTGGCCAACACCAGCGGCAAGACAGGGCTCTCGTATACCTACACCCACGCCCTGTGGCTCGGCCCAGCCGTCTACGTCACCATCCAGGTGACTGACTCGGCCGCGGCTGACTTCACCACACAGGTGCCTTTCGTCGCCCTGCTGCGCGTCACACCCAGCGACCAGCAACTCACCGCCTTCGTCCAGCCCAATCGCAGCGCAAACGCCGCCATCTACACACGCTGGAACCCCACCACCGGCACGGTGCAGATCACGCCTGACACCATCGTCAGCTCGGACGGGAATATCTCCGCAACGCTGCCGGCGTCGCTGGCCTACGGCTGGCGCGCGGATGGCACCCCCGATCCCCTCATCCCGGTGGCAGCTGGCAAGCAGCCCCCGCACGATCCGGGTGGGCCGGTTGGCGTGCCCTCCAGCGGCGGTCGCCTGACGATCTGGCAGCCAGGCCTGCTGGTGCACGGCTTCCTCGCGGGGCCGGGAGCCGAGGCACTCATCTTCACCACTGATTTCGACGCCGTTTCGGGAGGGCAACCTTCGGTTGTCGATGGAGTACACCTGCGGGCTCCAGTGGTGCCGTCGGGCAAGCCCGCGCCCGATAAGAAGTCGCTCGACGCATTCAATCTTTCATCCGCACCCTGGCTTCCGGTACGTGACGCGGCAATGAAAGCCGTGGTCGATGGGCTGACGAAAGACGCTGAGGGCGGCGACACCACCAGCGCCAGTGTTGCCTGGCGTCCGGATGGCACGGTGTTGGCCGTACAGCCCGGTCCATCCTTCGACAGTCAGGGCAATCCGATAGACGCTGACATCACCCTCTACGACACCAAGACCGGCCACACGCTCAGCACGCTAAAGTTGCCGCCACAGAAGGGCACGCCGGTACAAGCGCAGAACATGCTGCAGTGGTCGCCCACTGGCAGTGCGCTGATGCTAGTCGACTTCGAGCTGGAAACGCTCGTCATCTGGACCCAGGAGCAGCTACCGCACTAGCGTACGGATTTCAGGCGGTTGTGCGCCTGCGAGCTTGACCGACGCCCTCAGCGTCCGGCCGAGAACGTCAGGCGCCAGCCGCCGCCCGGCCAGCTCGCCCGCACATCGTAGCAGCCTGGCCCTGGCAGATAGATATACGTCTCCCAATCTCCCCAGCCGTTGAGCACTGAGGCAGGCGTGCGGGTATCGAGGGTGAGCGAGGTCATCGCTGTCTGTCCGTCCTGAGTGAAGAGCAGCGAACCCCCTGGACCGTTGCCCGTTACCGTCACGGGACCGGCATAGCGCAGATTCGTCACCAGCAGCACACGCCACACCCACCCCTGCGGCGTCAGCAGCCGGGGTGGCACCTTGTAGAAATGCACCACACGCGGATCTGAATCGTCGAAGCCGCTGAGCCATAGCGGCGCCTCGCCAAAGGCCGGCACCAGATAGAAGCCGATGGCGTCCAACGTGGGCGCCAGCGCGCAGGCAGGCGGATTGCCCACCGTTGCCGGATTGGGCATCTGCAGTATCAGTGGCCCTGGGACAAGCGTCGCCGCAGCCGTCGGTGACCCATCAGCCGCCATCTCCTGCGAGGCGGCGCCCGCTCCGGACAAATTGGCGATCACCACCACCGCCGCCAGCAGCGCGAGACCGGCCGCGGCTGTCAGTGGCCTCACGTGCCGGCGCTCCGTCCGCCGTGCGGGCAGCGTCTCCGTCTCCAGCTCGAAGTCCGATGGTTCTGCCCTGGCGCCGTTCCCGGTGTCGTCGTCCATGCGCCTCACCTCGCTCGCGAGCCGCACCGCCTGCCCGATCACCCGACACAGTGCATTCTACGCGGGGGGCTACGGCATAGCAAAGTGGTGTCCGGAGCTGGCGCGAGGTGGCGACTGATGGCCGGACTTGTCCGTCTGGCCGCTCGCCTGCCGCAATGCTACACTGCCTCTCGATCAGGACCTACCAACGGATGCCTACCAAGGAGGAGCACCATGTCTCGCCGCACTGCCCG
>DASUBU010000217.1:0-2634 GCA_035763125.1 Ktedonobacterales bacterium
GCGCGGGCTGCCCTCCGGCGCCGTCATCGGGGCCTCGTCGCCAAAGAGCGCGATGGCGAGCTGGCCGGCCCAGCCTGCCACATTCGGCGGGGCCACGTCGAACTTGACGGCCGCGGCGTGCGGCGGGAAGCGCAGCAGCGCTGGCTCCGGCGGCGGCAGCTCGTCGTGATTGGCCAGCACGAAGCTCGGCCGCGGCCCGCGCGTGGGCACGTATTCGTCGGAGGTGATCGGGTCGCCGCCGATGAAGTCCGGCCAGCCGTACCAGGCGCCGGCGCGCACCTCGAAGAGCAGATCGGGGATGTTGCCCACCGGGCGGCTGCCACGGTCGTCGGCGCCCTGGTCAATCGCGATCAGGCGGCCATCGGGGAGGAAGCTGATGGCGAAGGCGTTGCGGATGCCCCAGGCCACGAGCTCCAGGTTGGCGCCGTCGGGATCGCAGCGCATGATGGCAGCGGTACATGGCAGCCCGGCGAGGATGCGCTGCCCCGCTTCGGTCGGCGTGCCGAAGGGCGCGAATGCGCCGGTCAGGGCGCGCGCCTCCGGCTCCGGGCTGAGTGGATTGGGCGTCTCGGCGTTGACGCCAGCCAGCACGATGTCGCGGCCGGGGATGTCGTGCGCGTGAGGCAGCAGCCGCAGCCAGCCCAACTCGTAGGCATCGAGGCCTACGATGCCGGTGTTGGTCATCGCGCCCTGGCTGAAGTAGAGCTTGCCGTCGGGGTCGAAGGCGACCATGTTCGTGTGGTAGTTGCCGGGACCGGGCAGGTTCTCCAGCAGGGTGGTCCAGGTGCCGTCGCGGTCGAGCCGGCTGATGCGCGCGGGGTGGCCCCCCTCGGAGATGTAGAGGCCGCCCTGGTGGTAGGTGAGGCCGTTGACCGGCGGACGCAGTCCGTCGAGCAGCAGCGTGCGCGAGCCGTCGCCGTTCAACCGCCAGACGCGCCCGCCCGGCCGCGCGCCGCCGAAGGGCAGGCCGGACTCCGCGACGTAGGCTGCGCCCTGCTCGTCGAACGTCAGGCTGGTCGGGAAGGAGAACCCATCGGCGACCAGCTCCATATTGCCGGCGGTCGTGCTCTCTGGCGGCTGAGACATGCGCATGCTCCTTATCCATAAACGCCAGGACACTCTGTATACCAACACGCCTGAGATGGCATCGCCCTCAACTATGCCATAGCCCGCCGGAGATGTATACAATACAGGAGGCAGTGAGACGGAGAGGAGCTTAGCAGTATGGCCAATACCTCCACCACACCGGGGATCGTGACTGATCCCGATCTCTTGGGCGGCAAGCCAACCATCGAGGGAACGCGCATCGGTGTAGACCTGATTCTCGAGAAGGTCAGCGAAGGCGAGTCCATCGAGGACATCTTGCGCGACTTCCCGCATCTGCGGCGCGAGCAGATCGTGCGCGCAATCCAGTACGCGGCCAAGCTTGTGCGTACGGCCACGGCGTGAACATCTTGGCAGACGAGAGCGTCGACTTTCCGGTGATCGAGCGGCTCCGCGCAGATGGGCACGATGTCGTCGCGATTTCCGAGTATACGCCAGGGCTACCCGATTCCCAGGTGCTGGCACTCGCGGTACAAATGCAGCGAATTTTGCTGACCGGCGACCGCGATTTCGGTGACGTGATCATGCTCGATCTTCACGCTGCTCCGAGGCAGGGTGTGGTGCTCTACCGTCTTCGATATCTGCCCACACAACATAAGGTTGATATCATTGCCAATGTGTTCGCGCAGCACATGGGCCAAATAGCCGATGCGTTCACAGTCATCCAGGAACACAAGGTCCGCCATCGCTCCCTCCCCTGAGGGCTGCTGATGAACGACACGAAGAGGAGAGCAGTTTATGGCGGCAGAACAGCAGCAGGTGGCATACGTTCGTGGGGCGTGCCCGCACGACTGCCCCGATACGTGCGCGACGCTGACCGAGGTGCGCGACGGGCGGGCGGTGGCCTTCGTGGCGGACCCCGATCACCCCATCACGCAGGGCTGGCTCTGCGCCAAGGTGCGGCCGTATCTCGAGCGCGTCTACTATCCCGACCGGCTGCTCCATCCCCTGCGGCGCGTCGGACCCAAGGGCGGCGGCGAGTGGGAGCGCATCTCGTGGGACGAGGCGATCGGCGAGATCGCGGCGCGCTGGCAGGCGATCATCGCCGAATACGGCGCGGCAGCCATCCTGCCCTACTCGTATAGCGGCACGCTCGGCCTGGTGCAGCTTCAGGCCTGCAATCAGCGCCTGTGGAATCGGATGGGCGCGAGCGGACTGGAGCGCTCGATCTGCGGCGCGGCGGCCGAGGCGGCGGTCAACGCCACGCTCGGCGCGCGGCTCTCGCCCGACCCATCCGACGTGCTGGAGAGCAAGCTGATCGTCATCTGGGGCCACAATCCCGCCAGCACCGGGCCGCACTTCATGCCGCTGCTGCGCGAGGCCCAACGCCGCGGCGCCTACGTCGTCGTGATTGATCCGCGGCGGACGCTGACGGCGCGCTCGGCCGACGAGCATCTGGCGCCGCGGCCGGCAACCGACGGTGCGCTGGCGCTCGGGCTGATGCACGTGCTCTTCCGCGACGGGCTGGCCGACGAGACCTGGCTGGAGGCACATGCGCTCGGCTGGCGCGAGCTGCGCGCGCGGGCGGAG
>DASUBU010000218.1:0-41593 GCA_035763125.1 Ktedonobacterales bacterium
CGAGCGTGCCATTCCGCACTACCATCGATCCGCGCTGGTGGCACAGCGTGTGTTCGCCTATGAAGAGGCGATTCGGCTGCTGACGCACTGCCTCACGCTCCTGGCGAAGACGCCGAGCGGCTCGGCGCGCGATAAGCAGGAATTGGGCATCCAGCTCGCACTCGCGCCAATGTACCGCATCACGCGCGGGTGGACCGCGCCGGAGCTGGAGCGCGTGGTAGACCGCACGCTGGCGCTGTGTGACACGGTGGGCGACGACGAGCAGCGCGCCGAAGCGCTCTACGGCCTACAATCAATGCTCGTGGTGCAGGCGCGTCTCGAGCGCGTACAGCTCGTGGGGGAGGAGTTGCACGCGCTCTACCAGCAGATCGAGGGCGAAGCGCCGCCGCTCTCGGATATGATGCTGGCGGGCGCTCGGTTCCATCTCGGCCGGCTCGATGAGGCGAACGACGCGTTCGCGCGCATCCTCACATCCTCGCACGAGGCGCAGCAAGCCCGCCACCTTCAAGAGACGCAAGGATGGAATGTCGCGGTACACACCCGCGCCTGGCGTGCGCATGCGCTGTGGTGCTTCGGCTATCCTGAGCGCGCGATCCGCTCCGCCCGCGATGCAGTCGAGCTCGCCCAGAGTCTCGAAGAACCGTTCAACCAGGCGCTCGCCGCGACTTACCTCGCGATGCTCTGGCAGATGGGCTCCGACGCCCCCGCGGCCAGAACGCATGCTAAAGAGGCGCTCACGCTCACGATGGAACTCAAGGCGCCTTATTATCGTGCCTGGGCGGCCATCCTGGCGGCCTACGCGGATGCCAGTGAACAGACAGGCGATAAGCATATTGCGACGTTGCGCGCAGCCATCGAAGAGTTCAAGGCGACTGGCGCCAGACTGCGCCTGACCTACTATCTCTCGCTGCTCGCCGGTGTCTATGGCCAAGCAGGGCGACCAGAGGAGGGCTTGGAGGCCATCGAGGAGGCGTTGGTCCACTCGCGCGACACGAATGAACGCTGGTGGGATGCCGACCTGCACCGGCTGCGTGGTGAGCTGATGCTCGCCGCCGGTCGCGACATGCAGGACGTGGACGCCGCGCTCTCGCGGGCCGCCGAGATTGCACGCGGCCAGCATGCCCAATCGCTCGAATTGCGCGTACATCTCACCTGCTGCCATCTCTACACACGCGGCCGGCGAGCCGAGGAAGCCCGCCGTGCGCTGGCCGGCGTGTACCGCCGGTTTACCGAAGGTTTCGATACGCCAGACTTGCAGGCGGCGCAGGCGCTCCTTGCGGGTCGTGGATAACGCTCTCCTAACGCTGTAACGCCGCATAACGCCGAGATTTGATGCAAGTTCTCCCGCGGCCAAACGCTTTGCTAACGGCGCACCTGTTATCGTCGGTGCAACCCCCCCTGAAAGACGCGCTCACAGTGCAGCGGTCGGGTATGCGGGAGGGCCACGCAGAGAAAGGGACGAACAGCCGTGACAACGTATGTCAGCACAACGACACTAGACGAGGCGACGATAGCTGGCCTCAAGGCGCAGGTCCGCGGAGACGTCATCCTCCCGGGTGACGCTACCTATGAGACGGCTCGCGCAGTCTACAACGCCATGATTGACCGGAGACCCGGCCTCATCGTGCGCTGTGTGGATGTCACAGACGTGATGAGCGCCGTCAACTTCGCCCGCGAGCACCACCTGCTGCTGGCGATCCGCGGCGGCGGACACAATGGCCCGGGACTCGGCACCTGCGATGACGGTCTGGTCATTGATCTGTCGGGCATGAATGGCGTCCACGTTGATCCCGTTCGGCGGACGGTGCGCGTCGAAGGTGGCAGCACGTGGGGCAAGGTAGATCACGCGACACACCCCTTCGGCCTGGCCACGCCGAGCGGCTTCGTCTCGACCACCGGCGTCGGCGGCCTCACCGTGGGCGGCGGCATCGGCTACCTCGCGCGCACCTATGGCCTGACACTGGACAATCTGCTCAGCGTTGACATGGTCCTGGCGGATGGCAGCTTCGTGACCGCGAGCGAGCAGGAGCATCCCGACCTCTTTTGGGCGGTGCGCGGCGGCGGCGGCAACTTTGGCGTTGTGACCTCCTTCGTCTTTCGCCTGCACGACGTCGGCACGGTCTACGGCGGCCCGATCTTCTGGCCGCTCGACCAGGCCAAGGAGGTGCTCGCGTTCTGGCGCGATTTCATCCTCGACGCGCCGCGCGACATCAACGGCTGGTTTGCCTTCGTGACCGTGCCGCCAGTGCCGCTCTTCCCCGAGCAGTACCACCTGCAGAAGATGTGTGCCATTGTGTGGTGCTACACCGGTCCGCTGGACCAGGCTCAAGAGCGCTTCGCTCCCATCCGCGCCGTTGGCACCCCGGCGATTGATGCGGCTGGGCCGATCCCCTGGCCGGTGCTGCAAAGCCTCTTCGACGGGCTCTATCCAGCGGGCCTCCAGTGGTACTGGAAGGCTGACTTCTTCACCGATCTGAGCGACCAGGCCATTGAGCTGCACGCGAAGTACGCCGAGCAGTTGCCGACGATGCATTCCACCATGCATATCTACCCGATCAATGGTGCGGTGCACGAGGTGGCCGAAGGCGATACAGCGTTCGGTTTCCGTGAGGCCAACTTCGCCGAGGTGGTTGTCGGCGTTGATCCTGATCCAGCCAACAACGAGCGCATGATTGAGTGGGCGCGCAACTACTGGTTGGCGCTGCATCCCTATTCCGCCGGTGGTGGCTACATCAACATGATGATGGATGAAGGGCAGGATCAGGTCCGCAACGCGTACCGCGGGAACTACGCGCGCCTTGCCGAGATCAAGGCCAAGTATGACCCGGAGAACCTGTTCCGCGTGAACCAGAACATCGAGCCAGCCAGATAGCCCTGCCGTTGTCTGGATACACCCTGACATCACCCTTCAGCCCCTGTGCCGTAACCAGCTTTGGGCACGCCGGTGGTTTGCATGGCCCCCGGCGTGCCATCGCAGGCTTTGCCCGCTCGCCCAATGCAGACCCGTTTGAGCGATAGCGTAGGGGCTGAACCTGTGCGCCCACGCGCAGAATGAAAGGGGCATGATATGGACCCCTGGATGGGATGGACCTGGTCGCCGACGGCAGAAGCGGCCCATGTGCGGCTGACCTGGTCGGAGTGGCTAGAGTTGATGCGCCAACGGACTCCGGCCGCCCAGACTCGTGATTCCTTCACCCGTCGAGAGGAGGCATACTTGCGCTTCCTGCGCTGGTGCTACGACGAGCAGCGCATTGCTTCATGAGCCTCAATCGCATATAGGCAGCCGCTTCTCCCTGCACCGCCCGGCAACTCACCATCATCTGAGAGCTGCCGAGCGGCAATTCTTTCGCCGATTTCTCACTGGCCGCCGGTCGCCACCTCGAGATGCAGCGCAGGTTCGCTAGTCAGGCAAAGTCGTCGAGACGCCTCAAGTCGAGCTGGGCAAGGCGTGGGGTCGGCAAGCATGGCGATGCGATGGCCGCGATTCTTCCACCCATGGCCGTATGGATAGACGCCGCGATCGAGAACGTATGGCGCAGGCCCGCCACCGATCCACAGTGGCCCGCTCGGCTTCCCAGCACGCGATGCATCGCGGGGAGGCGTCGTTGGCCTTGCCTGCCGTTGACGCATCTATTGCTTGGTACTACAATGCCGCCATCGGCGAATCCCTGTCTTGCCGTGACGTGGCGCGAAGGCGAGGAGAGGATACGATGGACGCGGCGCAATCGCTCGCGCTGGCGGCACTCGGCGACGCCTGCTGCCGCGAGACGGAGGCGTTTCGTGCGCGCGGCGCCAGCGATCCGGCCTACTGTCTCGAGCTCTTCCGCCGCGCCCTTGAAGATCGGCTCCAGGATGCCTGGCAGCAACTGATGGTATGCTTCGGCGGCAGCGTGCGCGCCTGGCTCTACCGCCATCCACGCCGGGCCACGGCGCTGGCCCATCAGGACGAGACGTTCTACCTCACTGGCACATTCGCCAAGCTGTGGGAGACCAACCAGCGCCGCGCAGTCGTCCTCCAGTCACTGCCGGCGCTGCTGGTCTACCTCCAGCGCTGCCTGCATACAGTGGTGATGGAGGAGGTGCGCTTCTGGGAGGGTCCGCGCGAGCGGCGCGTGATACAGGTGCCGCTTGAGGACGGCGAAGCGATCGAGGACCGGGGCAGCCTGGAAGGCGATCTGCTGGCGCGCGAAGACCTGGCGGACCTGGTGAGCTGTGCGAGCGACGAGCGCGAGCGGCGGCTTATCGCCCTGCGCTGGCTGCGCGGCTATGCGCCGAGCGAGATCGTGCGGCGCTGGCCGGAGGAGTTTTCGTCGGTGCGCGAGGTGTACCAGATGCTCCAAAACATTCTGGCGCGCTACTATCGCCGCTTCCGCCGCGACAATTCTTAGCCGAATTCACAGGATTCTGTGGGTCGCGCGCTGCAATACCCTGGATGCGCGCCTTGACTCTGAAGGAGAAGAGATTTCCGGCCGCACGCGCCGCCCCTGATATGGCCGGATAGCCCGCCCACACGAGGAGATTGGCGGGACCACGAACGTGGAGGGTCGAGGATGTCTCAACAACCCCCAGACCAGCGAACCGCACCCGCGCCTGAGCATGCCGCCGCCGAGGCGCTGGCCGCCTACGCGCTGGATCCGCGCCATATGGAGGACGAGCTAGCCAGGCGCCACATCGAGACGTGCGTAGAGTGCCGGGCCGAGGCTGCCTGGCTGCGCGGCCGGCTAGCGACGCTGGAGACCAGCCCGGAGCGCGCGCAGTGCCCCTCCGTCGAGACCGTCACCGCCTATGCGCTGGGCGAGCTTTCCGACAACGAGCAGCTCATTGCCGCCGCCCATATCCGCGGCTGCGCCGCCTGCACCGAGGAGGTGGCCGTGGCGCGTGAGGCGCTCGCCGTGCCAGCAGATGAGGCGCCCGAGTCGCCGCTACGCGCTGCCCTGCGCCGTGTAACAGCCGTGCTGGCGCCGCCGCCCTCGCTGGCTGGCGCGCGTGCCGTCCGCGGTGAGGCAGACGAAGGCGACACCCTGCGCACGTACGAGGCGGAAGGCCTCACGGTGGCCCTGCGCAGCGCGCCGCACGACACCGAGCGGGGACATTTCCTCGTCTTCGGCACGGTCAGGATGGCGGGCGGTCAGGATGGCGGGCGGCCGGTCGCGCCGGTAGCTGCCCTGCTGGTGGCGCAGGGCGAGTCGCCGCCGGTGGTGATCGAGGCGCCGTTCGTCAGCGATGCCTTCGAGCTGGAGCCGGTCCCGCCCGGCATCTTCCGGCTGGACATTCTGCTGGCCGACCGCATCGTCGAGATCACGCCTATTACGGTGTAGGTCGCCAGCCGGCGGCTGAAACCGCCCCTGGATGGCTTGGCAGCCGCGAAGTCCGCCTCCGCGGACTGAGATCGGAGTGGATGAGTGAGTCATCCTGGGGTGAAGGTGCGAGGGGGGAGTGGGTGGCTTAGTGACAGCTTGTAGTACAATGGCGCCATCGTCGTCGTAGCGTGAGCGGTAGCCAGGCCGGCGGCAGCTAGCTGTTCTCGTCGTGGCGTGGGGTTGGGTGAGGCGGCCTCGGCGGTGGGGAGCCTATGGACCTGGATACTGAGACCATCGTGACCGCCGCACTGGCGCTGGCCAGCGCAGGCGGGGCCACCTGGCCGGCGCTCTGTGTCGCGCTCGTGCTCGGCCACACCGATGGCGAGCTGGAAGCCGCCGCCGAGCGCATCAAGTCCCACGCCTTCGACCGGCTGCTGCACGACAACCTCGACCAGGCCGAGCGCGTGGCCGCCTTTCTCTGCGCGCTGGGCACACGAGCCGATCTGCCGCGCATCTTCGGCCTGGGGCTGCTCGCGCAGGGCGATGCGGCGCGCCAGCGCGGGCAGGCACGCGCCGCGATGGACCTGTTCCAGCGCTCAGCCGATGTCTTCCTGGGCGCGGGTGCGCGTGTCGGCTGGGCACGTGCCCGCGGCGGTTGGCTGCTCTCGGCGAGCCAGGCTGGGTGTGTCACACCAAGTGATCTGGCAGGAATGGACGGTGTGGCGCGCGTCCTACACGACGAAGGCTACCTGTATCGACTCGCCAACTTCGAGCAGAATCGCGGCATAGCCTACGACGCGCTCTTGCACCCTGATGAGGCGCAGGGCGCGTACAGTCGCGCCGTGGGATTGCTGGACATGCTAGAGGCAGGCGCCCCGTCAGTAGACGGCAGTGCCCCCCCACATTGGGCGCGCCTGCGTGGCATGCTGCTCTCGAACGAAGCCGCGGCCTTCCACATGCAAGGCAACCTCCAGGAGGCCTACAAACTGCGCATCCAAGCACGAGGGATGTTCGAGCAGCTGGATGCGCCTGTAAATGTTGCACTTGAGAACGCTACGCTAGCAGTTATCGAACGACAGCGGCTTCATGCGCGCGCGGCGCTGACGCTCATTGGCTCAGCAATCGATGGAGAGCGCGTAGCCGGCCAGGGGTTCTTGCTTGCCACAGCACTCATGTTTCGTGCTGATTTGCTCCTAGCGCTCAATCGTGTTGACGATGCGGCCATAGATGCGTCAGAGGCGGTGAGCATTCTCCGCGAGCTGGAGAATCCAGTCGATCTGGCTGATGCGCTGGGCGTCGAGGCGATTTCGCTCGCCCAGCGCGGACTGGATCAACTGGCGCTGGATCGGCTGGTCGAGGCCGAGGAGATCATGCGCGAGCGTCCGCTGCGCGCACACTTCCATCCACGCCTGCGCCGTGCCGCGCTGCTACTCTCGCGCGGGCGCGCAGCCGAGGCTTATGCGCTCGTCAGTGACCACGCCGCCACTCTCGCGGCAACTAGCCGCGATCACCAGCTGGCCGCCCTCCTGGCTGCCGAAGCCGCGCTCGCCCTGCGCTGGCTGGACGAGGCGCATGCACGGGTCGAGGCGCTGCTGCACGATCAGGTGGCGGCGCCAGCGGAGGAGCATGTACCCGAGGTGCTCTACCGCGGGCATGTGGCACTGGCGCGCGCCGCGGCGCTGGAGGGCGACGTAGCGGGAGCGCTGGACCATTACGATGTCGTAGCCGCTACGCTCATGCGCGTCGCCGACGACCTGGCCTTCGATCAGAGCACGCAGTTCCTGGAGGACAAGGACGATTACTATCTGGAGGCGCTGGGACTGGCGGTAGGCGCCGGAGACCCTGCTAGGGCGCTCCGCTACCTGGAGCAGGCCCGTGCGCGGGCGCGCTGGCAGGTGTTCGCCGGTCACGACGACGAGCTGGAGGCGCTGCGTGCGCGCCACCGCCACCAGAGCGCCACGCTCGCTGCTCTCCCCGACGATTCACCCCGCCGGTTCACAGTTCAAGAAGATCTCCGACTGCTCGACCGCCAGATTCGCGAGCGCACCGAAGCGCTCGCCAGCCGCCAGGCCGGCGCCCAGGCGCCAAGCGCCGAGGAGCTGACGCGGGTGGTGCCGCCAGGCGAGACGGCGCTGGCCTATGCGGTGACGCGCGACGACCTCTTCATCTTCGTCCTCACGCATGGCGAGATCACCGCCCATCGCGTTGTCGGCGGCGTCCGCTCTCTGCGCACCCGTGACCGCTTGCTACACCTCCGACTGGATACGCTCGCCCGCTCGGGAGAGGCCGGCGCAGCGGGAGCCGTTGAGAGCGACGTCCAGCAGGAGCTCCGCGCACTGTGGGGGCTGCTGATAGCGCCGGTCGCGGGCGCCCTGCCGCCGGACGGCGCTCCGCTCACGCTCGTGCCGCATGGCCTGCTGCATGCCCTGCCGCTGCTGGCGCTCTACGATGGCGAGCGCTATCTTGCCGAGCGCTGGGCCGTGCGCTGCGTCTCGTCGTGCCAGGCGCTCGCCTCGGCCAACCGTTCACGAGAGGGCAAGGCATCGGTGGAAGCGAGCGCGGAGTCAACGGGAGCTGGGCTGCTGGCGGTGGGCTATTCCACTGGCGATCTGCCACACGTCGAGCGCGAGGCCGGCGAGATCGCGGCGCTCCTGGGCGGGCGGGCCTATGTTGGCGGCGAGGCGACCGGCGATCGCCTGCGCGGTGCGGCCCCTACGGCCGCCTATCTGCACATCGCGGCGCACGGGGCGTTGCGTCTGGACGTGCCCAATTCCTCGTACGTCGAGCTGGCCGACGGACCATTCCATCCAAGCGATGTGGTCTCGCTCGCGCTGAATGGCTGCCGGCTAGTGACGCTCTCCGCCTGTCGCACGGGACTTGGCCGGCCGAGCGGTGGCGACGAGCGCATTGGCCTGCTGCGCGCATTCGGCCTGGCTGGCGCGCATGCCGTGCTCGCCACACTCTGGCGTATTGACGATGCCGCCTCGCGGACCTTCATGACGCTCTTCTACGAACGGTTGGCTGCGGGCGCCTTACCGGCTCAGGCGCTTCGCGCCGCGCAGCGAGCTTTCATCTCCGGCGACTGTGGCAATGCGCTCCGGCATCCCTACTATTGGGCCGGCTTCCATCTGGTCGAGCACGTCTTGGCATCTGTTGGCGTGACCGCACCTGGTGTGACCGAGGCGCCAGCGGCTGTGCTCCGCTGATTCACAACTCCTGAGCTACGCCGGAAATCCCCCGCTCTCGCACGTTGATAATTGATGAGTAGCCAACCGCCAGCAGGGGCAGGTATCGTCTCCATTCTTCTCTGTCTTCCGGCATCTTCCGCAGGTTTCCAGTGTTGCACGGCGCGGCTCCTTAGAAAGGCAGATCTCCCGATGGCACCCATCTCCGGACTCCTTCCCAGGCGGTACGGCTGGCGTCCATTCCGCGCTCTGGCCGGCGTTCTGCTGGGCGCCCTGATATTGGCGGGCTGCGGCGGCACCACCACTTCCCGTACCAGTGGACCTTCTCACGAGCCGACGACGGCGCCGACGGCCTATCACCTGCCCGAAAATCCTCAAAATCCCAGCCAGCGCGAGACGGAGCTCTGGCGACACAACGTTCTGGTGGTCGGCGTCATCACGTCCGGATCGCTTCCAATCGATCTTGCCCAGCAGGTGGCAAACGTCATCAACGACACGCTGAAAGAACACGCCAAGCCCGCCCTGACGGCCGGCCTCGACGATCCCACCGACCCCGACGACGGCGACGGCCCCGGCGTCGCGCAGACGCACGCCTTCGGCAAGGCAGCTGTGATCACGCTGCGTATTCTGGGTGGGCCCGCCGGCAAGGACGCCGTGCTGGAGGCGAGTGACCAGATCAACTATCAGGCTGCTGTGCAGAACGGTATCCCGCTGCCAGGCGATTCGCAGACGCGGATCCTGGGCGCGTCGCCCAACTGGCTCGTCACGCCGCTCGGTGGTAGCACTCAAGCTGGCGGTAGTCCTGGCGGTTCGCCGACGTGGCCGTCCGCGGGTGGCACGGCCATCCACAACTCCCCAACCGGCACCGCCGGCCAGGGCAAGACGGTCTACATCCTCGACACCGCCGATCCTGTCGCCAGTTCGCCAGCCACGCTGCCGGATGGTCTTCAGACGACGTGCCCGGCGAGCGCGGCGCTCTGCGGCGGCATGCTGAGCGATCTCTCAGCCGGCGGCGGGACGATTGACGAGACGACGCAGACGTTCTCGGCGGGCCTCCAGAACGTCTCGGGCACCTACGGCACGGATCCCTCCATCCGCGAGCACGGCCTCTTCATCACGGCGATGATCCACCACGTTGCGCCGGGGGCGAACATCCATCTGATTCAGGTGCTCAACAACTACGGCGTGGGCGACATGAACACAGTGCTCAACGGTCTCGCCGCCGTCTACGACGCTGCCCAGGCCGGCAACGCTAGCCAGATCGTGCTCAACCTCAGCCTGGAGATGCAGCCGCCGTTTGCCTGCATGTTCTCGCTCTGGCAGCAGTCCGCCAGCGGCGGCGGCGAGCAATGGGACACGCCGCCCTATTATGACACGTCCACCAGGCTGCATCACTTTGGCCGCGACCAGGTGCGGGCCTGCGCGGGCAACAACGCCAGCCAGGTGGTGAGCAAGGACCAATCGTATCGCCTCAACACCCTCCTGCCGCTGGGCATCGTGCTGCAGCAGCTGACGACGATGGGTGTCACGGTGGTGGCGGCGGCTGGCAATGACTCGACCACCGGCGGGCAGCTCGGCGATGGGCTGCCGGCAGCCTACTGCGGCGTGAAGGCGGTCGCCGCGTCGCAGGACCCGGTCGGCGCCGGATGGATGTATCCAGGCACACCTCCGCCGCCGCTGGCGCCGTTCTCGAATGCGCCCTCGCTCAACGGCCAGTGCGTACAGGTGCAAGCCGCCGTGCCACTGCCATCGAGCACGGTCACGCTCACCAGCCGTGCGCCGCAGGACGCGCTGCAGGCCGACGGCGTGAACATCTGCAGCCTCTACCTTGGTCCGAATACAGATGCTCCCACGGCGCCGGCCGGCGTGGTGCAGTGGAGCGGCACGTCCTTCGCGACGGCGCTCGTCAGCGGCAATTACGCCTCCGGGACGCTGCCAGGCAGTGGCGGCAGCATCACACTCGACGAATCGCAGCCCTGCACGCCTTCGTCATCCGCATAGCCGCAGGGAGCCTTCCTCGGACGAGGGCTCAGGACTCCTCTCCGTCATCCCCGGCCGGCGTGCTACACTGCGCCTGGCGGCCACAGCAGCGTGGCCGCGGAGAGGAGTCTCTCAATGAAATGGATTACCCGCGAGCACGTCAAAGTTGACCGTGTGGCCTGTCCCTGGCTGATCAAGCGCTTCGTTGATCCGGCAGCCGAATTCTTCTTCGTGCCCGCCGATCAAGTGATGGAGATCGCCGCCCGCGAGGACGCTACCCCGTACGATGTGGCAGGCGTTGAGCTGGGCCACCATGGCAAAGCATGCTCCTTCGAGGCGATCCTCGATAAGTACCAGCTCACCGGCGACTCGGCGCTCGTCCTGCTGGGCAAGATCGTCAACGGCGCCGACACCGACAATTCGCTCTGGCAGCAGCCGGAGGGGCCAGGGCTGGAAGCGATTGCCGAGGGCTTCCGCCACCTCGGCCTGAGCGACGATCACGCAGTAGTCGCCGCCGAGAGCATCGTCTACGACGCGCTCTACGCCTACTGCGAGGAGATGGTTCGCCGGGGTCGGCCCAACGGCGCCTTCAAGGTATAGGCCGGAGCCCACCGTGACGAGACCCGCAGAAGTTAGCTCCGCACCCGCCGCCGCGGACCCGGTCACGCGCGCGGACGCGCGGCGCATCCTTGCCGCGCGCGGCCTGCGCTCCTTCGCCTATGGCATGCTCGCCGTGGTGCTGGCCGTGACACTCAGCGACGACGGCTTCTCCGCCCCAGCGATTGGCGCGCTCATCACCGTCTCGCTGGCCGGCGACCTCTGCGGCACGTACCTGATTGGCCTCTATGCCGATCGCTGGGGCCGGCGCCGCACGCTCGTCGTGCTGGCGGTGGTGCTGGCGGCCACAGGCGCCGTCTTCGCGCTCGTGCGTGCCTATCCCCTGCTGCTGGTCGCGGCGTTCTGCGGCACGCTGGGCACCTCCGGCTCCGAGACGGCGCCCTTTCTGCCGATCGAGCAGGCCATCCTGCCGCGGCTGGCGCCCGCCGCCCGCCGGACCGCGCTCTTCGCGCGCTACAACCTCGTCGCCTCGTTCGCGCTGGCGCTGGGCGCACTCGCCGCCGGACTGCCCAGTGTGCTCGCCCAGGCAGGCGTCCCGCTCGCCACCGGCATGCGGCTGCTCTTCGCGCTCTACGTCGGCGCTGGTCTCGCTGTCGCCGCTTTGGCCGCGGGCCTCTCTCCGCGGGTCGAGGTGGCGGCACCCACCGCTCCCACCTTGCCGCGCCGTGCGCTCTTCCCGCCGCTGGGCCGCTCGCGAGGCGTTGTGCTGCGCCTGGCCGCGCTCTTCAGCGTAGATGCGCTGGCCGGCGGGCTGACCGTGCAGAGCTTGATGGTGCTGTACTTCCACCTGCGCTTCGGTGTGCCGCTCGCGCCGTTGGCCGCGCTCTTCTTCGGCGCCAACGTCTGCTCGGCGCTCTCGTTCCTGGCCGCCGCGCCGCTGGCCCGCCGCTTCGGCCTGCTCAATACGATGGTCTTCTCGCACCTGCCCTCGAACGTGCTGCTCGCGCTGGTGCCCCTGATGCCCGTCTTCCCGCTGGCCGCCGCCGTCCTGCTCGCGCGCCAGGCGCTCTCGCAGATGGATGTGCCCACCCGCCAGGCCTACACCATGGCGCTCGTCGCGCCCCAGGAGCAGACCGCCGCCGCCAGCGTCACGTCGCTCGCGCGTAGCGCCGGCTCAGCCACCAGTCCGGTCGTCTCCGGCCTGCTGCTGCAGGGACCGCTGCTGGTGCTTGGCATCCCCTTTCTGCTCTCCGGCGGCATCAAAGCCGCCTACGATCTCACGCTCTGGCGCGTCTTCCGGCGTGTGCGTCTCCCGTCCGGGGTGTAACGCGCTACCGCATAGCCTTCTATATTGCCCGTCTGGCCGAGCTATGGCATACTACGACTCAGTAGCGGGCCGCCTGCATTGTCGCTTGTTAGCCGGGCGACTTTCACCGGGCGAGGGACTGGCGCTACGCGGCCAGTTCCAGGGAGGCTGGAATGAGTCTGGGCTTGGACGGACCACAGAGCCTGCTTGGGCGCGTGGTCGCAGGCTATCGCCTCGATCGCGTGCTGGGCACCGGCCTGTTCGGCGTAGTCTACCTCGCCCGGCGCGCAACCACGCCTGCCGCACAGAGCCCTCCGCAGGCGGATCGCACGGATGTCGGCACAGCACCCACCATGCCCACCATGCCCATCCCGCTCGCCGCGCTCCCACAGCCGGAGACAGTTGCCATCAAGATCCTCGTCGTGCCCATCCACATGAAGGATGCCGTGCGCGCCGAGCTGCAGGTCCGTTTCACGCGTGAGGCTGAGGCGCTCGAACGTCTGCACCATCCCCATATCCTGCCAGTGATCGCACACGGCGAAGAGAACGGCATCTCCTATATCATCCTGCGCTATGTGGGCGGCGGAACGCTCGACGATCAGGTGACGGAGGGGCCGCTGCCACTCGACGAGGTCGCCCGTATTCTCACCCAGATCGCCGACGCGCTTGACGATGCCCACCGCCAACGGGTCGTGCATCGCGACATCAAGCCCGCTAATATCCTGCTCGACGAGCACGGAAACGTGTTCGTCAGCGATTTCGGCATCGCACACATGATGGGCGGCGCCGACAAGACGCTGACCGCCGTTGGCTGGCAGCCAGGCACGCCGGAATATATGGCGCCCGAGCAGGCGCGTGGCGAGAAAGAGATCGGCCCGGCAGCCGATATCTACAGTCTCGGCGTGCTGGCGTACGAGATGGTCACCGGTCAGGTCCCATACAGCAATGAGCAGTGGTACGAGCTGGTTCAGCTCATCACACGTGGCAACCCATTGGCTCCGCGCGATCTGCGCCCTGATCTGCCGCGGCCGGCGGAGGCGGCGATTCTGAAGGCGATGGCGGTCCTGCCGGCTGAGCGCTTTGCCACCGCGCGCGCCTTCGCCGACTCATTCGCCGAGGGTCTCGGCGGCGTCTGGCAAGGCGTCCCGCCGAAGCAGGCGGCAGCGGCAAGCATGCCGCCACGCCAGGGCCAACCGCCGTTCTCGCCGCCCATCCCGCGTGCGGGGGCTGGATCGGTGTATACTGGTGGCCCCGTGCCGCATACTGCTGCCGCGCCGTCTCTGGCGCCTGATCCCTACAGGTCCGCCTCGGCGGGCGCTGGGGCGCTGACTGAGCCGTTTCCTACTCGCGCCTCCTCCACCGCGTCACCGGCGGCATCAGACACGCCCACATTGCCGGTCTATGTCCCGCATCCGGCCTATGCTGCCCCTGGCTCGGCCACACCCTATGGCGGCCAGCAGGCGGTGGCCTTTGTGACCCCGCAGTCCGGCACTCCGGTGCGCGCCCAAAGTGATCGCCGCATGGTTGCACTCGTTGCCGTTCCCGCCGCCATCCTGCTGTTGATACTCGCCATCCTGCTCCGGTCTGCTCTCCTTGGTGGTGGCTCGCCCAACGGCCTACCCGGTGGGCCTGGGGCGCTGGCCGCGACGCGCACGGCTGGTCTGCCCACCGTCACCGCCGCGCCGACGCGCCAGCCCACCACGACAGCGCGGTCCAATCCAACCGCTACGTCGCATCCCTCGCCGACCGCCACCCCTAATCTCCAACCCTCCGGCCATCTCACGCTTGCCACTGATCAGTGCTCAGGGCCGTATCCGCGGCTTGTGATCGGGAACACAGGCACCGGGACGCTTACCTGGTCAGGCACGACGAGCTCAACGGCGTACGCTCTCTCTCCCCCCAGCGGCAGCGTCCAGCCGCGCGAATCGAGGACGGCGGACATCATCGGCCCGTCGTCCGCCTCCAACGCGCTGACCGTGACCATCACGTCGAGTGGCGGCGTATCCAGCATTGACCTATCGCCCTGCTCCTCTGATTAACGGGCGACTCATGCGCGAGCTGCTGGGCCGACTGCCTGGCGCCGCTGGCTGGGAGCCTGGCGATGTAGCGACATCAGGTATCACGGCATGACGAGGCGGCCGCCCACGGCTGGACGATCGCCCTGGCAGCGCCCTGGCGCCAGATCTTAGAGTGTCCCCCTTGGCTGGGTCGTGCCCATCCCCGTTCCCGACTGCTGCGAGAATATCCCAGCAGCGTCGCGGGCCTGCAGCAGCGCCTGCTCGGCGACGGACTCCGCGGCCAGCCGGTCAGCCTGCGGAATCTGGATGCTGTCCTTCTCGTAGCTGAGCAGCGCGGTTTGCGCCATGTGCTGCTCCAGCCAGTGAGCCATGCGCACCTCGTCGCGCAGGTTGGCCTCGCAGGCCTGGACCGTCGTCGTGTCGCCGTAGGCCTGGGCGGTGGCGATCAACAGCAGGTACGAGGCAATCTCGAGATGCTCGGTCGTATAGTCGTCGCGCGCCTCCTTTGCCAACGCATCGCTGCGGGCGCCGGCTGTCGCGCCAGCCAGATTGCCCATCATCGTGGCAACGGCGCTCTTCACGCCCGACGGCTTCTCGTTGTAAGCCTTCAGGCACTCCTCCATGCGCTGCCGATGGATCTTGGTCTCGTCGAGGTGCTCGCGGATGCGCGCCTGGATCTGCGGCCACGGCTTGGTGTCGTCCACCTGCTTCTCCAGGATCTCCTCGATCTGCTTCTCCATCGCCGCCGCGTCTTGCAGGTACGTCACCACTTTATCGCGTAGCTGGTCGTTGCGAGCCATACAGTCTCCTTCCTGTTGCGTATCGCCACATCCCTGAAGTGGGATCCGTGCGCGGCTGGAAAGGCCGCGCATCCCCATTCATAGGGCGGCAAGTCCTGTGCCAGGAGGGAACAGCTCTGGAGTGTCGTCCGATGACTGGCACGCACTCCGCTGGACCAGCAACACACGAGATCAGTCGTTTCTCCGGTCGCCTATAATAGCCAGCCCGCGCTGCCGCGATCCAGCCAGCCGCCGGCGATCATCGCCGCCGCACCTACCAGCGCCACATAGATGCCGATGCCTGCCCCGCCGCTCACCAGGGCGCCAGGTGCCAGCACGCGCACGCCGTCGAGCAGGGCCAGCGCCGAAAGAAGCAGCGCCAGCGCACCCATTGCTATAGCGATTGTCCGCGTGCGCTGGCGTAGCATCGGCGGCAGTGTCACCCGCCACAGACGCAGCGCCACGAGCACAATCGCCAGCAAACCGAGCAGCGCCACTACCTTGCCCGATGCGCTCTCCCAACCAGCCGTCGTCAGGCTGATACTTCTGGCCGAGAGCACCAGCGTCACCGACCACCACGGCAGCAGCCCACTCAGCGCGGTCAGCAGCCCTCCACCTAGCACGAGCCACTGCGGCACCGTCGGACGCGGCAGGGCATCCAGCGGTCCCTTGCCCTGCGCCTGCGGCATGACTGGCGAATAACCTCTCTGCGGTCCCCCAGGCGGTGGCGATGGATCACCTGGATACGATGAGTACTGGTTCTGATACATGGCACGCCCCTTAGTGTCGGTCGCGTGACGGCGCTCGCACCCGCAACCATCGAGCGGATCGCATCGCGGCGCCTCAGCATCCACGGTGTTCAGTATAGCCCTCGCGCGCGGCTCCGCTATGCACCGCTAGTCCTATCGTCTGCTCATGGCGCGCGGATGCTGTACGGCTGTGGCGCGTTACTACCGGCCACATCCATGTCGTGGAATGTGGTGAAGGCGATGAAGACCAGATGGAGATCCAATGTGCGCGTGACCGATCTCCGCTTCTGGGAGGAAGGCATGGCACCGCAAGCTGGCGCTACGTGAGCAGGCTGCGGGCGATCTGCGCCAGGAACTCTTCATTGGTGGCGGTCTTGCTCATCTGTGCCAGCAGCCGCTCGGTGGCCTCGCTGCCATCGTTCTCGGCGAGCTGCGCGAAGAGCCGGCGCAGCACCACCGCGGCTTGCAGTGTCTCGGGGTCCAGCAGCAGCTCTTCGTGTCGCGTGCCAGACTTGATGATGTCAATCGCGGGGAAGACGCGGCGCTCCGCGAGCTTGCGGTCGAGCGTCAGCTCCATATTGCCGGTGCCCTTGAATTCCTCATAGATCACGTCGTCCATGCGGCTGTTGGTATCCACCAGCACCGTGGCGACGATGGTCAGCGAGCCGCCCTCCTCCACATTGCGCGCGGCCCCGATGAAGCGGCGTGGTGGATTGATGGCGGCGGGGTCGAGACCGCCGGAGAGCGTACGCCCACTCTGCGGGATGGCGAGGTTGTAGCCGCGGGTGAGGCGCGTGATGCTATCCAGCAGCACGACCACGTGGCGCCCCATCTCCACCAAGCGCTTGGCGCGCTCGATGGCGAGCTCGGAGACGCGGCGGTGGGCCTCGGCCGGCTCGTCAAAGGTGGAGCTGAAGATCTCGCCGCGCACGTGGCGGCGCATCTCGGTCACCTCTTCGGGCCGCTCGCCGATCAATGCGACCATCAGGTGCACATCGGGGTAATTCGTGGCGATGGCATGGGCGATGGTGCGCAGCACGCTTGTCTTGCCAGCTTTGGGCGGTGCGACGATCAGCCCGCGCTGGCCCCGGCCGATGGGTGCGATGAGGTTGATGAGGCGCGCGATGAGGTTATGGTCGGCGGTCTCGAGGTTGTAGCGCTCGCGCGGAAAGACGGGGGTGAGCTGGTCGAAGTGCGGGCGGCGCTTGGCGGTCTCCGGGTCCATGCCGTTGACCGCTTCGACACGCAGCAGACTGAAATACTTCTCGTTCTCCTTGGGCGGGCGCACCTGACCAGAGACCATATCGCCAGTGCGCAGCCCGAAGCGGCGAATCTGCGTCTGCGAGACGTACACATCCAGCGGACCCGGCCGTAGCCCCTCGTGGCGCAGGAAGCCGAAGCCCTCTTCGACGATCTCGAGCAGCCCGCTACCGAAGAGATACCCCTGGCGCTCTGAGTCGGCCTGCAGCAGCCGGAAGATGAGATCCTGCTTCTTGAGCGCGCTGACGCCCGTGAGCTCCCACGCGCGGGCGAGATCGCGCAGCTCGGCGAGGGTCTTGGTCTCTAGATCGGCGATGTTCATCGGTGGGCATGGGCGCCGCGTGGCGAGATCGGGGGCGTCGCGCGTGGGGCGCTGGTGCTCCGGCGCGCCGGCAGAGTGGGGCGGGAACACCCATTCTCCTTTCGCGGTGCAAGGGGCGGAAGGCCTCGCGCTCGCGTGTGCTATCTGTGCGCTGTGTGCCGCATCCGACGCTCCCTCTCCGCGGGGGAGACTGGGGAGTGGAGCAGCCTGTTCACGGATTGAGCGGCTGCGAACGCTGGCGCGGACGGCGGTGGAACGGCGGCGTGTGCGCGGATGAACCTGAGTGGGTACAGGCGAGTCCGGGGAAATGGACGGAGAGGCGGCGCGAAGCGCGCGCGACGGCGGTACAGGGAGGACCACGCGAGATGGTGGATGGCTGATACGAATGAGGATAAGCGACGAGTAGCGGAAACGCGTGACGATGAGGCACGGACGTGGAGGTGGGCGAGGGGCGTCGCGGCAGGCGGCCGATGCGGGGAAGGGGCCGCGCGCTCCAGGCGGCCGCGTCCGCGGCGGCTGGGGGGCTCGCCCTGTATATAGCATCTCGCTCAGGAGACTGTCAACCCACGCTTGACGCCGTGCGCGATGGCGTGCTACGCTGCCGCCACTATGCACATGCACACTCATCCGCTGAGCCACGGGGCCACGCTCCGCGTGCGGCTGCCATCCGGACTCTTCCGCCGCTTCGGGAACAATAAGACGGGCACTTCGGCCGCGTAAGCCTGGCGCGATCGCTTACGCGGCGGAGATGACGCCCGCGCCGCTTGTCGTGTCCGCGCTGGATCCTCGCCGGCGCTGTCGCGTACGCTCCGCGGATCGCCGCATCCCTCTCCTCCGCTCGCAGCACGACTCCATCCACTGGTTGTATATGCCTGCTTGCCTCTCTGCGCTCTCGCTGGGCCGCCTCCTCTCCATCCCCCCTCGCTCGCGTATTGTCTCGCCGCGCGCCCGCGCTGCCCCGCCGAATGAGAGCGCTTGCCATGTCTGCCAGTGAGCTCGACGCCGCCTCCCATCCCACGCCCGATGCGCCATCCGCCATCGCCATCACCCTTGCCACCACGCCGCGCCTCCGCCGCCGCTGGACGGCCGCCTATGGTCTCTACACGCTCGCCTCGAATCTGATCTTCACCCACGCCGTCTGGGTGCTCTATCTCGCCGCCAATGGCTACAGTCCATTCGCCATCGGGCTCTTCGAGACAGCCTTCCACCTCGCCAAGTTTCTCGCCGAGCTCCCCACCGGCATCTTCGCGGACCTGTGGGGCCGGCGAACGAGTCTGGTTGTCTCGTGCATTGTGGGGGCGGCCTCGTCGCTGCTGTTCCTGGTGCCGACCGCGCCGATGCTAGTGGCGAGCTTCGCGCTCTCGGGCGTGGCCTATGCCTTCCGTGGCGGCGCGGACTCCGCGCTGCTGTGGGCGCTGGCTGAGGAGTCCGGCTCTCCCGCCGCCGAGCGCACCGCCTGGTATAGCCGGCTCTTCAGCCGCATGCTGCTGGTGACGATTGCCGCGCAGACTGTGGGGACCGGCGCGGGCGGCTTCCTGGGGGCGATCAGCCCGGCCGTGCCGTTCGTCGGCTCGGCGCTGACCGCCGCCGCTGGCATTCCACCGCTCTTGCTGCTGCCCGAGCGGCGGCTTGGTCGTGCGGAGCGGCCGCACCCGCTGGCGCATCTGCGCGCCGGACTGCGCGCCATCATCGCCGATCCCGTGCTGCTGGGGCTGCTGCTGCTCTCAGGGCTGACGGCCTGCGTCTTCACGACCGTCGGCTACTACGCGCAGCTCTACTTCGGCGCGCTTGGCTTCTCGCTGGCAGCGGTTGGCGTGCTCTTCGCCATAGTTGTGGTGCCAGACGCGCTGGGGGCGGCGCTCGCGCCGCGTCTGCTGCATCGGTTGCCGCGCCGCGCGCTGCTGGCGCTCTTCGTCGCCATGGAATGCGTTGGCCTGGCATGTCTGAGTGCCGGCACACCGGTCCTGGCGGTGGTGGGCTATGTGGTCCTGCTGCATAGCGGCGATGCAGTGCTCTATCCGGCGCTAAACACGTACCTGAACGAGCGCAGCCCCGAAGCGCAGCGGGCGACAGTGCTCTCGCTGGAGACGGGCATCTTCAGCGCGGCGATGATCGTCCTGTTCCCGCTCTTCGGCCTTGGGCTGACGCACATCTCCTATGCGCTGGCGTACCGCTGGACGCTGGTGGCGCTGGTGGCTGGCACTGTCGGGATCGCAGCGCTGGTAGCGGTGGGGCGCCGCAGCGTGCGTCAGAGCACTACTTTACAGAATGATGTAGCGGGGTGAGAGATTTGGCCCATATGCCCGGCTTGCCCCAGCCCGTAACATTTCGCGCGAGTCACGTAACTTCTCACCGACAACCCCACGCGGCGCGAACCTCCTCTCCCACCAGGTGCGTCGCGTGCGGGTTCCGTCATTTCTTGGCCTGTGTCTGAGTTTGTGGACGTGGAGTGAGGACAGTATGTTGAGCAAGCTCACGCTGCTACTGAAAAGCAAAGTCGCGCTGGCGGCGATTGGCGCGCTCGTGGTTGGCGGCGGCGGGACGGCGGTCGCGGCGGCGGTAGCGCATTCAAACACGCAGGCGAATCCCTCTGCGCATGCGACGGCTACCCATGGCGACCAGGGTGACAACGGCAATCATGGACATACGGTAGCTATCGAGGGTACACTGAAGGCCTACGACTCGGGCGCCAAGACCATCTCCGTGGTGCCGGAGCACGAGACGGCGGCGCAGTCCATCTCTGTCGACGACAACACGCGTGTCAACGGCGAGAACGCGAGCAAGCTAGCTGATCTCGCCAGCGCCGTCGGCCACAAGGTTGAGGTGCAGGCGACGAAACAGTCTGGCGGCAGCCTGCTGGCGTGGAAGATTACCGTCGAGGGCACGCCGGATGGCGGCGGCGATAACGGGCAGAGTGGCGACCACAGCCAGAAAGCCATCCACGGCACCGTGCAGAGCGTGGACGTCAACGGCGGGTCGTTCGTCGTCAAGCTCGGCGACGGATCCACGGTGACGGTGCATGTCAGCACGAGCACCGAGTTTGAGGGACCGGCCCAGAAGCTCGGCGACCTCACCACGGGTGAGATGGTCGAGGTGCAAGGCACGGCGCAGTCCGATGGCAGCATTGCGGCCAATCGCGTGCAGGCTGAGAGCGGCTCGGGCTCAGGCTCTGGCAGCGATGGTCACGGCGGCTCAGGCTCCGGCGACTAGTCGCACCGACGATCATGACCGGGAGCGCGCCTGCCCGTCAGGCGCGTTTCGCGCAAGGGGAGCATTCCAACGACGTGACCGACGCGCGCGCCACGAGTGATGAGTCTAGCGCCCTAGCGCAGCCAGGCGGGATGAGACACGGTCTCGAACATATCACCTGGCCGCCCGCGCTGCCCTTCGAGCTGGTGCTGGAGCAGGCCCGCACACTCAATCCGGCCTATGTGAGCATGCTCTATCGCCGTTTCCTGCCGGTGGTCTATCGCTATGCGCTCGCCCGCGTGGGCGACGTTCAGGCCGCCGAGGATATCACGTCGGAGACGTTTTCGGCGATGATCGAGGGCATCGGCGGAACTCGTGCTCGCGACGAGCTGGGCTTCTCTGCCTGGCTCTTGGGCATCGCGCGAAATCAAGCGCTGCTGCACTTCCGCCGGCTGCGCACGCGCCGCGAGGTGCCCACCGATCTTCCAGAAGAGGCTGAGCCCGCGGCTGTGGGAGGCGAGGACGATCCCCTGGCCGTCCTGACAGCGCGCGAGACCTGGGGCGAGACAGTCACCGCGCTGAATCGGCTGACCGATGAGCAGCGCGAAGTGGTGCTCTACCGCTGTGTGCTGGACTATAGTGCCGAGGAGGTGGGCGCCCTGCTCGGTAAACGCGCGGGCGCCATCCGTGCGCTGCAATTCCGGGCGCTGGCGTCACTCGCCCGCTACCTTGGCATCGCGGAAACGGATGTCGCGGACCGTGGGGATGGATCGGCTGCGGGCCGTCGAGGGGGGAAGGGCCATGGACCACGAAGATAGGCTCGATGCCCTGCTTTCCGCACGTCGAGCAGCGGCTGTGCGCAATGGCGCGTGGATGCCGGTGGAAGACGCCGAGCTCGCGCTGCTGCTAACCGCCGACGATCGTCTTGCATTCCTGCGCGAGGCCACTCCCGCCGCCGATTTTGCCGATGCGCTAGAGCAACGGCTGCTGGCGCGTTCCGGGGCGCTCGCCGTCCAGCATGCCGTCGCCAGCGGCGACGCGCCCACTATCGCCGGCAGCGACTATCCGACACTCCCCAACGGCCACACCAACGGAGCATTCATCGCATATGACGGGGACGCGGCGCCGACACGTCCTGACCTGACGCAGCCGGTTGCCGGCGAGTGGCCGGTGCCCTCGACACGTACCTCGCCCGCGCGTCGCGCTGCCCGCGTGCTGCGCTTCCCATCAGGCGGCACATGGATGCGCTCGCTTGCCGCGGCAGTGGTCTTGTTGGTGCTTGGGGCGAGCGTGCTCTCGGCTGCCGCCGATGCCGCGCCTGGCTCATTTCTCTTCGGTCTGCGTCGCGCCGAGCAGTGGTTCAGTGTTCAGGTCGCCAGCGATCCAGCCGCGAAGGTGCGGCTGCACCTCCAGTATGCCGAGCAGGCGTTGGGCGCGCTGGATACGGCAGTTGCCCACCAGGCGGGCGATCCAGCCTATGCCGCCGCGCTTGCGACGCTGCGCACCGAGGCAGCGGCGGCCAGTGATGGCCTCCAGACGCTCGCGCCCGGAGCCACGCGCGATGATCTCGCTGCGCAGCTCGAAACATTCCAGCGCCACGCACGCGGCGACCTGCGGGCGGCGCTGCCTGGGCTGAGCTGGCCCGACCGGGTCATCACGACAACTGCTCTGGGCGAGCTTGGCGACGATAGCGTGCCGCGGATCAGCACCGTCACCGTGCGGCCAGACCCTTCGAGTGACGATCACGGTGGCGATTCGCATGGCGGCAACCCCAGCGACAATGGCGCGGCAGCCATCCATCGCTATCGCGTGGAGGTCAGCGGCAGCGGCTTCGCGGCGGGGGCGATGCTGATGGTGAATGGCAAAGTGGCGGGGTCCGTGCTCTCGGTCTCGCCATCGCAACTGGTGGCCGAGGTGACGCTCGATCCGGCGGCGCTGCACAACATGAGCATCGGCATCCAGAATCCCGACAGCACCGCCGCGACAAGCAGCATCACGCACGGTGCGCCCGTTGTGGCGCCCACAGCAGCGGCCACGGCGACCCCCGACGACCATGGCGGACATAGTGGGCATAGCGGCGATGGAAGCGGGAGTGGCAGCGGCGGCGGGAGTGGAGGGAGTGCGACCCCTAGCCCCGGCAGCGGCGGCGGCTGAGAAGTCTGGTGCCCACGCGAGCGCGCGACGAAGCCGCCGCCTCGAGTCTTGTGTCCCCGCGCGCCGCTTGTTTCGGGCGCAGTGCACCCGTCCCACCCTGGCGCCCCGCTCTCGCTCTCCGGGTGACACCTCGCTCAGCAGCGACCGAGAGCGTCTTGTGACGTCCTGGAACCAAACAGTGACGCGGACGCGAGGAGAAGCGGCCATGCTCTTGCTGGGGTGATTGGGACGACACGTTCCCCCAGCACGCGCTACACCTGACGTATATACGCGCAGATGTAGCGGGCTCTCGTTCCGCCTGCGATGCACGACTCGACTCAGCCGATGTGACGGCAAGGAGCTGCATGCCGCTCACCGTATGCGGGGAAGGAAGAGAGGACTCGCGCACATGTGGTGGCGACCTTTTTCGACGCATCTTCGCGCAGTGCGATCCTCCAGGCGCTGGCGATGGACCGGTGCGCTGCTGCTCATGGGCCTCGCACTCATTATCGCCGCCTGTGGGACCACGACGGGCGGTGGCGGCCAGCCGACCGCCACTGTACCACCCTCACCGACGCCGGCGCCCTGCACCGGCTGGCGTATCGTGCCCAGCCCTACCAACACCAGGTATCCGGAGAGCAGCCTCTCCGCGGTCAGCGCGCTCTCGCCGTCCGCGGCCTGGGTGGTCGGCTCCACGTTCACCGAGGGTCAGACGACCAATCAGGGTGAGAGTCTGATCGAGCGCTGGGATGGGTCCGCCTGGCACATCGTGGCCAGTGTCAACACCGACCACGGCACGCTCTCTAGCATCGCGGCGATCTCACCGGCTGATGTCTGGGCGGTTGGCAGTCAGTCCCAGCCAGGGCGTCCCCTCATCATGCACTGGGATGGGACGACGTGGAGCGTCGTGCCCAGCGTGTTTCCCACCGGAGCCTGGTCCGCTGGGTTGAGGGATGTGGTGGCGATCACGGCGCAGGATGTGTGGGCCTTCGGCGGTCAGTATGCCTCCCCACCAGACCAGCAGCCGTCGCAACTGCTGGTCGAGCACTGGAATGGCGCGAGCTGGCAGATCGCCAGCAGTCCGCCGCTGCCGCCGAGCACGTCCCGGACCAGCGGCGCCTCTCTCAGCGCCACCCGCATCCCCGGCACCAATCAGCTCTGGGCCGTCGGAGAATGGCATGAATGGGTGAGCATGGGACGGGGACAGCCCCTCATCGAGCGCTGGGATGGCACCGCCTGGCAGATCGTGCCCAGCCCGGCCTTGCCCAAAGACGCGATGGGCGGGGGCTGGAACGGCGTGGTGGCACTCTCGGCGACCAACGCCTGGGCGGTGGGCAGCTTCGGGTGGCTCTCAACCGAACACCCAATGATCGCCCACTGGGACGGCACCCGCTGGCAGAACGTCGTCGCTGACCCCGACACCTATGGCAGCCTGGATAGTGTGGCCGCGGCGACCGCCAATGACGTACGGGCGGCCGGGGTGTTCAGAACGGAACACGATGCGAGCAGCGGCACTGGTCAGTCAGTGCCCCTCATCGAGCAGTGGAACGGCACCACCTGGCAGACCACCACGTTTCCGGAGTTGCCCAGTACGGCTCTCTTCCAGCAGGGGCCTAGCATCGCGACCGACGGCGCCGGCAACTACTGGGTAGTGGGCTCCTATCTCACTCAGCCCACCCCAAACCAGTATCAGACGCAGCCGCTCATCCTGCACTGCCCGTAGCCAGAGGTGCTCGGTCCTGTCCGGTCCTGTACGTCGCCTGCCGGGTGTAGCAGCCCGCTGCGATGCCTAACCTTGAGTCCATGCCAGGCGCTAGCCAGGCACGTGCGCATCGTGGACGCGAAAGGGCCAGCTCGCGGTATCCTTGTCGTCGTCGAGGGTCGCGATGATGCGATAGCCGCCAGGCCCGGGAAAGACGACATCTACGTTGATGGCGAGCACGGCGTGCTGCACGTCGCCCGCCGCGAGTTGCGGCGGACGGCCGGCGTTGAGCTCGCCTTCGGCGTGGATCAGTGTGGCGGTGGCATCTTCGTTCTGCACTTCCAGGACGAACTTGTGCGCCTGGTTGGTCTCGTGCCAGGGGATGCGCACGGAGATGCAGATGCCAAAGTGATTGGGCGGGACGACGCCGGCGCGGATCAGCCGGCGCACATCGGTCCAGCCGCCGCCGGAGATGTAGAGCAGGCCATTGATGGCCTCGGCATGATTGGCGGGCATCAGCATATCAATACGGCTGGTTTCAAGCTCGGCCATGACGGGGCTTCTCCCTTCCATGCTGCGGTGCTCTGGCTTCGTCCAGTGTATACGAGTGTGGAATGGGCCGACGATCCCCCGGCGGATTCAAGCCCCTGACGCGCCGGGAAGAGTCCGGAGGCAGCGACGTGGCGACGGCTCGTGATGCGCTCGCGGCAGCTTCTTTCCTTACGGCGCCGGCCGTGGCTTGCCCCCGCGCCGTGCCGCATGCTATCGTGCGAACAGGGTCCCTTCGGCGAGACTTCCAGCCTTTCGGCGGGGCGATAGCCGGCGGATACCTTGCACGCGAGACGCGACCTACCAAAAGGAGAGAGCGGCGATGACGCATACGGACGCTCAGAGTGGAGCGGGAAACTCGACGGCCGGCGCGCAGCCGAAGGCCGGGCCGCGGCCGGTGAGCGCGCCGCGCGGCGCCGAGATCAGCTGCAAGGGCTGGGTGCAGGAGGCCGCCCTGCGTATGCTGATGAACAACCTCGATCCAGACGTGGCCGAGCGCCCGGACGATCTGGTCGTCTACGGCGGCTCTGGCAAGGCCGCGCGCGACTGGGACGCCTTCGACGCGCTCGTGCGCTCGCTGCGGGCGCTGGAAGGCGACGAGACGCTGCTGGTGCAGTCCGGCAAGCCGGTCGGCGTCTTCCGCACGCATCCCGGCGCCCCGCGCGTGCTGATCGCCAACGCCAATATCGTGCCGCACTGGGCAAACTGGGACGAGTTCCGCCGGCTGGAGGCCGAGGGGCTGACGATGTATGGCCAGATGACCGCCGGCTCGTGGATCTACATTGGCTCGCAGGGCATCGTGCAGGGCACCTACGAGACGTTCGCCGAGGCGGCGCGCCAGCGCTTCGGCGGCACGCTGAAGGGCACGCTGACGCTCACCGCGGGCTTGGGCGGGATGGGCGGCGCGCAGCCACTAGCCGTCACGATGAATGAGGGCGTTTGCCTGGCCGTCGAGGTGGATCCGGCCCGCATCCAGCGCCGACTCGGCACCGGCTACCTGGACGAGATGGTGACGGACCTCGACGAGGCGCTGCACCGTGCGGAGGAGTACCGCCGCCAGGGCGTCGCCCGCAGCATCGGCCTGCTGGGCAACGCCGCCGAGGTGCTGCCTGAGATGGTGCGCCGCGGCGTGCAGGTGCAGCTCGTCACCGATCAGACCGCCGCCCACGACGCTCTCAACGGCTACATCCCCGCCGGCATGACCCTGGAGGAAGCGGCTGACCTGCGCCGGATGGACCCGGCAGAGTACGAGCGGCGGTCGCTCGCCTCGATGGCCGAGCACGTGCGCGCGATGCTCGACTTCGATGAGATGGGCGCGGTGGTCTTCGACTACGGCAATAATCTACGCGGCCAGGCATTGCGGGCGGGCGTGGAGGACGCCATGCACTTCCCCGGCTTCGTGCCGGCCTTCGTGCGGCCGCTATTCTGCCGCGGCAAGGGACCGTTCCGCTGGGCCGCGCTCTCCGGCGACCCAGCCGACATCCGCCGCACGGATGAGGAGATCCTGCGGCTCTTCCCCGAAGATGATGCGCTACACCGCTGGATTCGTATGGCGCAGGAGAAGGTCCACTTCCAGGGGCTGCCAGCCCGCATCTGCTGGTTGGGCTACGGCGAGCGCGACAAGGCGGGGCTGGCCTTCAACGAGCTGGTGCGCCGCAGCGAGGTCAGCGCGCCGATCGTCATCGGCCGCGACCACCTTGACGCCGGCTCGGTCGCCTCGCCCTACCGCGAGACCGAGCGCATGCGCGACGGCTCCGACGCGATTGCCGACTGGCCGATCCTCAACGCGCTGCTGAACACGGCGAGCGGGGCGAGCTGGGTCTCGTTCCACCACGGCGGCGGTGTGGGCATCGGCTATTCGCTACATGCCGGCGTGGTAGTGGTTGCCGAGGGCACCGATGACTCGGCCGAGAAGCTCCAGCGCGTGCTGACCAACGATCCCGGCACGGGCGTCATGCGGCACGCCGACGCCGGCTATCCGGAGGCCATCGCGACGGCCCGCGAGCGTGGCGTGAAGATCCCGATGCTGCCGGAGGAAGCATGATGCTCGACCGCAACGATCCTGAATACCTGCGCGAGCAGCAGTACCGCGACGCCGGTAATCTGAACGCGCGCATCGCCCTGCACGAGCGCTTCAGCACCAACACAGGCGACATCCACCGCTGGATCTTCGATCATCTGCTGGCCGCGCTGCCCGCCGAGGCGCGGCTCGTGGAGGTCGGCTGCGGCCCGGCCGATCTATGGCGCAAGAACCTGGACCGCCTGCCAGCCGGCTGGAGCGTCATGCTGACCGACTTCTCGCCAGGCATGCTGGATGCCGCCAAAGCCGCGCTGAGCGGACACGAAGACCAGTTCACCGTCGAGCAGGCCGACGTGCAGGCGCTGCCCTTCGCCGATGGCGCTTTTGATGCCGCGCTCGCCAACTTCATGCTCTATCACGTCCCCGACCGGCCGCAGGCGATTGGCGAGCTGGCGCGCGTGCTGGCGCCGGGCGGCCGGCTCTTCGCGGCCACCAATGGCGAGCGGCACATGGCCGAGCTAGACGCGCTGCTGGCGCCCCACGTCGCCGAGTTGGCGGGTGGCGAGCAGTCGAGCTTCGGGCTGACGCTGGCGTTCTCGCTGCGGAACGGCGCGGCGCAGCTGGCGCCCTTCTTCGCCGATGTCGCGCTCGATCGATGGCCCGACGCGCTGGCAGTGACCGAGGCGGAGCCGCTGATCGCGTACGTGCGCTCGATGGCGGCCGGGATGGCGCTGCCGCCGGCGCTGGAGGCGGGCGTCGAGGCCGAGATCCGCGCGCGCATCGCGCGCGACGGGGCCATCCGCATCGGCAAGGAGAGCGGCCTTTTCACGGCGACCAAAGCGACAACCACGCTGCCCTCCACCCCACACGCCGCCGCACCCGCCTGAGAGGCCAGAGCCGCGCCGGACGACGACGTCGCAGCTCATGCACACCCTCCACATGGGATCGGCGCGCTGCGCGAAGTGCCTGTGATCGCCGCTGCGCACGGAACGGCCGCCGCCGGTCAGCACCGGCGGCGGCCAAGAGTGGACGATGTGTGCCCGCTACGGCGACTAGGCCGTGCAGGGGTTGGACGGCAGCACGTTGCGGAAGTCGTTGTACCGCTGGACCGTGCCGCCGATGGTCGGATAGGTCAGCTTCAGCAGCGCACCAAACTCAGTGGCCGAGCTCCCACCGCTGTACGTGTTGTGCGGAGTGCCCGGACCGCCCTCATACCACGCGCATTGCCCCCCACTCGTGGAGGCATTGTAGAACGGGTAGAAGTTGGCGCCGTTCGGCGGATTCACGCAGCCGTCGCCGGTCCCGCGGTTGCAGCTGGGAATCTCGATGCGCGGCAGGTCGGTCTCGAAGGCCACCCGGTCGTAGTTCTGGGTGCCGTTGAAGAGCGGGCTCGTAAAGATGATCGGTGTGGGCGTGTTCGCGTCATTGCCGTTGCCCGGCCACGCGCCAGGCTGATAGTTTACGCCGTCGAAATCCACGTCGGTCGCAATGCAGCCGCCGATGCGCACCAGATAGGACTGCGACGGGCTGAAGCAGCCCGCATCGTCGCCATCGAGGCCCGCAGCATCGTTCACGCTGCTGCCATGGCAGGTGCCTGTCTTCGCATCCACCCCGGTGCAGTACTCGAAGTGGCCGATCTCATCGGAGTAGGCCACGTTGTACGAGTGCGCCGCCCAGACCACGCGCGTGTTCTCACTCGACGTGGAGTACATCGGGTGGTAGTTGTAGGGGATGGCCTGGCAGGTCGTGCCGGTAGGATCCCACTTGACCTCGCCGAACTGGTTGGCGGCGCTGGCGGTCATCGAGCCAGACTGGCTGGTGGTCAGGTCTTGGATGCCTATCTGGAGCCCATTGGCCGTATCGTGCAGGTCCACCGTCAGCTTGTCGCCGGAGTTCATGAACAGATCGGTGGCGGAATTCGGCGTGTAGGTGGCTGCCGTGGCATCCACCGGGTTCGCCGGGGCGTGTGCCGCGCCGGTCTTGGTGATAAAGGCGAAGTTGACCGGCTCGATGCCGACCGCGTTCAGGCACGCGCTGTTGTTGGGCTGGCCGGTGTTCTGGTTCTCGGTCAGGCTGTCAATGGTGAGCGCGGCGCACCACTGCCGGGCGGAGCAGCTTACGCCAGCCGGCCAAGCAGACCAGCCCGGCGGGTAGAACTGCATCTCCATGAACGCCACACCCGGACCACGGCCAATGTAGTTCGGATCGGCCGGATTGGTGCTGGTGTAGATGTTGGTATCGCTGTCCGGCGTGCAGAGCACGTTCGGCTCAGAGTTGCCGGCGACCGTGCTGCCACCGGGATTCGGCGCCGACTGGTCGTCGCACATGGCCATGCCGAACCAGAAGGCCGGATGGAGCTGGAAGTCCCAGGTGCTGCCGCTGCCGTCTTGCTTGGGCAGGCTCGCCGGCTGCTTGGGCAATGTCAGCTGGTAGAGACTCGAATTGCCGGCGCCGGCAGTATTCGAGTAGAACAGCACCGACGGCTCGTCATGGCCGGTGTAGGTGCCGTCATAGCCCCAGGGCTCACGCGTCTCCGTGCAAAACTGCGCGTGTCCGGCGCAGAAGGGTGTCTTGGGGGACGCCTTGGCGGTCGGAGTGGACCTGCCTGCAAATGAGAACGTCAGGCTGAGCGCGAGCGCCAGGATGGCTAAGCCGATCGCCGCTACGCGCAGCCGATTGCCGAACCGAAAGGACATGCTTGTACTCCCCTTCGCACATCATCGAACAGAGCCGGTCGGGAAATGTGCCCAGGCGCGCAAACGCCCGGGATCATCTGGATCACCACTTGCGCGGACCGACTGAACGCGGACACGCCGGGAACGAGAGCTAAATGCCTTGGTCGGTTACTCGCGGGCTGGTTGCCCCTCATGCGCAAAGAGTCTGTGCCGCCTCCTTCCTCGCTCCAATCGCCACACACCGTCGTGCCCGCCGGCGAAGCGACCAGCGGCTGTCTTGTATGGGTGCAAGAATACCATATCGTCGCTCGCCCGTACAGCGCGGCAGGACGGAAAGGCATTCCGCTCTTTCTCATGCGCAAGGGCCGGCCAAAGGACCGGCTCTGCGAGGGCCAGCGGTACTCATTGTTTTCGTGTGATCTTGGTGCACAGGGCTTCGCCCCGGCGCTTCGGGTCCGGACCCAGGAGTGCCACAACGGCCCCAGCCAGCGAGGTCATAGCGGCGCTCGGCGACACAGCAGGCGAAGGGCCGGACTCCGTGGTGGAGTCCGGCCCTCGCGCTTGGCCTCAGCAGAGGCGATGAGCTTACGGCGTTACGTTGGAGACGTACGTGGACCAGTTGCCCAGTGCGCCGCGCGTGCCGCCGCAGGTCGAATCGAGCTTGTAGGTGGCGTAGTCGCAGGTCTGCGCGACGTACTCCGACGCCATCCAGATGGTGTTCCCGACCACGGCCGTCGCGCCGTAGTCGCCCCAGCGTGGCCGCCCCGCGCCGAAGATGACGTACTGGGTGAAGCCATCCCACGCGCCGACGCCATCCGCCGCGATCTGGACGTCACCCATGCCAACCTTGGCGTCGAGGCTGGCGAATGCCGCGCTCGGGAAGTTGTTGTCGCCGGTCAGGGTGAAGGCGATGACTCCGCGGCCATTCGCCAGCACGCCGACCGCCGGATAGGTCAGATCGGTGTGCGCAATGCCGGCCTGCCCTTGCAGCGCGAGCTTGCCGGCGGCTGGGTTCACGACGTAGTACGCGATGCCCGCGCGCTCCTCGCCGCCAATGTTGACCGCTGTGTCCAGCGCGCCCCACAGGTTGCCGTTGGCGTAGTACACCTGCTGCATGCGCGAGTCATTGGCATTGAGGTTGCCGAAGCTCGTGTTGTCGTGGCTGTTGATGCCGGCGATGGTCGTGTTGCACGGGAAACTCAGGTCGGCGAGGCACTCCGACAGTGGGTGGTTGCCCGCTGGCTGGGTTGCCCGTGGTGGGACGGCGTAGGAGTCCACCGTGATCGTCCCGATGCTCAGGGTCGGTGCCGGGCTGGCCGAGTTCAGCGACGACGTGTTCGCCAGCGTCCACAGCAGGATGCTGGTGCTCGTGCCGTCATTGGAGAAGACCGCATCGGAGCTGAGGAAGTACTCAGTGCCGCCGTTGTTGGTGGCAAACTGATTGCCCGGCGAGACCGCCGGCCAGACTGTGAAGCCAGCGCCGTCGGGGCCTGTGCCGAGGGTGTTGAACAGCACAACGCTGCCGCCGTTGCCGCCGGTGAGCAGACTGTTGCCGATGGCGTAGACCTGAGCGCCGAAGAAGCCGCGGCCGAAGAACGTGAACTCGTTGGTGGTCAGGTAGATGCCGTTGGCGTCGGCGCCGATGTGCGGATAGTCGCCCAGGCATGGGTCATGGACCTGCTGGCCGCTCTGGATGAAGAAGCAGCCATGGTCTGGCGTGCCGTCCGTGCCATCGTTCTGGACCGGCAGCTTGAAGATGGTCCAGCTACCGGTCGGGTCGCCGGTATCGCTCACGGCGATGTCGAGGTGATTCTTGCCGGTGAGCGCCGGATTGGTCAGGCTCGTACGGTCAAGCGTCAGGACGACGTGCACGAAACGCCCAATCGCCTGGTCATAGGTGCAGACCGGGTCGGTGAGGGATGGCCCTCGCTGACCGATGTTCGGTCCCGAGCGCACAATCGCCGGAGGATAGCCGTAGAACGTGTTGAGATCAATAACGCCGGTCGCGGGTGTGCCATCGGCGTGGAAGACGCGCAGCACGTCGTTGACCGACTCGAGCACGAAGCCGTTGCCTGCGCACAGCGCCTGATCGGGCGGCTCGACGGAGAACTGGTTGCCGCCATTAGCGAAGCGCTGGTCGAAGAAGTTGAGGCCCTGGAAGTTCGTGCCCAGCACTGGGTTGGACTTCGGCTTGGCGCCGGACTTGATGGCTCTGCCGTTGCCGGTTGTGGTGCCAGGCAGTGACCGATCAATGCTGGTTGAGCCGTTGTCGCCGCTGCCGATGGCGCTATCCGCATCGCCTCCGCTGACGGTCGTATCAATCTCGTTGGCCTGTGTGGAGGTGTCGGTTGCAGTCGGCGCCGAAGTGAATGAGCTGCTGCCCAGCCGGGTCAGCGGGACGCGCTGGCTGCTGACGGTCGCGGCCTGTGCGCCGCTGACATGGAATGAGACGACCGTGGCGAAGATCACGGAGAGGACGGCCAGACCGCTCACTGTGAGCAGCAGAGGCCGTTTCGCGATTCGCATGAGTGTACCCTCTACTTCTGGTTCTGGTGTGCCGAAATAGCTGGACCTCGAAAGATGCGTGGATCGCCGAACGTGAGGCGCTTACACGCACGCCTCACACGTTTTGCCCACAGACGCAACTGATGCATTGGGCCTGGTCAGTGTGCGCCTGTGCCCGCAGCCGCCTGCTGCATCGCTGCAGCTCGGCGGAGCGGCGCTTGCCAACTCGTCGTCGAGCTTGACACCTCCCCTCTCCTCACGCTCCCCACTCATCACACTGGGGCAGGCCCTTGGACTGGGGCGCTAGCTCCCTGTTTCGTATATCGCTGGCAGGTTACAGGTGGCGATTGAGATACGCCAGAGGGCGGGGCGCCAGCGAGGTAGCGGGGCATGTCAGTGGGCGTACCGCCGGCAGGGCGAGCTGCGGGTGCTGCCGAGTCTGGCTTGATCGTCGCGCTGCGTGCTCGACGGGATGCCAGGCGGCAGTCCTACGGCCGCGAGGCGGAGTGCTACACCGACTTAGGTGGTCGTCGCATGGCAGCGAGCCAGAGCAGGGGGGAAATCGCGCCGAGGGTTCAAAAATATCAGCGCAGGCGCGAGCACGGAGAGCGTAGCGTCTCAACAGTCGGACAAACGATCCTGGCTCAGTCGCACCTGAGGCAGCAGCGCCAGATCAACGTCGGCGAGATGCTCCGGGCCGAGCGCGAGGATAGCAGCGCGCAGGCGTTGGGCCTGGGCAATCAGCTCGCCGACCTCGACGCCCATGCAGCGCGGGACGAAGGGGCCAAGATAGTCACTGCCGCTCTGCAGCTTGAGGATGGCGCCGCGATAGTTGCCGCGCAGCAGATGGTAGCAGCCTACGCCCACCTGGAGGATACCCTTGTAGAGCGTGCGCACCGGCCCTGGCTCGGCGTTCCACTCCGCTTCAAGCGTCTCGTGGCATTCGAAGTACTCGCGGCGATTGAATTGCTCGATGCCGAGCACCAGGCGCGCGGGGGGCGGGCTTGCGCAACGCTCGGCGGGATAGAGCGCCGGGGGGATCGGCTGGCGCCGGTTGTAATATGAGCGGTCGTCGTGGTCCCGCGGCATAGGCGCCGTCTCCGCTCGCGGCGCCACGGTAGCGGCGCCGCCTGGGTCAGGGAGCAACAAGCCAAGAGCGCGCATGCAGTGAATGGCTAGTGGCGAGTGGCCTCACTCATCTCATGCTGGCGCAAGCGGCGGCTCATCACGGCCAGCAGCTTGATGGCGATCTCGGGCGCCTCACGCAACGCCGCGCGGAAATCCCAGACGGGGATCACCAGCGCACGGGTCGGCTCGGCGGCGGTGACGGTGGCTGTACGGGGCAGGTCGTCGAGTAGCGACATCTCGCCGATCACCTCGCCGCGGCCAAACGTACCCAGGTCGCGCACGTCGCCCTCCGGCGACTGTTGCGTGACACTGACGTTACCGGCGGTGATGATGAAGAGGCCGACGCCGGTCTCGCCCTGGCGCATCAGAGTGGCGCCAGCAGGATACTCGCGCTCGCGACAGTTAGCCGAGAGTACCTGAAGCTCGCGCGACGATAGGTCGCTGAACAACCGAACCTGAGAGAGGATGTCTTCGTACACGCGAGCTCTGCCTTTCTGCTGGCGCATGCAGGACGGCACGGACGTCCGCCACGGGGATGGAGCGTTCGGAGATGCCGATGGCATTGTAGCGCAGATCGAAGGGGCGGTCTACTCTACTCACCTCGGCTGCGCGGCCAGCCGTCGCCGTCGAAGCGGTTGCCGCTAGGGGGCGCGTAGCGATCGCGCGAAGGCCGCGCGTGGTCGGCGCCGCCCCAGCCATCGGGCGGTGGCATCTCGGGCAGCGGGGGCAGCCGCCAGTCGGGCATCGCACCGGGCGGCGGCGGAGGCACCATGCCCCGGCCACTTGTCGGCTGCCCGTAGCCGTTCTGCGCGCCGACGCCAGACATCCCGCCCCCGCCGCGCGGAGCGTAGCCGCCGGCTGGGATCATGCCCATGCCCCCAGAGGGTGGCGCGGCCATGCCGTAGCCGCCTGCGGCGCCGCCCACGCTGCCCATGCCGCCGGCGGATTGCGGCGCCACGCCGTAGCCGCCACCAGAGCCCATGCCCCCGGAGGGCGGCGCCATCATGCCGTAGCCGCCAGCGCTGCCGGCCATCACCCCCATGCCGTCGGTATTCGGTGCACGCGAAACGCTCCCCGCGCCGCGACGCAGCGGGCTAGCGCCCCTGCCGCCGCGCATCTGGCTCTGGCTGATCGGAGCACCGCCCGCGGCAGTCACACCCATCTGCGTCGCCAGGTCAACGTTGGACTCCTCGGTTGTGGCACGGCGGCCCGCGCCACGGACGCCCACCAGCTGCCGCAGTTGGCGCACGACCAGCTCGAGGCGCTCGGAGCTCTCCGAGCTGGCCTGCGAATGGTCGGCGACCTGCTCGGCGATCTCGATGACGGCCTGCATGGCGCCGGTCATGCGCTCGTACTGCACCGCCTGCTGTTTGCTGGCCACACTGATATCACGCACCGAGCGGGTGATGTAGGCCAGGATCGAGTCAATCTGAGTGGGGGAGATCTCCTGGCGCCGCTGGAGTACCTGATTGCCCATTAGCGCGAGTTGATCGGTGCGGTGCGAGATATCCTTGGCGGTCTCGGAGAAGTTTTGCAGCGCCTGATTGATAGCGTTGATGGCCCAGACCTGCTGCGAAGCGCCGCTGGATTGCTGCGACGCGATCGAGCCGATGCGCTCGGAGGCGCCGCTGATCTGGCGCGCGGCGCGCTGCAGCGTGCTGATGATGGCATTGGCGAAGAAGAGCGCGAAGATGATGCCGGCGATCATGATGATGGTACCGATCAGCACCAGCTCCACCGTCGTGCGCTGGACCACCGCCGTAATCGTATCGAGCGGCACGCCGACGTAGATCACGCCGATAAGCTGCTGCTGCGGATTGAAGATCGGCGCGTATTCAGCCAGATAGGAGGCGCCATCGCTGGTATCCACGCCGATCCACGATTCAGGATTGCCCGTGTTGATGTGCATCCCGCGCGCGACGTCACTAGAAAGCTGCTGGCCGAGCGCGCGGTCGGTCTGACCGGCGGTCTGCTGGCCGTTCTTGAAGGTCGAGGCGATGCGGATACAGCCCGTCACCCCGCCCGCCGCGTTGGCGCACTGAAAGACCGAGACATTGCCGCCGATCAGCTGCTGGACCTTGTCGACAAAATCGGTATCCTTGTTGAGCACATAGCGGCCGAAGTTGTTGTTCAAATTCAGCGGGACGTCTTTGCTGCCGCCGGGCAGGTCTACGACCATCTGTCCGTCGTGCGAGATCGAGATGTTCGGCCCGTACTGCGTCTCCAAGACCAGTCGGGCGATCTTCATGTTCTCTTGTTCCTGGATGCGCCCCTGGTCCACGACGTAGTTCTGAATCGCGTTATCGGCGATGAAGAGTGTCGCGAAGGTGCTCAGGATCGCTCCCAGGATCACGATGATCGTCAACTGCGGGCGAATACCCAGACGCCACCACCTCGGAAACATCTCAGCGCATCCTCCTGCGTCTGCCGGGTTTGGGCATCGGCGGCAGCCGCGCTATGCCACAACACCCTTGCGGCCCGCTGTCTCTCAATCTATCCAGTTTAACGAAACGCCGTGGGATTCTGGCACACTCTGCACCAGCTTAGCTATCGAAGGCGATCAGGCCAAGCCCCGCCATATGGTCGAGCACCGCCAGCACCTCGCGCTCGTTGCGCCGCGTCAGGCGGGCCAGGTCGCTCACCGTGCGACGCCCGTCCACCAGCAGCAGCACCATGCGCTCGCGCCGGTCCAGCGGCAGCCGATCAACCTGCTCGGAGAGCACCGTGCGGCGCGGACAGCTCGCCAGGACCGCCGGGCTGAGTGGCTCCGTAACCTGCACGGCGGGCGTATTTTGGCGCGATTGGCCGTAGGGATCACTGCCGGGCAGGTTGGTCGAGCTAGGCGGTGCACCACCGTAGCCGCCGTAGGGATTCCCGCCATAGCGCCCGTAGCTGCCGTAACCTGGACTTCCCTGCGCTCCCGGTGCCCCCCTCGGGGGGCCATAGGTGCCGCTGGGCAGCGAGCCGAGATTCTGCGAGGTGTTGGGCGCCGTGCTCGGCCAGCTGTAGGTGGGCCAGGAACCGCTGTTGCCGTCGCTGGCCGAAGAAATCGGCGAGTAGCGTCCGGGATCCTGGGCGAGGCGGTGCAGCAGATCCATTGGACTGTCGCTCAGACTTTCGCTCTCGAACGGGTCAGGGGCGGTCTGCTCGTCGAATGAGTAAATGCATTCGCCCCAGTTGTTGAGCACAGTGAGCGCGTTGAGGCCGGTAAGCTGGCCGAGCAGTGCCGTCACCGGCTCGCCATCCACGAACTTGATCTGCCCAAGCTCGCGCGTTTGCCCCTGACCTCGGATGACCCGCAAGATACCGCTCTGCCTACCCAGTCCAATCATGTTGATGATGTTGCTCAGTCTGCTGGTCGTCAGAAACTGGGTGGTCATCGTTCACACTCCCTGCAGCCACGCGCGAGTCGTGATCTGACCTTGGTGCTCGGTCAACTTGCCGATGCACCACCTGCACTTGCCTTCACCCGGCCGCGGAAACCGCCACGGCCTGCCGCTATCTCGCTATTGCCACCCACTCCCCCATCTCCACCCGCCCCCACCAGTCCGCTTCATCAGGGAGCCTGTGAACCTGCCGGGATATGGAGCGCAATTCCTGCGGCCAATTGGACGCGGTCGGCCACCTCACCTTCCCCTACGCAGCCGGCGCTGCCTGCGCACGGGATACACCTTGCTGTCTACAAACCGCTTTGGTGGGCCTACCTTAGCACATTTGTCAACGAATTGCGATAGGACCCATGCCGAGGTACCATCCCAGGGCCGCTGGCGCCACATCCGCGCGCCTGCTGGCCACTGTTCAGCCGCAGCTGGTGCAGCGCGGGCGCCGTGGCATGTCGGAATCATCACGGCTCAGGCGGAGCACCGGCGCCAGTGGCGGCGGTCGGACTCTCCATCCCCTTGGTGATGCCCGCGTCAATCGCCGGCGCTGCGGCCTCCTCGTCGTCGAGCGCCGCCAACTGGGCGCGCAGCTCGTCGGCGAGCTGCTTATATTCGAGCGCACGTTGCTCGTCCCATTTGGGCAGCTTCGAGCCCGCTTGATACGGACCGCCAACGGCCCGATCAATCAGACCGGCGTAGAACTCGTACGTCTTGATCTGCATTTGCAGCAGCTCGCGCTTTGACACGGGCTTGGCCATCCACCTACCTCCGCCGCGTGCGAGCGGCCTGGCCGCCGCTGCGCCGCTGCGCCGCCTACGGCACGGCATAATCGTTCCCATGATACCGTAGCATAGGCGGCGGTTGGGGTCAAGCAGTTTCCGACAGCCAGCAACCCGTGCTGTGGTGTGCCGTACCCGCTGGTCGGATGCCGATGTGGCGCGCACGGGGGCTGGCACGTCATAGTGAGCGACCGCACGCGGCTTGCGGGCCTGGACGCGGGACGATAGAATACGCTGGGCAAGGTGGGCAGGTGGTGAGTATGGCGATGGCGACGGGTGGCCCAGGAAATGCTGCGTGGGGGACCGGCAGTGATCGCTACCGCGGGGAGCATTCAGTGCGGCATGTGCTTCGATTCGGCGCCAGCATTCGAGGCAGCGATGTGCCCAGCGTGCCCGTGCGCTACCGTGCCGTGAGCGGACCGAGCGGCAAGCTGGCTGGCGCGTACCTCCACCCGGGCACGGCTGAGGCCTGGCTGCGCTTGCGCGCCGGAACGGGATTCCTGGGACTGCGGCGCGAGGTGCGTGTCTACCCCTTGAGCGCGAGCCAGCCGCCCACGCCACCGCCCGATGCCTTCGAGCTGAGTGGTGGCATGCGGGTGTATTGCCACGATGGCTATGCGGGGGAGCTGCGCGGCATCGCCATAGACATCGAGACCGGTGTGTGCAGCAATCTGCTGGTGAAAGTGCGCGGCGATGTGCTGGCGGAGGTGGAGCGCATCACCAGCCCACTGGCGCCACTGCTAGACGCGGCAGGCAAGGATGTGTTGTTGCCGCCAAGATGGGCGACCGCGACAAAGGCCGAGGCGGCGCGCTTTGGCCTGGGCGGCGAGAAGACAGCGCTGCACCTGGACGCCAGCGCCGAGCAGGTGGCGTCGAGCACCCTGCTGCGGCCCGATGCCGACGTGACCGGCGACATCCTCAAAATCCTGGACGCCAATCCCGCCGTCGGACCTTTCCTCGCGCGGCTGCGCGTCGAAGTGCACGATGGCGACGTGACACTGCGCGGCACGTTGCCTTCGGCGCGCCATCGCGCCTCGGCCGAGCAGGATGTATGGCATGTGCCGGGCGTCTTCGCGCTGCGCAACGAGACGACGATCGCCGGCTGAGTTTCGCCTGCCCTCTTGACGATGCCGCGCATGCGATGTATTATTCGGTAAACCGACTGGATAGTATAGAAACACTGCGGGAGCGGATATGCCCAGGCCCAAACAGGCCGATCCCCTCGCGCGCCGCCAGATCCTGGCCGCCGCGCTGGAAGTCTTCAGCCGCAAAGGGTACGCCGGGACCACGCTCGACGACATCACTGCTGAAGCGAACCTAAGCAAAGGGGCGATCTACTGGTACTTCGAGAGCAAGGCAGAGCTGTTCACGACCATCTTGGGCGAGCAGTCGTCGGTCTTTCTGGAGCTGCTCGAAGATGCCGCACAGCACGCATCCTCGCCGCTGGTCGCGCTCGAACAGATGTGGCTGCGCTGGATGGAGGCGCTGGAGACTGATCGCCGCTATCAGGCCTACGCCCGGCTGGCGCATCTGCGCATCGAGGTAGGCGTCGAGCCGCGTGAGGGCCTGGAGGCGCGCCGGACCGAAGAGCGGCGGGCGCAGGCGCTGGTGACGCAGAAGGTGCTGGAGGCGGTCACCGCCGGGCAGTTGCCGCGCGAGACCGATGTCGAGGCGGTGGCGCTGAGCTTCGTGAGCGCGGGGACGGGCCTGGTGCGGGCGTGGCTGCTGGTGCCGGAGACGTTTCTGCCGCGGGCGATTGGCCCGCGGATCTGGACGCTGCTGGTGGCCGGATGGCGACATGCCCGCGGCTGACGGGGCCGCGCTTTCGCTTTGCGCAGGGCGCACCCACTGGGACGCTGCGCTGTACAGCGGTGAGTAGGGGATACACGGGGACGAGGGAAGGTGCGACACGAGCGCGAAAGGGGCACATCAGATGGCGCAGGCGCGGCGAGTAGTCGTTTCTCAGGGGGGCGGCATGGATCAACAGACGGCGATGGAAGACCTGCGGGAGCGTTACGCGCGGGGCGGGCTGCCGCTGGACGAGTTCCGGCGGCTGATGGGTCTGCTGATGGTGACGACCGATCCGGCTGAGTGCCAGGCGATTCTTGACCAGTTGCCACCTGAGCCGGAGCGGCACGTCTCGGCGCCCTTGTCGGGCTCGGGGCCGCTGGCGGGCAACCGGCGCATCCACCGCCTCTCCGCGTTCTTCGGCCAAGTGGACCGCACCGGCTCGCTGTGGGAGTTGGGGCCGGAGACGCAGATCAACGCGACTTTCGGCGAGGCAAAGGTGGACGTGCGCATGGCGCGGCTCAGCGATGGTGAGAACATCCTGCGGCTGAACGCGCTCTTCGGTGAGATCAAGGTGATCGTGCCGCAGGGATTGCGGGTCTACATGGAAAGCTCGGCGCGCTTCGGCCAGGTCACGGCGCCGGGGCATAGCATTGGTGGCATCACCATGCGCGACGAATTCGCGCTGGGCCGGAGCGAAACGAGCAGCTACCTGCGAATCGAGGCCATCGCCACCTTCGGCGAGATCAAGGTGATCGCACGCTAAGCGACCCTCTCAAGACCGCGAGGGAACAGAGGAAACAGCGAAGAGCGGAGCGGCAGGAGCACGCCGGCTGCGGTGCGCTCCCACTCGTTCCGCAGGGGTCTGCGAGGTGCGCTACGTTCAGTCCGGCGCATCCTGCGGCAAGGATGCCCGCGGGTCGTCTCGCCTCCCACTGACCATCACAGCGCGGAATTCGCTCCTCAGCGCTTCAGGTCGGCTCCTATCCCCAGTACTCCTACCACCCCACCGCTGCGATTGCCAGCCGCTCATTGGAGTGTGCCGCGCCTGCTCGGCATCCAACTCGCCTGATCATTGAAAGACACTGGGGATCCAGCAGGGTCTTTCAATAGTCGCGCCGTGATCATCTGGCCAGCGGTTAAAACCGCGCCTGGACGGTCTGCGGCCACGAAGTCCGCCTGCGCGGACTGGGAGCACAGGGGATTATTGAAAGACACTGGGGATCCAGGGGCACTGTGGCCGCGAGGGCAGGCGGCGTGGTATACTGGCCGGAGTGCCGTGCATTGAGGCTGGGTGCTGGCCTGATTCAACAGGAGGACTGGCCCGCGAATCGCCAGGGCGCGAAGCGGCCGGCACGACGGATAGATCCAGAACTGACGCTATGTGTTGTCGCGCGACATGTGGGGCGGTAGCTCAGGGGCAGAGCAGGGGCCTTTTAAGCCTCGTGTCGTGGGTTCGAATCCCACCCGCCTCACCACTCCTGCATGTTCGGGTCTCAATTCCCCTCACGCTGCGCCCGCAGCAAGGATGTTAGATGTGAGGTAGCGGAAGTGTCAGGTGCGGCAGGGTCCTGCTCCCAGGCCGCTTCCTCTGCCTCAGCGGCCGCTTGCTCTAGGAGGCCGAGTAGGCGCTGCTTATCATTCGGATCTGGTGTGTGCTGATGGCTTCCACCAGCGCATCGAACGCAATCGTGGTCTGGTGCGAGCCTGCCGCCATATCGTGCCTCCACGCGCAGTACAGTGTCACATAGCACCTGGCAATGGCTGATTCACGCTGCCTCCCCGCCACGCGGACGGTATTGCAGGGCCTCGGCCAGATGCGGCGCGGCGATGGTCTCCGCCTCGGCTAGATCGGCGATCGTGCGGGCCAGCTTGAGCACGCGATGGAAGGCGCGCGCTGAGAGCTGCAAGCGCTGGCTGGCGGCGCGAAGCAGCGGTTGGGCGGCTGGTTCCACATCGCAGAACTTGCGCACCTCGGCCGGCCCCATGTCGGCGTTGCAGGTCAGCCGCGGATGGGCGGCGAAGCGGTGGGCCTGGATCTCGCGCGCCGCCTGCACTCGCGCCCGCACGTCTGCCGAGCGCTCGCCTTCGCGGCGGTCGGTCAGCTTCTCGTACTCGACGCGCGGCACCTCGACATGGATGTCAATGCGATCGAGCAGCGGCCCGCTGATGCGCTTCTGGTAGCGTCCGATGGTGGCCGGCGAGCAGGTGCACTCGCGCGTGGGATCCCCGGCAAATCCGCAGGGGCAGGGATTCATGGCTGAAATCAGCATGAAGTTGGCGGGGAA
>DASUBU010000219.1:0-8652 GCA_035763125.1 Ktedonobacterales bacterium
CTCCAGCACCACCCAGCGACCCGCCGTGGCCTGTGGCAGCAGGGCCAGCGTCTCGATGCCGCCGAGGTTGCCGCCCAGCAGCGGCTCCATGCCGGACTGCGTGAGGATGTGATGCAGCAGCAGCGTCGTCGTGCTCTTGCCACGCGTGCCGGTGACGCCGGCGATGTTGCCGCGGCAGGCGCGGAAGAACCAGGCGATCTCCATCTCGACCCGCGTGCCGGCGGCGCGGGCGGCGGCCAGATACGGCGAGTCGCGGCGCACATTGGGATTGCGCACCACCACGTCGGCGCGCTCGAAGTCGCTCGTCTCGTGGCGGCCGAGCACGTAGCGGATTGGCAGACCTTTGAGCTGGGCAATGCTGGGCGCGAGCACCGTCTCATCGCGCAGGTCGGTGACGGAGACCTCGGCGGCGCCCTGCTCGACGGCATAGCGCGCGGCGCTGACGCCCCCACCGAGCAGCCCCAGCCCCATCACCAGCACCCGCCGGCCGCGCAGGGCGTTGGGGTCCTCCGGCGTAATGCCCTCCACGTCGTGCCACGCGCCATCGGTCTCGTCGCCCATGCTCCGCGTCCCTCGTCGTGCCATACGCTTTCCGCCCGCGCCGGAAGCCGCACACTACTCTATCACAGCCGGAACGACGCAATAGGAGATGCGTATGCATCGGCTCGTGCGCAGCGGCCGCCTAGCGTACAACCAGCCGCACGCCGAGCCACTCGTCCAGTGCCGCTTGCATGTGCCCGTAGGCGGGCAGCGACGGCAGCCAGAGCAGCCGCAGCGAACGCCCATCGGTGAGCGTGAGGCGCAGCTCATCAGAGGCGGAGCGGTGGTGCATCGTCGCGCTAGCAATGGCCTCGCGCGGAATCCACTGATTGCGCGGATCGGTGGTCGCGCGGGCGAAGGCGCCGGGGTCAAAGGTGCGCATCGTCGGATGGCGCGCATCGTAGAACTGGCCGACACAGGCGAGAGACTTCGCCCAACCGAGTGGGATGCGCAGGATTCCGTTGGGAAACAGCCAGAGATCGTAACACATCACCTCCCACCGTCCGGTCGTCGAGCTTCGCGAGAGCAGCACACCCCGCTCGCCAGCAGCGTCGGTGGTCGCCGCCTCGGAGGTGCTTAATTGCGTTGCGGCGGCCTCCGTAGGCACCTCGGCTGGTGCTATGGTCGCCGTAGGCCGTCCTGGAACACGGTCGCTCCACCGCAAGCCCTGGAATGCCCCGGCCGCCAGGAGGAACGCCAGGAATTGCGATGGGCCATATTCACGGCCACCTCCGGCGGAGTGCAGCCAGTCTGTGTGCATGAGCCAGATCACCAGCGGCAGCGGTGAGGCTGTAAGCGCCAGAGAAAAGCTGCGTCGGACCCAGCGGGGGATGAGCTTGAGACGAGCGGGAATGGGCGGGGCGTCCAACGGCCAGAACAGCCCACAGAGGCCTAGCGCGACGAAGAGGATCGTGAAGGTAATGAGCCCGCTCGCCTTCACAAGATCGTTTGGATGGAGCCAGGTGAGAAACCCCTCGCCGCTGTTAAGGACGCAGAACATGACGAGCAGACGATCCAGCGTGAGCCGTGCAGGTGACGCGGGGAGCAGGGAGAGACGGTACAGGGCGTCTCCGCCGAGGGATGCGGGCCAGGCGATGGCCAGCAACAAATAGGCGACGAGCAGGCTCCATCCATGCCGTTGCAGGTCATCCCTGCCATCGAGCAGCAGCACCGCCAGCGCGGGCGTGAGGATTATAACCGCGATGATGGCGACCAGCTTGAGCTTGGCCGCGCGGACTTGCTGCTGCGATGCCGCCACTGGCTTCGCCCCCGATTCTCCTTACGCCGAGCTTCCGGGAACGTCTTCGCCCTCTCGCGGGGTATTCGCCCCAGCGCTTCAGGCCGGGAACCTGGCCCTTCATGAACGGACCATGGGGCAGGCGTCACAATCCGAGCCATTATACCAGCAGGGCGGCGCGATCACCATTAGCGCGGTGGAGAGGTTCGCTCGCGCTGGCGGCGGGCGGCGGCCAGCAGCCAATCGCGCAGCAAGGCGGTAGCGGCGATGCGGACGAAGAGCGCGAAGATCAGGCCGAGGCCGACGGCGAGCCAGCCGGAGAGACCAAGCTGGGTGAGGAAGAAGTAGCACGAGAGGCCGGCCAGCACGGCGAAGGCGGTGACGCCCGTGCGCAGCGCGGCCAGCCGCGCCTGTGCGCGGGCATTGGGGCGCGGCGCATTGGCATTCGAGGGCGGCGGGGGAACAGCGGGACCAGACACAGCTACTCTCCCGCCGCGCCGTTTGGCTGGCCGGCATCATCCGACGAAGGCAACTCATCGCTCGTCGCCCCAACCTCCGGCTCGCCATAGGTGACGAGCAGCTTGTTCACCAGGCCGGCGATCTCGTGCCAGATGTAGTGCTGGTATTCGAGCATGGTGGCCTGCCGCTCGTCGTAGGCGCGCGAGGCGGCGTCGCGCTGGGCGTTGTGCATGAAGCGCTGCGCCAGGTCGTAGGTGTGGCGCCCGCGCTGCTGGAGGTAGTCGCGCAGTTGGGAGAGGTCGGCTAACAGCGCGGCCAGCGTCGCCGCTGGATCGCCCTCGCCGCCTGCGTCTGCCGTGGGCACTTCCGGCGTCTGGTCGTGGTCGGTCTCGTGTGTATCGCTCATCGGGAAGGCTCCGGCATATTCGGTGTCCTCAGCGCAAGCTCGACCTGCAGCGCGTCCTGCATGGGTTACGTATAGAGTCTACAACGGCCTGGAGCCACCAGGGCAGACTAGGGACACGTGTACTCTCGCGTCTACTACACCCATCAGGTGTGACCGCCATACAGAGACCGCTGCACGCACTCCACAGTCATTCCGGACAGGCATAAAAGCGGCTTCCCTCGCTTGCGTTGCCGCACGAGGCAGGGCCAATGGGCGAAGTCATTCACTGATCCACTGTATCCCCAGTCCGCGCAGGCGGACCTGGCGGCCCAGGGGCCTCCCCACTGGGGACAGGGGCCTCCAGGCGCGAATGCATTCGCCGGCCCATCGCCGCGACCGACGACAATTGAATGACCCTGAGGTAGGGCGCGTGGATCGTTGACGGGCAGGCTGCCAAAGTATAGGATAGGCTCACAGTGTGAGCGACCTGCCCGCCATCCCAGGAGGAGGCTTGCCGCGATGGCCGGTTCACCACCTCAGCAGCCGTACCCTTCAAGACCGCCGTCGCAGCCGATGTGGCCGCAACAACCCTACCAGCCGGGGGCGCCGTCTCAGCCGCTAGGGGGCTTTCCTCCGCCACCGTATTACGCCCCCTTTCCCGCGCCACCACGGCATCAAGATAACCGCAGGCTGGTGATCGGTGGTCTGGTCGTGCTAGCGGTGCTCATCGCACTCAGCGGCGTGGTGTTCGTGGTTCGTCCGCTCGTGCAGACGATCACCACGCCCACCAGCTGGGTCTATGGAGACGACGATCTGGCGGTGTATATCTCCTGGACTGAGCAACATGGCGCGCTGCGTGGCACCTACCTGGAAACCTACTACATTGCGCAAGCGCGGCCACCTTCTCCTGCGGTGCGTACCGAGTCCGACGGATTTACGGGCAATCGTAACGGCTCGCAGGTGACCCTAACCTTCATTGGTAGTGGCGATAGCATGACGGGAACCCTCGGCCTGCGCACCCTATCCCTTGAACGTCCTGATCGTTCGACTGGCGACATCCAGGCGATCACGCTGCGGCCTGGGAGTGCGGCGGAGTATGACACGGCGGCCACTAAGATCCGGCAACAGCACCCCACTGTGGTCTATTCCAACTCGCTCATTGGCACCGCTGCGGGCTGGCCCAACGGCAGAGGCTGCTCACAGCAAACCGACGGCTATCACATCACTGCCAATGTCTCCTGCTACCCCAACATATATGCCCAAAGTGACGTGACGCTTTCCGTGGAGGCCAGGCAGATCAACGGCGTGATCAACCAGACGTATGGCATCAGCTTCCGCCGCATCAACACTGATGATCGCTACTTCTTTGGCATTGACGGTCTCGGTCACTGGGTCTTTGGGAAAGTAGTCAACGGTCAGGGGCAGCGCGTCGTGGACTTCACCCCCAACCCGGCCATCCGCCGCGGACTGAATCAGCTCAACACGCTCACCGTGGCGGCCAATGGCAGGCACTTCACCTTCTTTGTGAATGGCACCCGAGTCGGTAGCCGCGACGACAGCAGCCTTGCCTCCGGCTTGTGGGGGCTGGCGGGCGAGGACGGCATCGAGGTCGTCTTCACCAATTTTGTGATGACGGCGACGCCGTAAGGAGCAGCTTATCACGCGCCGGATACCATGCGACCAGTGGTAAGTAAGGCGCCGGGCGACCTTTGCAGCGGTGGGAGGAGAGTAGAGCGCCGCTGCATGTCCACCCGGTGTCCAACCCATCCGCTGCGCAAGTGGGGGCAAGCGCCGCGAGGATGAGCGGTTAAGCAGCCAGTAACACAATTCGTGCCAAAGCGCGTACATGTGGCGAATAGAAATGCGCCCATATGGCCGCCGGCTGCTCAACACAGCAGTGGAGGGTTAGGTAGCCGCCACCGCATAGTGCGCTTTTCGTGATTGACGGCAGTCGGCACGGTCGTATAGTGCGAGCGACATAGTGCCTAGCCATCGCGCCTTTGTGCGCTTGTTCTCCGCTGTGCTGTCTGGGGGCGGGTCGTGACAAAGGTGCTGGTCGTCGAGATAGATGACGCCCTGCGTGGCACCGTCCATGACATCCTGGACACCGCCGAGGATGCCTACGAGTTCACCGAAGTCGGGGCCGAGACCGAGGCTCTCACCTATCTCACCACCCAGCCCACGGCAGAAGGGGTCGTGGTAGTCTGCAGCAACAAGACTATTGATCATCATTTGCTTGCGGCCTTCTTCGCTTCCGTGGTGGCAGATAAGCGGTTGGCGCGGCACCACCGGTATATCCTGCTGTCGAGCAGTCCGGCGCGCATCCCCGCCGAGATGCGTGCCCACCTGGTGCAGCTCCATGCGCCCATCCTGGCCAAGCCGTTTGACATGGACGTCCTTCTCGCAGCAGTGAGCGAGGCGGCGACCCAACTCGCTGCGGCCCGCTCGCCACTCTGGCGGCGCTGGCGCCGCACCTCGTCAGGCTCCTGAGCGCTTTCGGCGGTTTCCGGTTCCTGCGTCCCCCACCGCACTGTACGGGTGCCGGGGAACCCGCGCCGAGAGCATTCGTCCGCCCATCGCGCGTCCACCCGGCACTCACAAAGCGATCCGGACCGGAGCAAGCTCCCGTCCGGATTCTCTCCGCCCGCTCGCAAGGTAGAGCCGACCAGTCGCTCCGCCTGCCAGCTTGAAAGCGCTGGACGACGGATGGCTAGATGTGGCCGAGGCGATGCTCGGTGCCGGCCTGCGACTGCCCGACCTCCGTGTGTACGACGCCACTGTGGCGCAGCAACGCGTAGCCCCACAGCGCAACGATGGAGACCGTGAAGCCGGCCAGCACGAACGCGCTGACGGTCGCATCGAAGCTGTGCATCTCACACCGCTGTGACTACAGCTCAGCTGCCCGATGGGTGCGACGCCTGTATCATCTGCCTTCACGAGCTGGACGTAGGCGGGCGACCCGGCGGCGTCACTTCGACGTGCAGCGCGTCGTTGAAGCGGTTGAAGTAGTTGAAAAGGCCAATCACCGCGGCCAGCTCGACGATCTCGCCCTCGTCGAAGTGCGCGCGCACCTCCGCCCACACCTCTTCGTCCACTCCGCCGTTGGGATCGGTGGTCATGCGCTCGGCCAGCGAGAGCGCGGCGCGCTCGGCCGGCGTGAAGAGGTGCGCGTGCTGGTCAATGTGATACAGCGCGTCCAGCAGCTCCTCCGAGGCGCCCAACTGCTTTGCCAAAGCAGTATGCGAGGCCATTCAGTAGGCGCAGTGGTTGATCTGCGAGACCCGCACCGCCAGCAGCTCCTTGAGCCGCCGCGGGACCGTGCCGGTCTCGAAGACGGCGCGCTGGTGGGCGGCGGCGGTGACGGCGATCTCCGGGCGCAGCGCCATCGTGCGGAACATGTTCGGCATGTTGCCGCGCTCGGCGACGAACTGATCGAGCATCTCGCGCGCCTCGGGCGTCACCTCGTCGGGATTGCGCGGACGGATACGGGGCATGCTGTCTCCTGCGGTGGACGTCCTGCCGCATTCGGCGTTTCGTCTCCATTATAGCCGTCACCCACGCGCCGCGCGCTACCATCCAATGCGTGTGTAGATGCCGCCGCGCGAGCCGGCAGGCAAGAGGCGAAGGAGGGACACGGCACATGAGCGACCAGACGCAAGCAACTGGAGCGGCGGAGAGCGAGCCGGTGCGCTGGGGTGTGCTCAGCACGGCGAATATCGGGCTGCGAGCAGTGCTGCCGGCGATCATCGCCGCGCGCAACAGCCAGCCGGTGGCCATCGCCAGTCGCGAGTTGGCGGCGGCCGAGCGCGTGGCGGCCGACGTACCCGGCATGCGCGCCTACGGCAGCTATGAGGCGCTGCTCGACGATCCGGCCATCGAGGTGGTCTACATCCCGCTGCCCAACGCCCTGCACGCCGAGTGGACCATCCGGGCGGCACGCGCTGGCAAGCACGTGCTCTGCGAGAAGCCGCTCGGCGCGACGCCCGAGCAGGTGCGCGAGATGGAAGCCGTCTGCCGCGAGCAAGGCGTGCTGCTGATGGAGGCGTTCATGTATCGCTTCCATCCTCAGATCCGCTGGACGCTGAAACAGATCGCCGCCGGCGCGATTGGGCGACCCTCGCTGCTACGCGGCGCCTTCTCCTTCGACATCCGCGAGCGGCCGGGCGATATTCGGCTGCGCGGGGCACTCGCCGGCGGCGCGCTGATGGATGTCGGCTGCTATCCGCTCAACTTTAGCCGGGCGGTCTTTGGCGGAAAGCCGCAGGCAGTGGCGGCACGGGTGGACGTGCCGGCAGACAGCGAGGTCGAGCAGACGACGGCCGCCGTGCTGGACTTCGGCGGAGGTCGTCTCGCGGTGATAGACGCCAGCTTCCAGCAGCCGGGATACCAGCTCGCCGAGGTGGTCGGCGATGGCGGGCGCATCACCCTGCCGCAACCCTACCTGCCCGGCCTGAGCCAAGCGGAGGTGCGCATCGAGCGCGGCGACGAGACGCTGGTGAAGCGCTTCGCGCCTGTGAGCCACTACGTGTTCGAGGTCGAGCACGTCGCCGAGAGCGTCCGCGGCGGCGCGCCCCTCTTGCTCGCGCCGGAGGACGCCATCGAGCAGGCAGAGGCGATCGAGATGATCTACGCCGCGGCTGGCTACCAGCGCCCCTGGTGAGCCACTCTGCTGCCCTCCGTTTCCTCCGTTCCCTCTGCGGTGTTGATATGGTCTCCTGGCCTTACGCGTTGTCCGCGCCCTCGTCCTTGGCACGCAGCCGCGCCTCCAGCTCAGGCGGCGGCTGGAGGCGCTTCTCGAAGCGGCGGTAGATGGCGTGGGCGCGCGAGCAGACGCGGCCGTTGGTGTCGCGGCAGATCCCCTCGACGAAGAGGATTTGCTTGCCGCCACTGAGCACCTGGCCCTCGAAGGTCAGCGGCGCATCGTAGGCGGGATGCTCGAAGGTGACGTCGAGCTTGACCGTCACCTGGGGCCGGGTGCCGTGGGCCAGCGAGGCGACGGCGGCGCCGGTGACGATGTCGAAGATGTAGGCCTGCACGGCGCCAGTGACGGCCCGCCCGCCGACCCCCGCGCCGCGGTGGTGCGCGCCGGGCTGGAAGTAGACGGTAGCGTGGCCGTCGGCGCTCTCGGTGATCCGCGCGCCCATCCAGCTCAGCATGTCCATCTGATTCCAGTATTCGAAGAAGGCGCGCTCGCGGCCTGGCTCGCCGGCCTCGCCAGATCCGCCGGTCGCCGGTGGCGTCTCATCGGGCCGCGTGCCGGCGTCGGGGTCGGGTGTGTCGGTGTCGCGTCGTGTGTGGTGGGTGGGCATATCATCCTCGGCGGTCATAGCAATAGCAGGCAGCAGGACAGGGCTTCCCTCGGAGTATAGCGCCATCAGCGCCATGATGTCCGCTGAAGTGCATGCCAGCTAGTGACCGCAGCTATCGCCCAGGTGTCCCACCGCCTTGCGGCTGCTGGGCGAACAAGTTACGATGGTCCCCGCCAGGTCCTCGCCAGGAGGCTGCGTCGTGTAGGGGAGGGTACTCATGGGGCGGGATGCGCGAGACGGCTTCACCAACCGGGTACGCGGAGGATCGCGGGACGACCGGAATGGATATGGTCGCGAGATGCCGGAGCGCGGCGGACGCGGAGGTCCGCCGTCACGCGGGCCAATGGCGGCGTCACGCTCCGGCGGCGCGCCAGGCTATGAGCCGCAGCGGCGCAGCCGCCCCTCCGATCCCCGTGGACGTGGTAATGGCAACGGCAACGGCAACGGCCCGCGCTCGGTGGCAGATGGCCGCGGCGATGGCCGGACTGATCGCGCGCCACGCCGCTCGATGCGCGAGCTAGCGCGCGATGTCTCGCGCTCGATGTCGCGCCAGATCAGCACGATGATGCCCCGTCGCGGCGCCCGGCCTCAGCCGGCGAGCGCCGAAGGCGACAGGCCCGCGCCACAACGGCGGCCGACTCCCCCGCCACCGAGTCTGTCGCCAGAGGCGACCGAGAAGTTGCAGGCGCAGGCCTACCGGCGCTCGCGGATTCGCCTGGTGG
>DASUBU010000220.1:0-17793 GCA_035763125.1 Ktedonobacterales bacterium
GCGCAAGATGTCTGGACAGCCGCATTGGCCATCTGCACACGCCTGGGCGAGCGCCCACTCGCTGAACAGGTGCGCCGCGCGCTCGCCCAGCTCAGTCAACCAAAGGCGCCGCCTGCGTAATGGGTTGGATGCGACGTGCAAGGGCTGACGAGAAAGCAAATGCTCCGCGCGGCAAGCTGATATACTGCAATCGCTTCTCCGGCGATGGTTGGCATCGAGCGGCACGGTGCCGACCGGGAGGTTGGCCGAGCATCTCTTGGCAGCCGAGGCAAGCGCACAGCAGCTCTCGCCCGACCACGGAAGGCATTGGTAGTCGCAGCGGAGAGGCACTGAGAGTTGAGCGATGGATAGCACACCTGAGACGCGGCAGGCACGGGCGAGGGTCTCGCTGGAGGGCCTGTCGGTCGGCGATGCCTTCGGAGAGCGGTTCTTCCTGCACCCGGCCGTCGCGCTGGGCCTGACCTACCAGCGTGCGCTGCCAGCGCCGCCCTGGCGCTTCACCGATGACACCCAGATGGCGCTCTCGGTCGTGGCGACGCTCGTCCGGCATGGCGAGATCCATCAGGATCACCTTGCTCGCAGCTTCGGCAAGCATTACGACATCACCCGAGGCTATGGTCCCGCCATGCATCGGATGCTGCCCGCGATCCGCAGCGAGGTACCCTGGCGAAAGGCGGCACAGAGTCTCTTTGGGGGGCAGGGCTCCTTTGGCAATGGCGCGGCCATGCGCGTGGCGCCGGTGGGCGCCTACTTCGCCGATGATCTCGCGCTGGCGGCCGAGCATGCCGCCCGCTCTGCCGAAGTAACGCACGCGCATCCTGAAGCAGCGGCCGGCGCGATCGCCGTCGCGGCGGCCTCGGCGTGTGCGGCACGGGCACGCGAAGCGGGAGCCAAGCCATCCCACGAGGAGTTCTTCGAAAGCATCCTGTCGCTCGTACCAGAGAGCGCGGTCCGCGCCGGCATCGAGCGTGCGCGCGACCTGGATCCGAATGCACCGGTGCGAGCCGTGGCGCGCGAGCTTGGCAACGGCAGCCACGTCTCCTCGCAGGACACCGTGCCATTCACGCTGTGGTGCGCGGCGCGCGACCTCGACAACTTCGAGGAGGCGCTCTGGTCCACGGTCTCTGGCCTGGGCGACCTGGATACGACCTGCGCGATCGTCGGTGGGATCGTCGCCTGCTACACCGGCATCGAGGGCATCCCAGCGGAGTGGCGCGAGGCCCGCGAGCCGCTACCGGAGTGGGAGGACTAGCCTGGGACGAACCGTGGCGTGAACGGCACGGCTTCGCAGCGTCGTGCACGTGCTCAAGCGGGCCCTCAACTATTCGCTGCCCTTCAAGGGCGGCTTTCCACCGCATCGGACGGTGCCGCGCAAACCAGAATAGGCGTAGCAGATGAAAGACACATCGGTGCCGCCAACGGTCGGCAGCCAGCTAGAGGACGTGTACGAGCGCCTGCGGCCGCTCATGTTCTCGATTGCCTATCGCATGCTGGGAAGCGTGAGCGAAGCGGAGGACGTCGTCCAGGAGGCGTACCTGCGCCTTCATCGCGCGGTGACACAAGCAGGCACCACCATTGAGTCGCCGAAGGCGTTTCTGACCACCGTGACGACCCGCCTGGCAATAGATGCATTGCGGGCCGCGCGGGCCAGACACGAAACCTACGTTGGCGTCTGGCTGCCTGAGCCGCTCTTGACCGGCGCTGAGCCTGATCCAGCGGAACACGCCGAGATGAACGAGTCGCTTTCATTCGCCTTCCTCGTGCTCCTGCGCTCCCTTTCACCGGTCGAACGCGCGGTCTTCCTGCTCAGAGAGGTCTTTGACTACGGCTACGACGAGATTGCCGAGATCGTCCGGAAGAGCGAAGAGAATTGCCGACAAATCTTCGCCCGCGCACGGAAGCGGATCGAGGCTGGCAAACCCCGTTTCGACGCGGATCACAGGGCGCAACAAGAGCTTGCGGTCAAGTTCTTTGATGCCGCTAGCCGAGGAGACATGACGAGTCTGGTGAATTTCCTCGCCGAGGATGCGATCTTCTACGGCGATGGCGGCGGAAAAGCGCATGCCTATCCACAGCCGATCTACGGCCGCGAGCGCGTCAGGCTCGTGCTCCAGAGTATCTTCAAGATCGGACGCCAGCTCAATGCCACCATACAGTTCACACGCATCAACGGTCAGCCTGGCATCATGTCGTTCGACGCAGAGGGCCGCTTGATCAATGTCATCGCGCTCGATATCGCCGATGGTGCCGTGCAGGCGGTTCGCTCGATCGTGAACCCCGACAAGCTCGCTCACCTTGGCATCCCGCTCTCAGACGTCGGCAGGTTCAAATCCAAAGACGCCTGACTCTCCGCGACATAGCACGTGAAACCTCCTCTCGCGTGCGCTGATGCGGCGACTTTCGGTGGGACTGTCACACGATTGGTGGCGGCTCCGTCTCAGAGTGCGCTCCGCACCACAGCGAGGTGCGCACAGAAGGAGATCCGCAGTATGAAGGTTCTTGTGGCCGGCGCCAGTGGCGCTATCGGCAAGCGGCTGGTGCCGCAGCTTATCGCGCGCGGCGACGAGGTCATCGCGCTCACGCACTCCCCGAAGAACGCCGAGGCGCTCCGCGCGGCTGGCGCGGAGCCAGTGGTGGCCGATGCGCTCGACCGGTCCGCCGTCATGCAGGCGCTGCGGCAGGCCGCGCCCGAGGTCGTGATGCATGAGCTGACCGCGCTGGCCGGCGCGAAGAATTACCGGAAGTTTGACGACGAGTTTGCCCTAACCAACCGCATGCGCACGGAAGGGACGGACTACCTGCTGGCGGCGGCGCAAGCGGCGGGGGTGCGCCGGTTCATCGCCCAGAGCTTTGGCAACTGGAACTACGCGCGCACCGGGAACGCCAGCGTGCCGAAGACTGAGGAGGACGAGCTCGACCCGACCCCGCCGCGGAATCAGCAGCAGACGCTGAAGGCGATCCGCTACCTCGAGCATGCCGTGCTCAATGCGGAGGGCATCGAAGGTATCGCCTTGCGCTACGGCAACCTTTACGGGCCGGGAACGGGGTTCGCCGCCGGGGGCGAGATCGTGGAGATGGTGCGCAAGCGTGCTTTCCCCATCATCGGTGACGGCGGCGGCGTGTGGTCGTTCATCCATGTGGAGGATGCGGCCTCGGCAACGATTGCGGCCATGCTGCAAGGGGCGCCCGGCGTCTACAACATCGCCGATGATGAGCCGGCACCGGTCCGTGTCTGGCTGCCGGAGCTAGCGCATGCAGTGGGCGCGAAGCCGCCGCGGCACGTTCCCGTCTGGCTGGGTCGCCTGATCGTCGGCGAGGTGGGCGTGTCGCTGATGACGCAGATCCGCGGCGCATCAAACGCCAAAGCTAAGCGTGAGCTTGCCTGGCAGCCGCGCTACGCGACCTGGCGGCAGGGCTTCCGGAAGGGCCTTGGGTGATGCGCGACGCCAACTGCTGAGGAGCCGGCCAGCGTGATGGGACTAGGCATGGACGCCGCCCGCTCACGCGCGCCGCTGGCCACCGGCCAAATGCGCATACAGCGCGATCGAGACGGCAGTTGCCTGGAGAGCGTATCATGTGGGCACCGCAGCGGCGGGGCCTGCGCGGATCTCGCGCTCTTTCGCGCATCGCGCCTGCTGACGCCCGGCCTGCGGAGCATGGCATGCGCTCAGCAAAGGAGCACTCCCACGACAGTGTTCGTGACCGGTGCCTCGGGACACTTGGGGCTGACACTGGTGCGCCGCCTGCTGGACGACGGCCGCCACGTGCGCACACTCACCCGCTACCGCACCAAACATCTCGCCGACCTCCCCATCGAGTTCGTGGAGGGCGACCTGGGCAATGCGGCGTCGCTCCAGCGCGCCTTCGACGGAGTGGAGGTGGTGTATCACACCGCCGCGAAGATCTCGCTCGACCCCAACGCCTGGCCGGCGTTGCGCGCCATCAATGTGGAAGGCACGCGCACCATCGTTTCGCTCTGCCAGTCGCATCATGTACGGCGGCTCGTCCACGTCAGCTCGCTTGAAGTGTTCCGCACCGATCCGCTGACACAGCCACTCGACGAGAACCGCCCCCTCATCGCGGAGGATGCTCCCCTGCCCTACCCCCGCTCGAAAGTGCAGAGCCAACGCATCGTGCAGCAGGCCGTTGCGAACGGGCTTGACGCGGTGATCGTCTTCCCGAGCGCTATCCTGGGGCCGAACGACTACAAATTCAGCGCCGCCAACGCCTACATCCTCCAGCTCGCGCGGGGAGAGCTGCCGGGGCTGGTCAACGGTGGCTACGACTGGGTGGATGTGCGCGATGTGGCCGCGGGCGCCGTGCGCGCTGAGCAGGTGGCGCCAGCCGGCGCGACCTACATCCTCTCCAATCAGTGGGCCTCACTCCGCGCCATCGCTCAGATGGTTGAAGCGGCGGGTGGCGCGCGCAGTCCGCACCTCACCTTTCCCGCGTGGATGGCCTATCTGGGCATCGGCCCGCTAGGCTGGTGGGCCTCGCTGCGGGGCAAGCGGTCGCTCTTTACTCGGCAATCCCTCGCCGCCGCGCTCAACAGCAATCGCCACATCCTGCACGATCATGCCGCCGCCGATCTGGGCTATCAGCCGCGTCCATTGGCACAGACCGTGACCGACACCGTGCAATGGCTGGAGGAGATCGGGCTGTTCACGCGCCAGCGAAAGCCAACCGCACGATGAGCGAGCCAGCCGCGTACACGATTGTGCTCGTGGGCTACGTGGCGACGGCGGCGATCACGTTCCCGCTGCTCCTCGTCGTGGCGGCGCCCTACGGTCGCCACGTGGGCAAGCCGTGGCAAGGCCCTACCATCAATAATCGGCTCGCCTGGCTGGTGATGGAGTCGCCGGCGGCTCTGGTCTTTGGCGCCTGCTTTCTGGTGGGCGCTTATCGCGGCACGCTCGTCGCGGACATCTTCTTTCTGATGTGGGAGAGCCACTACGTCTACCGCGCGTTTATCTACCCGTTCAGGCTGCGCGGCAGCGGCAAGCGCATGCCCGTGCTCATCGCCGCGTCAGGCTTCACCTTCAACGTCCTGAACGGTTATCTCAATGGCCGCTACCTGTTCAGCTTCTCCGGCGGCTATCCTGATCGCTGGCTGCTCGATCCGCGTTTCCTGTTGGGGGCGCTGTTGTTCATCGCAGGCCTGGTTATTTGCCGACATTCAGATGCCATCCTGCGGCGTCTGCGTCAGCCAGGCCAGTCGGGATATCAGATTCCGCGCGGCGGGCTATTCTCCTGGGTGTCTGCGCCAAACTATCTGGGCGAGATCATCGAGTGGGGCGGCTGGGCGCTGGCGACGTGGTCCATCCCTGGGTTCGCGTTCTTCGTGTGGGTGCTGGCCAATCTCGTTCCACGCGCGCTTGCCAACCATCGCTGGTACCGCCAGCACTTCTCGGACTATCCCCCACAGCGACGGGCGTTGCTGCCCGGCGTGTGGTGACGCCTGGCGTGATGGCCGGCGGCAGACCATCTTCTATCAGATTTCTGCTACTACCTCTTGCCTGCGCATGCTATACTTCTCGCCAGTGTGACGCATTTGGCGTCAGTGGTCGCTGCTCCTGGCGGGCAGCTGGCCGATCTCTGCTCTCTTTCCCCCACATCCTCGCTTCTGAGAGGACGGAGGACCATGTCTATTCTTCTGGTGCACAGAGCGGGCCCCGAAGGCGCGGATCTGACAAGCGTGCGCTAGGTCTCGCGCGCCCGCAGACTCTGTCGTGAGTTCATCCCATGCGCACGCGCTCCCTGGGGATGCCGCGCCTTCGCGCGCGCTCCTCCCCGGCGATGCCGCCCCCTTTGGATGAACTGCCTTCCCCCTACATATGCACCAGGAGAATCGAATATCATGGCCACCGATGGCACGCCGGAACCGGCGGCAAAGCGGTGCGGCGAGGCGATAGCGCGGCTGCGCACAGCGCGGCGCTGGTCCAGAGCCCAGCTCATCATCCGCATCTTCGACGAGCTCGCCCCCGACGACCCCAACTACAACAGCATCAGCGAGACGTGGCTCGCGCGCCTGGAGAACGGGCGCATGGTGAAGGTGCCCCGTCAGACCGTCGAGGCGATCTGCCGGGCGCTGCGCTGCACCCCGCAGGAGCGCGCGCTGGTGCTGGTTCACGCTGACCGCAGCGTGCTGACCGACCACGAGCACGAGCCAACTGTTACCGGCGAAGTGCTGACGTACGTGATGGATCGCCTGCATGTGGAGGCGCAGGACGTACTCGATACGCTCGTCGGCCACGGCGACGTGACGACATTTGACGAGCTGGAGATGCTCGAAGTGGCGGCGACGGCGCTCGATCTGCTCATCGCGCGGCGGCGCAAGCAGCAGGGCGCCGGCGCTCCAGCGCCACTGCCGGCGAGTCGTCACCCACTGCACGCGCGCAACGGGCGACTCACGCTGGTCCCATCGCTGACCAGCCGAACGGGCGCCTAGCGGGAGGGAAGGGCTAACGCCAATCGCCTGGCTGCCCTCCTCCCATAGCGTAGGGGCGATGCATGCATCGCCCAGCCGCGCCCGCCACGCGCCACCATCCCCGATCGCTTACCTCATAGCGACCCGCTGCACGCGGCCTGGCGTGCGCCCAATGAAAGCCAGCTCTCACATGTCTGACCATCTGCCGGCGGGATACCGCCTTAGCCCACCAGATGCCGTGGATACCGCCGCCGTTCGCACGCTCGTCACCGCCTGCCAGATCGCTGAGTTCGGCGCAGCCGATGAGGCGATGATCGAAGGCGTGCTGGTGACGCGCAAGGCACGTGGCTTTGATGCCATGCGTGATTCCTGGGCCGTGGAGGCCGCGGGCGGCGGGCTCGCCGCATATGGGCACCTGGGGCCAGGCGAGCGTGCCCATCGCTACGCGCACGCCTTCGTGCATCCGGCGCGCAACGCGCATGGGCTGGGAAGCTGGCTGCTCGCCCGGATCGAGGAGCGAGCGGCTCCCGCTCTCCAGTCTGGGCGCCTGCAAGATGCCGCTACGGTTCAGCACGCCGAGGGGATGCCCGATGGCGTGACAACGCTGGAGCAGTGGGTCGCGGCCCCCAACGCCGCCGCGCGTGAGCTGCTGCGCGGCGCGGGCTACGCCGAGGTGCGCCACATGTGGGGCATGGCGATCTCTCTGGACGATGCGCTGGAGCTGCCGGACTGGCCGGCGGGCGTCTCGGTGCGGGTGTGCGTGGGGGAATCCGACCTGCGCCTGGCCTACCGCGCCAGCGAAGAGGCGTTCCGCGACCACTGGCACTACGAGCCCAAGACCTATGAGCAGTTCCTGGAATCGGTGAGCTCGTCGGCAGGCCTCGAGCCGTCGCTGTGTTTCCTGGCGCAGGCGGAAATCGCGGTGGGAACCGCTGAGGTGGTTGGTGCGGCGCTGTGCGAGACGTTTCCCGCGCTTGGCCGCGGCTGGGTGAATTCGCTGGGCGTGCGGCTGGCCTGGCGCGGGCGGGGCATTGGCATCGCGCTGCTGCGCCACGCATTCGGGGAGTTTCGGGCGCGTGGACTGCGCGAGGCGGCGCTCGGCGTGGACGCGCAGAATCCGACCGGCGCGACACGGCTCTACGAGCGAGCCGGGATGCACATCGAGAGGCAATATGATGTGTTCGAGAAGACGTTGATCTGAAAGGATAGAGGCGAGGATGATCTCCGAGACGATGGCGATTCCGGCAGGCTACGTGCTGCGGCGACCCAGCCGCGACGATATTCCGGCGATCCTGGCGCTGATCGCGGCGTTCGATATTGCCCACACTGGCACAGCCGACGGCTGGACCGAGGAGGATATCCTCGAAGGGTGGCAGCGGCTCGATCCCCAGCGCGACTCCTTTCTCATCACCGCGCCCGATGGCAGTCTGGCCGGCTATGCCGACGCGCAGGACGCCGGCTCAGGACGTCTCAACATTGACGGCTACGTGCATCCGGCCCACTGGGGTCGAGGCATCGGCACGGCGCTGGTGCGGCTGGCCGAGGCCCGGCTGCGCGAGCGTGTGCCGCTGGCGCCTGAGGGAGCGCGGGTGGTGATCTCAAACGGTGTGATGGTGAACGACGAGGCGGCGCACCGCCTGCTCGAAGGCGAAGGCTACCGGCTGGTGCGCGGCTTCTGGCGCATGGTGATCGAGCTGGAGGCCGAGCCAGAGGCGCTCGTTTGGCCGTCCGGCATCACACTGCGCACGCTCCAGCCCGGGCGCGACGAGCGCGCCGTCTTCGAGTGCGTCGAAGAAGCCTTCCAGGATCATTGGGGCCATGTGCCGCGCCCCTTCGAGCAGTGGATCGCTCGCACGTCTCGCTCGGACTTCGATCCCTCGCTATGGCTGCTGGCGGAGACGGAGCGGGGCGAGCTGGCCGGGGTGGCGCTGAACGCTCGCCGGCCCGGCTGCGGCTGGGTGAATACGTTGGCGGTGCGGCGGCCCTGGCGCCGGCAGGGACTCGGCATGGCGCTGCTGCGCCAGGCGTTCGTGGAGCTGTGGCGGCGCGGCGAGCGGACGGTGGGGCTGGGCGTAGACGCGCAGAGCCTGACGGGCGCGACGCGCCTGTACGAGCAAGCGGGGATGCGCGTCGCGGCGCAGTACGCGCTCTTCGAGAAAGAGCTGCGGCCCGGCGTGGACCTCAGCACGCGCTCGCTGGATTAGGGTAAGAAGCGAGGGCGCGATGGAGAAGGCGATGAGCGGAATGTTGGCGCCGGCGACTCCGCCGGCTGGCTATGTGCTACGCCGGCCGCAGGGGGCGGACCTCGACGGAATCTATGACATCGTCTCGGCGGCGGCAATCGCGGAGTCGGGTGAGCGCTACTTCACGCGCGAAGACATCGCCGGCCAGTGGGCGACGCCGGACTTCGAGCTGGGCCGCGATATCTGGCAGGTGGTGGCGCCCGATGGCGCGCTTGCTGCCTACGGCCACCTGGCGCATGGCGGCCATACGCAGCATTTCGGCTTCGGCGCCGTCCACCCTGACCACATCGGTCGTGGCCTGGGGACGTATCTGCTTCGCGTGGAGGAGACCCGCGCGCGCGAGCACGCTGTGCCGGCACTGCCCGACGAGAAGGTGAGCCTCACCTTCTGGATCTCGACATTCAATCAGCCCGCGCTGCGTCTGGCCGCTCGCGAAGGGTATGCGCCGGTGCGGCGCTTCTGGCGCATGCGGCTCCGGCTCGACGATGTGCCGCCCGAGCCGCCCGTCTGGCCGGAGGGCATTGTGCCGCGGACATTTGTGCCGGGCCGTGACGAGCAGACCGTCTACGAGGCGCTGCGGACGGCCTTTGCCGACCACTGGGGCGCGGCGATTCCGCCGTTCGACGAGTGGCTGGCGCGCTACGTTCAGCAAGAGGGATTCGATCCATCGCTGTGGCTGATCGCGATGGCGGGCGACGCAATTGCCGGTCTCGCGCTCTGCCGTCCATACGTCGAGATGGGCTGGGTAGACGACCTGGGCGTGCTGCCGGCGTGGCGCCATCGCGGGCTGGGACTGGCGCTGCTGCGCGCGGCCATTGCGGAGTTCTGGCGGCGTGGTGAGCGCACCGTCGGTCTGGGCGTAGATGCGGCGAATCCAACCGGCGCGACCCGGCTCTACGAGCGCGCGGGCATGCGGGCTTACCAGGCGTGGGACGTCTACGAGAAGGTGTTGCACGAGGGAAGCGAGCAGGAGACGGCGTCGTGAGCGAGACATATAGCATCCGGGAGTTCTCAGAGAGTGAGCTGGCGGACACACTCGCCGCACTGAACGCCTGCCTGCCCCCGCTGCGGCGACGCACGGTGCAGGATTGGCGGCGAGACGACGCGCCGCACGAGCAGTCACCAGTGATCGGCCTGCGGCTCGTGGCGGGAACGCCGGTCGCGGGATTCCTGGATGTACAGGACAGCAGCACGACGACGGTGCGCACCGCCGGAGTGGTGGAGGGCGAACTGTACGTGGCGCCCCACGCGCGCAGCCGAGGCATCGGCGCTGCGCTCTACGCACGGGCTGAGGCATTCGCCCGCGAGCGTGGCGCTGCAACACTCGACGCCTGGTTCTATCAGGATGGCGCCGAGGGGGTAGGCAGCGCGTTTCTCCGGCGGCGTGGTTTTGCCGAGCATCAGCGGCGCATCACCTCGCACCTCGATCTGGCGAGCTTCGACGCGGATCGCTTTGCCGACCATATCGCCTCGGCCGAGCACAGCGACGTGCGCCTGCTGGCTTACGACGAAATGTTTGATTCAGTTGAGCAGCGCCACCGGCTCTATGCGTTGTTCGGGTCGTTCTACACCATGGCTCCCTACGAGCAGTGGGAAGCTGTATACTTCAGGAGCACGGATTGGCCAGAGCGCATACTTGTGCTGGCAGAGACGAGTGGCCGCTGGGTGGGCCTCTCGTTCATCGCGCCGTTCAATCGAGCGGCTGGCGTGGCACGTATTCCCTTCACGGGCACGCTGCCGGAGTATCGCGGCCGCGGCATCGCCACCGCGCTGAAGGTGCGGGCGGCTGCGTTGGCTCAGGCGCGCGGCGTGCGGGTAGTCGTCACCGCGAACCGTGTCGAGAATGCGCCAATCCTGGCGATCAATCGTGCGCTCGGGTTCGTTCCTGGCCCATTTGAGCTGACCTATCGCAAGACGCTGGAGGCGTGATGGACGTGCGGATGCGCCCGGTGGCGGGCGGCGCGGATCTGAAGCACATTACCGAGATGGTTTACGCGCATCCGACGGAGGCCTTGCATCTGGCCGACCTGCCGTACCGTCTCTCCTCGCCTTCCGCCTTCTCCGCCGACGATACGCGCATCTGGGAGGATGCCTCCGGCCGTCTGCTCGCCTACGCCGTCGTCCAGCAGCCGTGGGGCACGCTCGACTACTTCATCCGGCCCAGTGCGCGCGAGCGGGGCATCGAGCCGACGCTGATGGACTGGGCGCTGGGTCGTTTCCAGGCGCTGACCGACGATCGCCAGCGCGACCTGGACTGGTGGATTGATACGCGCCCCAATCTGCCAGATCGCATCTCGCTGGCCGAGCAGTATGGCTTCGCGCCCAACGTGTGGAATCTGGTCCACCTGGAGAAGGTGCTGCAGGGGCCGCAGCCGGAGCCAAAGGTGCCGGCTGGCTTCACGCTGCGACCGCTGGCGGGGGAGAGCGAGGCGGCGGCGGTGGCGGCGCTGCAACGGGTGGCCTTTGAGAGCGAGAATATGACGGCCGAATGGCGCGCGCGGACGCTGGGGGCGCCGGGCTACACGCCCGCGCTCGATCTGGTGGTTGCCGCGCCCAACGGCGAGCTGGCTGCGTTCTGTCTCTGCTGGCTGGAGCCCGACTTCCGCCGCGGCGTGATCGAGCCAACCGGCACGCACCCGAAGCATCAGCGCCATGGCCTTGGCCGCGCGCTGCTGGCCGAGACATTTCGGCGCATGCAGGCGCTGGGAGCGATGTCAGTCGGCGTGGAGTCGTTCGCGTTCAACTCGTCGGCGCTGGCCCACTACCAGAGCGCCGGCTTCCGCAAGACGCATCAGATCGCCAAGTACGCGAAGGCCTTCAAGGCGCGCTGGCGCCCGACGTGATGGCTGTGGGAGCATCCGCAGCCCGGCAATGGGGCGTCCGCAAGACGCCCCCAACGAAAAATGTCTAGTCCGTCCGTAATCGTGTAGTTCGTCCTCGAGAGCGAAAGGAGGGGTGTCCGATGACAGCGATCCCCGCGACACATGTGATCATGTTGCCTCGGCGGGATACCCCGCCCTTCGCTAAGCGAGGAACCGATTGATTCGACGCGACAATCGCGCGCGCACGCCTGTGAGCGCGTTTCACGTGTATCTGGGACTGTCGGGCGCGCAGGCGCTCTTCAGCAGCATGTACTTCGTCATTGCCACGGTCTGGCGCGTTCAGGCCGCGGGGCTCGATCCGCTGCAGCTCGTGCTGGTCGGCACGGTGATGGAGTCCTCGATCCTGGTATTCGAGATTCCGACCGGCGTCGTGGCCGACGTCTTCAGCCGGCGCCTCTCAATCATCGTTGGCGTCGCGCTGATGGGCGTGGCCTTCCTGATCGAGGCGCTGCTGCCGCACTTCCTGGTGATCCTGGCAGCGGAGGCGCTATGGGGCGCGGGCTACACTTTCACCAGTGGAGCAACCGAGGCCTGGATCGCTGGCGAGGTGGGCGAGCGCGAGGCCGGCAATACCTACATGCGCGGCTCGCAGGCCGTCACCGCAGCGGCGCTGGTCGGCTCGCCGCTAGGTGCGCTGCTGGCCGGCATCCATCTCAATCTGGGCATGTTGACTGCTGGCGCTGGCACACTCGGGCTTTCCGTCGCGCTGATCGCGCTGATGCCCGAGACTAGCTTCCGGCGCACGCCGGCCGCTGAGCGCACGCGTTGGCAGCAGATGGGCGACACGCTGCGCGCGGGTGGGCGGCTGGTGCGGCTGCGTCCGGCGCTGCTGACGATCCTGGGGGTCGGGCTGTTTCTGGGCCTCTACAGTGAAGGCTACGACCGGCTCTCCGACGCGCACTTCCTGCAAGATCTCCAGTTCCCTCCGCTGGGCAACTTCAGCTACGTGATCTGGTTCGGTATCATGGATGTCGGCGCCATGCTGCTGAGTCTGGTCGCCTCGGAGCTAGTTCGCCGGCGCGTGAATCTGCGCAGCCACGTGCCGGTTGCCCGCGCGCTGCTCGGTATGACGGCGCTGCTCAGTCTGGCCGTGATCGGCTTCGGCCTCGCGCGCAGCTTCGCGCTGGCAGTGCTGGCGGTCTGGCTGATCGCCGTGCTGCGCCGCACCATCTCGCCGCTCTACTATGCCTGGATTGCCCAGCACACCGACCCGGCGGTCCGCGCGACGGTGATCTCGATGGCCGGCCAGGTAGATGCCTTCGGCCAGATTGCCGCTGGACCAGCGCTCGGTGCGCTCGGCACGCTGCGCGGCCTGCGCGTGGCGCTGGTCGCCTCAGGCGCGCTGCTGGCGCCGGCGGTGCCGCTGCTGTGGCGCGCGACGAGGCACACGCCGGTCTATCCAGTCGCCGAGGGCGAGCCTCGATCGCAAGCGGCCGTAGGCGAGGCGGATGCGGCGCGTGAGGCGATCGTCGAGCAGCCCTGAGCGTGTGGTACACTCAGATCACGGCGGATGCCGTCTAGAGGCGAGCTGACGATGCGCGAACACGCGGCTCTCACGGCCTATCCTCCCTGGTAGACGGCTGAGAGCGCACTAGTCCATTTGGCAAGAGCCGCGGGCCACTGGCCTCGCGGCCCTTTGTGTTGCTCGCGACGCAAGCCCACCGCCGACGACCTTGACGGCGGTTGACGGTACGTTGCCTCGCGCTTCCGCGCCTCGCTCCGCCCCGCTGCCCGCGCCCGTGCGCCGCCATTCCCATTCTGTTCCTGCTCGACGACCACTCGACACGACAGAATGGGAGATGGACCGTGGAAAGCCTACGGGGCAAGCACGCCCTTGGGATCAATGCGCACGAGCTGGCCGCGCGCCTGGCCGGCTATACGGACATTCTGATAGACCTTGGCACCGGCGATGGGCGATTCGTGCAGAGCGTCGCCCAGACGCAGCCGGCAACGTTTGCCATCGGCATTGACGCCTGCCGCGAGAACCTGCGCGCGCGCACGCTGTGCACGCCGCCCAACGCGCTGTACCTGATCGCCAACGTGCTAGCGCTGCCCACTGAGCTGGAAGGCCTGGCAACGCGGCTGACGGTGAACTTCCCGTGGGGCAGCCTGCTGGAGGCGCTGCTGGAAGGCGAGCCGGCATGCGTGGCGCGTCTGGCTGCGCTGACGCGGCCAGGTGCACGGATCGAGGTGCGCCTGAACGCCGGCGCGCTGGCGGAGGCCGGCTGGCCGCTGGAAGAGGGCGCGCGACAGGTGCGCCGGACGCTTCGCGCAGCCAGATTCGACATCCAGCCGCCGGTGGCGCTGGGACCGCGCGAGCTGAGCGCCTACCCCACGACCTGGGCACACCGCCTGGCCTTCGGTCGCGATCCCCGCGCGCTGGAGCTGCGCGGCGAACGGCTGTGAAGCGCGTACGCCGGCGGCGCCGGGTGATCGGCCGACGGCCTTGACACGCGAAAGATCGTGTGCTAATATATCCGCATCGGATATAGCCAAATCGAGTATATCCGATGTGGATGCTTGTGCGACTGAGGCGCGCACCGCGTGCGAGGGGAGGCACTATGGACGAGGTGACGCAGCGCGTCGAAGCGTTATTGCCGCTCACGCCAGCGGCGTTTCAGATTCTGCTGGCGCTGGCCGGCGGCGAGCGACACGGCTACGGCATTCTGCGCGAGGTAGCCGAGAGCACGGGCGGCAAGCTGCGGCTGGGACCTGGCACACTCTACCGCTCGATCAAGCAGCTCCTCGAAGCCGGGATCATAGAAGAGAGCGACGAGCGGCCCGATCCCGCGCTGGACGACGAGCGGCGCCGCTACTATCGGCTGACGGCCCTCGGTGAGCGAGTGGCACGCGCCGAAGCCGAGCATCTGGCGCGGCTGGTGGAGAAAGCGCGCGCGCGGCGCCTGCTGCCGGAGGCCGGCGCTGCACCAGTGCGAGGAGGCGCGTGATGCCTCGCAGATTCGGCGGCGGGCACCTCGTCGCGCTCTCAGCGCGTCTTTATCGGGCGCTGCTGCTGGCCTACCCACCGCGCTTCCGCCGCGCGTTCGGAGACGAGATGGCACGCGTCTTTCGCGACTCGTGCCGCGAGGCGGTGACGCGACGCGGCCCGCCCGCGCTCGTGCCGCTTTGGCTGGGCACGCTGCGCGACCTCGCTATCAGTGCGGCGGGTGAGTGGCGCGGCTCGCCCGCCATCAGCCAGCGACGGGCTCATGCCATCCTGCGTGGGCGAACGAGAAGGAGGCAGATGATGCGACGACGGAATTTCGATCCATTCGATGCGCTGCGTCGATTCTGGCGTGGCGTCGCGCGGTCGCCGCGCAGGCGGGTGGCCCCGTCGGTTGCGCTGTACGGTCCGGGCGCGCGCCTGAACGAGCGCGATCGATTCACTGGATTCACCGAGCGGGCGCGGCTCGTGCTCTCGCTCAGCCAGCAGGAGGCGCAGCGCCTGCACCACACCCACATGGGCGCCGAGCACTTGCTGCTGGGCCTGATCCGCGAAGGCGACGGCGTCGCGGCGCAGGCGCTGCGCGCGCTGGGCGTGGACCTGGATGCAGCCCGCACGCGCGTCGAATTCATCATCGGCCGCGGCGACCACGAGGGAACAGGAGACATCGGTCTGACGCCGCGCGCCAAGCAAGTGGTGGAGCTGGCGGCCAGCGAGGCGCACCGCCGCGGCCATCACTATGTCGGCACCGAGCACCTGCTGCTGGGCATCGCCGATGAAGGGCAGAGCATCGGCGCAGGCGTTCTGCACGAGTATGGCGTTGGGCCAGATGAGGCAGGCGCGGCGGTAGAGCGGGTGCTGCGCGGGCGGGGTGGGCCAGACGGGGCAGGCACCTGACGTCAGCCTTACTTCACGACATGGAACGCGAGATGGGTGGCTCCTGGTGTATCGAGCGTTCGTATGTGCTCCAGGTGGATCGGCTGATCGCCGATGTGATCGAAGAGGCGGACGCCCTCGCCCAGCAGCACATGGGCGACGCTCATGTGGAACTCGTCGAGCAGCCCCGCCTTCAACGCCTGCTGGACCGCGCTGGCGCCGTGCAGGGCGACGTTCTTCTCGCCGGCGATCTCCCTTGCCTTCTGAATCGCGCTTTCAATGCCATCGGTGACGAAGTAGAACTGGGTATTGCCCTTCTTCTCCGGCGCTCGTGGCTGCGATTGCAGGACGACCACCGGCCACGGAGCCGACGTGCCATCGGGAAAGACCCACCCGTTCTCGCCGTAGATCATGTCGAAGCTGCGGCGCCCCATGATCACCGCGCCGGCCTCGTTGGCCGCATTGCCCACGACCTCGTTGAAGTGCTCCCATCCGCTGCCGAACCAGGCGAAGACCTCAGATACGTCGTCGTGCTTGTCGGCGATGAAGCCATCCACCGATACCGACTGGCCAAACGTGACTTTACCCACTGCCATGCTCCGATCTTGGTGGGTGATGCTCCGCGCGGCATCAGCCTGACGTTCACCAGTATACGAGTCGGGATCGGCACAGACTTCTCTCATCTTGCGCGGTTTCCCGTGCCATTGCGCCAGGTTTGACATGCGCGTCCCCCGTATGGGATTGCTCGTGGAGCGGGAATGGCGGCGCGGGCATTGCGGGGAATCCCTAGCGGTGTCGCATCATGGCAGGCGATGCCGCGGGGAGAAGGGAGATCAGGATGCCATCGAAGGGCAGCGACGACGAAAAGCGCCCGACGAGGCGCAAGCCCGTCAAAGCTGGCAAGAAGTTGCAAGCCGGCGGCGAGGTCGAGCGGAAGTCGCCCGGCTGGGAGGGACCACCCAACAAGAACAAGAACTAGGGAGGCGGCTCTGGGCGGCACTTTGCGCTGCCAGGTGCTCACTCGCGCCCGCTTGGCCCCTTGTGCTCCTGGATGATGTTGCCGCCGTCCACCACGATCAGTTGGCCCGTCACGTAGCTCGCCGCCTCTGAGGCCAGGAAGGCGATCACCGCCGCCACCTCGTCGGGCGTGCCAGGGCGGCCGACCGGCGTGTGCGTTCCCGCCTCGATCTCGTCGAGCAGCGAGGAGCCGGTGCGAATCCAGCCGGGCGCCACGGCGTTGGCCGTCACCCCAAAGCGGCCTAGCTCGATGGCGAGCGTGCGCGTCAGGCCGAGCAGCGCCGCTTTGGCCGTCGCGTAGCCGCCGGAGCCGGGGATCGCCACCAGCGGCCCCGTCACCGAGGAGACGGTGACGATGCGGCCGTAGCCGCGGGCGACCATCTGCGGCGCGACGGCGCGCGTCACCAGGCGCACGCTCTTCAGATTGAGGCCGAGCGCGCGCTCCCAGTCCGCCTCGTCCATGTCGAGGAAACGGCGCGAGGGTGCCTCGACGCCGGTCTGCGCCATGCCGGCGTTGTTGACCAGCGCGTCAATGCGGCCGAAGCGCGCCAGTACCGCCTCCGCCAGCCCGCGCGCCTGCTCGGGATCGGTCAGATCGGCGACGTACGCCTCGACCGTATGCCCTGCCGCATGCAGCCCCGCCGCTCGCTCGTGGATGCGCTCGGTGGTCGAGGTGATCGCGACCGCCGCCCCCTGCCGCGCCAGCTCGCGCGCCGCCGCGAAGCCGATCCCCTCGGCGCTGCCCGCACCCGTCACTAGCGCCACCCGCCCCGCGAACGGCAGATGCCTTCCGGATTCGCTCATGCCTGCTGGTCCTCGCTTCAACTACGAGCGCAGGAAGTCGAGCAGCAGCGCGTTGAGGCGCTCCGGCGCTTCGACTGGGATCCAGTGGCCGACCCCTTCGATGTGTTCGTAGCGCCACGGCCCTGTCACGGCTTGGGCCGAGCGCTGCATGGCCTCCTCGGTGAGGTAGAGGTCGCCGGTGCTGAAGATGCCCAGCGTCGGCGCCTGGACTGGTGGCAGCGGGGGACGCGGGCCGGCCAGCCGCTCCGGCTGCATATTGGCGCGGTACCAGTTCAGCCCGGCGGTCAGCGCCCCCGGCTGCGCGAGATCGTCAATGTAGCGATCGGCATCGCCGCCGCCCTGGAGCAGCGTGCGCATCAGATACCAGTCATCGCGCTGGAGGGTCTGCTCGATCCCCGGAAACAGGAAGAGTAGCCGGTACCACCCTTTCTGCAGCTCCTCCAGGCTCGGCATGCCCCGCGCGGCCGGGTTGCCCACCGAGAGCACGACCAGACGATCAACCCGCTGTGGCAGCAGGGACGCGAAGAGCCACGCGACGGCCGCGCCCCAGTCGTGGCCGACGATATGGGCGCGCTCCACGCCGAGCGCATCCATGATCCC